>NZ_JBWKFM010000042.1:0-55748 GCF_056434285.1 Streptomyces sp. NPDC044063
CCCCCCCCCCCCCCCCCCCCCCCCCCCCCCCCCCCCCCCCCCCCCCCCCCCCCCCCCCCCCCCCCCCCCCCCCCCCCCCCCCCCCCCCCCCCCCCGCCACCGGCCGTTCGTCACCGGCCGTTCGTCACCGGCCGTTCGTCACCGGCCGTTCGTCACCGGCCGTTCGTCACCGGCCCGGCGGTGTCACCAGCCGCGCTCGCGCCACTCCGCGAGGTGGGGGCGCTCGGCGCCCAGCGTCGTGTCGTTGCCGTGGCCCGGGTAGACCCAGGTCTCGTCGGACAGCTCGCCGAAGATCTTGGTCTCGACGTCGTGGAGGAGGCTGGCGAAGGCCTTGGGGTCGTCGTGGGTGTTGCCCACGCCGCCCGGGAAGAGGCAGTCGCCGGTGAAGACGTGCGCGTGACCGTGCGGGTCGTCGTACACCAGGGCGATGCTGCCCGGGGTGTGGCCGACCAGGTGGCGGGCCGTCAGTTCCACATTGCCCACGCGGATCGTGTCCCCGTCGTCGACCAGTACGTCGGTCGGCACCGGGATGCCCTCGGCGTCGTGCCGGCCAGCGTACGTGCGCGCTCCGGTGGTGTCCACGACCTCGCGCAGCGCGCCCCAGTGGTCCGCGTGCTGATGGGTCGTGACCACCGAGGCGATGCCGCCGTCGCCGATCAGGGAGAGCAGGGTGTGCGGCTCGGCGGCGGCGTCGACGAGCAGCTGCTCGTCCGTCGCGCGGCAGCGCAGCAGATAGGCGTTGTTGTTCATCGGTCCGACCGCGACCTTGGAGATCATCAGATCGGCCAACTCGTGTACGTCCGCAGGTCCGCCGACCTCGACCGCTCCGCTGTACGTCATGGAGATCACCCTATAGCGCGGGCAGGACGGGCAGCGGAGCGCCACCCGTTTCCAGTCCCGCGCCGTCGCGCCGGCCCGCCAGCCAGCCCAGCAGGTCGGCCGGGGTGCCGCCGACCGTCACCGGGTCGCCCTCCGTGCCCCCGGTGCGCCACTGGTGGCCGTCGGTCGCGACCAGCCGGATCACGGGGAGGGAGGCGTCGCCGGAGAAGCGGTCGGCGAGGAACGCGATCTCGCGGCCGGTGAAGTCGGCCGGCAGGTCCTCCAGTTCGTAGCCGACGCCGAGGTCGACGTGGTGCAGCTCGACCTCGATGAGGCGGCGGAAGGGGATGCGGGAGGCGAGCTCGATCACGCCGTTGCGCATCTCGACGCGGCGGTCGGGGTCGCCGGGCCGGCCGGCCGTGCGCAGCAGGGCCTCGGTGCTCTCGCGCAGGTCGGCGACGTGCGTGGCGAGGGAGCGGGGGGCGTCGCGCTCGATGTCGGCCTCGCGGGCCTCGGCGCTCGCGTACATCGGGCGGCCCTCGAGGACGTTCACCAAGGCGTCGGCGTTGCGCGCGAGGTGGGCCAGGACGTGGCCACGGGTCCAGCCGGGAAGCCGTGACGGCCCGGCCACGACGGCGTTGTCCAGGTCGTCCACGCCGGCGAGCGAGGAGAGCAGCCGGTCCGTCGCCTCACGTACGGCGTTCAGGTCGTGCACATGATCACTCATGCCGCCGACGATAGCCCCGCCACTCCTTCGGGTGAAGGAGTCGGCTCACCGCCGTAAATCGAATATGCGTGCTATAGGCTCGTGAGTGGGCCTCGCCGCCGCCATCCGGGTGGCCCGTGGTTGTCAGAGGCTCCCCGTACTCTGGATCGAGGGGCGCGGCTCCACCCCCCAAGCGCTCTCCAGAGCCGACTCTCACGAAAGGTGCCGACCCGCGTGACCGACCGTCTCATCGTCCGTGGCGCTCGCGAGCACAACCTCAAGAACGTCTCGCTCGACCTCCCGCGCGACTCCCTGATCGTCTTCACGGGGCTCTCGGGATCGGGCAAGTCGTCGCTCGCGTTCGACACGATCTTCGCGGAGGGGCAGCGCCGTTACGTCGAGTCGCTCTCCTCCTACGCACGGCAGTTCCTCGGGCAGATGGACAAGCCCGACGTGGACTTCATCGAGGGCCTGTCCCCGGCCGTCTCCATCGACCAGAAGTCGACCTCGCGCAACCCGCGCTCGACGGTCGGCACGATCACCGAGGTCTACGACTACCTCCGCCTGCTCTTCGCCCGGATCGGCAAGCCGCACTGCCCCGAGTGCGCGCGGCCGATCTCCCGCCAGTCGCCGCAGGCCATCGTGGACCGGGTGCTGGAGCTGCCCGAGGGCAGCCGCTTCCAGGTGCTCTCCCCGCTGGTGCGCGAGCGCAAGGGCGAGTTCGTCGATCTCTTCGCCGACCTCCAGACCAAGGGGTACAGCCGGGCCCGGGTCGACGGTGAGACGATCCAGCTCACCGACCCGCCGAAGCTGAAGAAGCAGGAGAAGCACACCATCGAGGTGGTCGTCGACCGCCTCACCGTCAAGGAGAGCGCCAAGCGCCGGCTGACCGACTCGGTCGAGACCGCCCTGGGCCTGTCCGGCGGCATGGTCGTCCTCGACTTCGTCGACCTCCCCGAGGACGACCCCGAGCGTGAGCGGATGTTCTCCGAGCACCTCTACTGCCCGTACGACGACCTGTCCTTCGAGGAGCTCGAGCCGCGCTCGTTCTCCTTCAACTCGCCCTTCGGCGCCTGCCCCGACTGCACCGGCATCGGCACGCGCATGGAGGTCGACCCCGAGCTGATCGTCCCGGACGAGGACAAGTCCCTCGACGAGGGCGCGATCAGCCCCTGGTCGCACGGCCACACCAAGGACTACTTCGGCCGGCTGGTCGGCGCCCTCGCCGACGCGCTCGGCTTCCGCACCGACATCCCCTGGGCCGGGCTGCCCCAGCGGGCCAGGAAGGCCCTGCTCCACGGCCACAAGACCCAGATCGAGGTCCGCTACCGCAACCGCTACGGCCGCGAGCGCGCCTACACCACCGCCTTCGAGGGCGCGGTGCCCTTCGTCAAGCGGCGCCACTCCGAGGCCGAGAGCGACGCCAGCCGCGAGCGCTTCGAGGGCTACATGCGTGAGGTGAACTGCCCCACCTGCGAGGGCACCCGCCTCAAGCCGATCGTCCTCGCCGTCACCGTGCAGGGCCGCTCGATCGCGGAGGTCTCCGCGATGTCGATCAGCGACTGCGCCGACTTCCTGCGCGACATGAAGCTCACCGGCCGCGAGAAGAAGATCGCCGAGCGGGTGCTCAAGGAGGTCAACGAGCGGCTGCGCTTCCTGGTCGACGTCGGCCTGGACTACCTCTCGCTCAACCGCGCGGCCGGCACGCTCTCCGGCGGCGAGGCCCAGCGCATCCGCCTGGCCACCCAGATCGGCTCCGGCCTGGTGGGCGTGCTGTACGTCCTCGACGAGCCCTCCATCGGCCTCCACCAGCGCGACAACCACCGCCTGATCGAGACCCTCGTCCGGCTGCGCGACATGGGCAACACCCTGATCGTCGTCGAGCACGACGAGGACACCATCAAGGTCGCCGACTGGGTCGTCGACATCGGCCCCGGCGCCGGCGAGCACGGCGGCAAGGTCGTCCACAGCGGCCCCCTCACGGAGCTGCTGAGCAGCGAGGCCTCCATGACCGGGCAGTACCTGTCCGGCCGGAAGTCCATCGCCACGCCCGACGTGCGCCGCCCGGTGGACCCGACGCGCCGGCTGACCGTGCGCGGGGCCCGGGAGAACAACCTCCGCGACATCGACGTGTCCTTCCCCCTCGGGGTGCTCACGGCCGTCACGGGCGTCTCCGGTTCCGGCAAGTCGACGCTGGTCAACGACATCCTCTACACCCACCTCGCGCGGGAGCTCAACGCCGCCCGCGCCGTGCCCGGCCGGCACACCCGGGTGGACGGCGACGACCTGGTCGACAAGGTCGTCCACGTCGACCAGTCGCCCATCGGCCGCACCCCGCGCTCCAACCCGGCCACGTACACCGGCGTCTTCGACCACGTCCGCAAGCTGTTCGCCGAGACCATGGAGGCGAAGGTCCGGGGCTATCTGCCCGGTCGCTTCTCCTTCAACGTCAAGGGCGGCCGCTGCGAGAACTGCTCCGGCGACGGCACCATCAAGATCGAGATGAACTTCCTGCCGGACGTGTACGTCCCGTGCGAGGTCTGCCACGGAGCGCGCTACAACCGGGAGACCCTGGAGGTCCACTACAAGGGCAAGTCCATCGCCGAGGTGCTGGACATGCCGATCGAGGAGGCGCTCGAGTTCTTCGAGGCCGTGCCCACGATCGCCCGCCACCTGCGCACCCTCCACGAGGTCGGCCTGGGCTACGTCCGCCTCGGCCAGTCCGCGCCGACGCTCTCCGGCGGCGAGGCCCAGCGCGTCAAGCTCGCCAGCGAGCTGCAGAAGCGTTCGACCGGGCGGACGGTCTACGTCCTCGACGAGCCGACGACCGGTCTGCACTTCGAGGACATCAGCAAGCTGATCTCCGTGCTGTCCGGCCTGGTCGACAAGGGCAACACCGTGATCGTGATCGAGCACAACCTCGACGTGATCAAGACCGCCGACTGGGTCGTCGACATGGGCCCCGAGGGCGGCTCGGGCGGTGGCCTCGTCGTCGCCGAGGGCACACCGGAGGACGTCGCCTCGGTCCCCGCCAGCCACACCGGCAAGTTCCTGCGGGACATCCTGGGCGACCGCGTCAGCGACGCGGCCCCGGCCACGGTGCCGGCGGCGCGCAAGCCCGCCAGGAAGGCCGCCGCGACGAAGGCCGTGACGACGAAGGCCGTGACGGCCAAGTCCGCGACCGCGAAGTCCGGGGCCAAGGCGGCGGCGAAGAAGACCGTGGCGAAGAAGACGGCCGCCCCCGCCAAGAAGGCCACGGCGCGGGCACGCAAGGCCTAGCGGAAGCATCGCACCGGGGGCCGGGCCACCAGCGGCCCGGCCCCCGTCAGCCGGCCAGCTCGCTCGCGTACGGCGGTTCCGCCCCCGGGCGGGTGCAGGTCAGGGCGGCGGCGCGGGCCGCGAAGGCCAGGACGTCCGTCCAGGCGGCGCCGTCCAGGGCGGCCAGCCCGGCCCGGGAGAGCGCGCCCTCCGCCGCCAGCCGGTGCAGCAGCGCCGCGTTCACGGTGTCGCCCGCCCCGATGGTGTCCACCACGTCCACGGCCTCGGCCGGCACGGCGTGGGAGCGGCCCCCGGGAAGGTGCACCGACAGCCCCTCGCCGCCTCGGGTCACCACCACGGCCGCCGGGCCCCGCTCCGCCCACGCCTCGGCCGGCCCGCCCAGCCACGCGGCGTCCTCGGCCGACAGCTTCAGCAGGGTGACGTCCGGCAGCCAGGAGCGGAAGCGCTCGCGGTGGGCGGCGGCGTCCGGGATGATGCCCGGCCGGATGTTCGGGTCGAGCAGGGTGAAGACCCCGCGCCGGGCCTCCCGGCGCAGCAGCGCCTCGTAGGCGCCGGCACCCGGCTCCAGGACCAGCGAGCAGGTCCCCAGGCACAGGGCCGGGGCGGCCTCCGGCAGCGGGCCCGGCAGCTCGAAGAGGCGGTCGGCCGTGCCGCCCGCGTAGAAGCCGTAGCCCGCCGAACCGTCCGGGCCGACGGCCGCCACCGCGAGCGTCGTCGGCTCCGGGCCCCGCTGGACCAGCGAGACGTCCACCCCCGCGTCCCGCAGCCCGTCCAGCAGCGCCTCGCCGAAGCCGTCCGACGACACCCGGGAGCAGAACGCGGCCGGGGTGCCGAGCCGGCCCAGGGCCACCGCCGTGTTGTACGGGCCCCCGCCGCGCCGGGGCAGCAGCGCGGGCAGGCCGTCGTCACCCCCGGGGCCGCCGGGTACGAGGTCGATCAGTGCTTCACCGGCGACGACGATCACAGGAACGGTCCTTTCGACGGGCGAGGTGGGCGAGCGGACGAGGCGGGTCCGGCGGGCCGGACGGGGCGGTGGGCGGAACATGCCCTCCCGGTATTGTCGCTACGTCCTCGCGACGTCCGTGCGCCCGATCCACCCCGCTGGAGCTCCCCATGTCCTCGCCCGCTGTTCCCCCGGCTCCCTCGGCGTCCCGCCGCACCGTGCTGCGCGGTGCCGCCCTGGCCGGGGCCGCCGGGCTCGGCGCCACCGCCTGCGGCGGCGCGACGGGGGCCAAGGGCCCGGCCACCCCGACGGCGCCGGTGGACCTCGGCGCGGTGGGTGACGTACCGGTCGGCGGCGCGCGGCTCTACCGCGAGCAGAAGCTGATCGTCGCCCAGCCCGCCAAGGGCGAGTACAAGGCGTTCAGCGCCGTGTGCACCCACGCCGGCTGCGTGGTCGACAAGGTCGAGGACGGCAAGGTCGTCTGCCCCTGCCACAAGAGCATGTTCGAGGCCGCCACGGGCAAGGTCGTCCAGGGCCCGGCCGGCGCCCCGCTGCCGTCCGTGCCCGTCAAGGCCGAGGGCGGCAAGCTGATCGCCGGCCCCGACGCCTGACCCGCCGGCCCGGCGCGGCGCCGTCCGGCTCCTCAGCACCAGTCCCACGCGATCCCCAGGATTCCCGGCCGCACCCCCTGCTCCACCAGGTGCACCCCCCGGTGGTGCCCCGACAGGGTCAGCTCCTGCTGTCCGCACCGGGGCGCGCCCGCCCCGGCCCGGTGGAAGCGGCGGCAGCGCACCGGCAGGGCGTCGTCGTCGAAGCGCACCTGGAGCACGTACTGCCCGCCCGCGAAGCTGAAGCCCCGGACGTACTCGCTGCTGACGCCGCCCGTGCCGTCGTCGAAGCCGTAGCCGAAGACATAGGTCTCCCCGGCCCGCAGCCGGGTGTCGAAGAGCAGCTCGGTCACCAGCACCCCGGACGCCGTGTGCCACCGCACGCGCCCCACCCGGCAGTTCTCGCCCGCCCGCACGGTCACCCGGGCCGGGTCGCAGCCCGGGTCCCCGTGGTGGATGGCCACGTAGCGGTCCACGCCGTCGCGGTGGGCGCGCACCACGTGATGGGAGTCGCGGCCGCGCATCTCGCGCCCGGCGCCGATGGAGACGCGCTCCAGCTGGCAGACGGTGTGGAGCCCGCCGTCGGCCGGCGACTCCAGCTCGGCCAGCAGCCGTTCCACCGTGCCCGCCTCCTCCACCAGGGAGCGGAACGAGCGCGCGGCCGGCCGGTCCGGGCGGGTGCGGAGCGGCGCCTCGGGGAGTAACCGGGTCAGGGCCTGCGCGGGCAGGTCCAGCACCTCCTCCAGCACCCGTACGGCCCGCAGCGACTCCGCCCGCATGGGCCGCCGGACGCCCTGCTGCCAGTAACTCAGGCTCGTCACCCCGACCTTGACCCCGCGCTGGGCCAGCCGGTGCTGCACCCGGTGCAGGGCGAGGCCGCGCGCCGACAGCGCCGTGCGCAGGGCCAGGTGGAACGGGCCCGTGCGCAGCGCCTGGGCCAGTTCGGCCTCGGCGGCGCGAGTGCTGCTGCGTGCCATCCGCTCGCTCCTCTTGTGCGGGTGAATATTCACGAACGGTGGAAAGGGCCGGGGCGGCCGGGCGTGCCGCATTCCCTTCCGGGCGGGCACCGCGTGTTCACATCCGATTCGATCCGTTCACAGCGTGCTCTTACGCGGTATTGAAGCTGGTTGACCAGTCCCCGACAACACCCGATGCTCCTCACACGCGTCCGGACGCGCTCCTCCACCACAACCCCCCGCCACGGGAGGAACGCGATAATGACCCGTGCTTCGGCATCGGCTCCCACAGGAAAAACCCGCATACGGGGCAGACGGCTGTCCCTCGCGGCACTCGTCGCCTCCGTCCTGCTCTCCGTCCCCACCACGGCGAGCGCGGCCACCGGCGACCAGGCGCCTCTGCGTGCGGCGAAGCGCCTGAACATCACCATGCAGGCCCAGCAGAACAGCAATTGGTGCTGGGCCGCCTCCGGAAACACCATCGCGACCTGGTTCGGCCGCAATTACAGCCAGAACCAGTTCTGCAATGCCGCCTTCAACCGCCAGCAGGGCACCACGTGCCCCAACAACCAGGCCACGCTGGGCAATGTGCAGAACGCCCTCGGCTGGGCCGGTATCAACCAGGGCTCCTATGTGAGCGGATGGCTGCGCTACGCGACCGTGCAGAGTGAAATCAACGCGGGGCGCCCGATCGAGACCCGTATCCAGTGGTCCTCCGGCGGCGGCCACATGCACGTCGTCTACGGCTACGACGACGCGAACGGAATGGTCTACTGGGGCGATCCCTGGCCCTCCAGCAACCGCTACAACTGGGCGTCCCACAACTGGTACGTGAACAACAACGAGTTCGCGTGGACCCACTCGCTCTACCGGATCGGAGCGTGAGGGCGATGACCGACCGCCGTACCGTCTCCCGCGCGGCAGCCACGGGCGCCCTGACCGCCGCCCTCCTCGGGCTCGCGCCCCTCGCGCACGCCGCACCACCCCCGGTGGCCCCCACACCCCCGCCCGCCGCGGGCGTCGCCGCCGCCCACGAGGCGGCCGCCGCCCCCGGCACGCTCGACACCCTCTCCCGCTTCTTCGCCCGCGACGGCGCGCTCGCCGCGAACACGGCGCGCCCGCGGATCGAGGGCGACACGGTGCCCGTGTACACCCTCTCGCCGCGCTTCGTGGCGGGCGCCGAGGGCGCCGCGATCGCCGAGCTCGACTTCCTGGCCAGCGCGGCCGTCGCCGCCGACGGCGGCAAGGCGTCGGTGTGGACGGCGCGCACCGGGGACGCGTGGAAGGTCGTCAACATCGCCACCGGCGACGACGAGACCCGCTACGCCGCCGAGGGCGCGCGCCGGCTCGGCGGCGGCACGGTCTTCCGCGAGCCCCAGATCAACGCCTGGTACGTGCAGCGCGGCGAGCGGGTGCTGCCGCTCGACGAGGACGCCGTCCGCGCGATCGGCGACAAGGGCACCACCGTCGACGCGTACCGGGCCCGGGTGCGCAAGGCCTACGCCGACAAGCTGCCCGGCTCCGCCTACGCCAGGAAGGGCGCGGCCGGCGGCTTCGGCGAGGACGCCGCCGCGGCCGGCGGCGGGGCGGACCGTCCGGCGACCGCGGCGCCGTCGGGCGACGCCGGCCCGCCGGTCACCGCCACCACGGCGACGGCCGGCGGGGCGGCGGCCCTGGGCCTGGGTCTCGCGGTCGTGGCGGCCCGCAGGCTGCGGCGCCGCTGACCCCGGCCGGACCGGCCGCGGCCCCGGTGGGCGAGGAGCCCGCCGGGGCCGCGGTCACGCCCGGACCCCGCCCGGCTGGACGATGGAGTTGTCACTGCCCGCAAGTAGGGTGTGTGACATGGCCGACCCCAGCAGCTACCGACCCAAGCCGGGACAGATCCCCGACTCGCCGGGGGTCTACAGATTCCGGGACGAGCACGGCCGCGTGATCTACGTCGGGAAGGCGAAGAGCCTGCGCCAGCGGCTCTCCTCGTACTTCCAGGACCTCGCCGGCCTCCATCCCCGCACCCGGACCATGGTCACCACGGCCGCCTCCGTGGAGTGGACCGTGGTCTCCACCGAGGTCGAGGCGCTGCAGCTGGAGTACTCCTGGATCAAGGAGTACGACCCCCGCTTCAATGTGAAGTACCGCGACGACAAGAGCTACCCCTCGCTCGCCGTCACGCTGAACGAGGAGTTCCCGCGCGTCCAGGTCATGCGCGGCCCCAAGAAGAAGGGCGTGCGCTACTTCGGCCCGTACGCCCACGCCTGGGCCATCCGCGAGACCGTCGACCTGATGCTGCGCGTCTTCCCCGTCCGCACCTGCTCCGCCGGGGTGTTCAAGCGCTCCGCCCAGATCGGCCGTCCCTGCCTGCTGGGCTACATCGGCAAGTGCTCGGCGCCCTGCGTCGGCCGGGTCAGCGCCGAGGAGCACCGCGAACTCGCCGAAGAGTTCTGCGACTTCATGGCCGGCCGTACCGGCGCGTACATCCGCCGTTTGGAACGGGGGATGCACGATGCCGCCGAGGAGATGGAGTACGAGAAGGCGGCCCGGCTGCGTGACGACATAGAGGCGCTCAAGCGCGCCATGGAGAAGAACGCCGTCGTGCTGGCCGACGCCACCGACGCCGACCTGATCGCGGTCGCCGAGGACGAACTCGAGGCGGCCGTGCAGATCTTCCATGTCCGCGGCGGCCGGGTGCGCGGCCAGCGCGGCTGGGTCACCGACAAGGTCGAGGCCGTCGACACCGCCGGCCTCGTCGAGCACGCCCTGCAGCAGCTGTACGGCGAGGAGAGCGGCGACGCGGTCCCCAGGGAGGTCCTCGTCCCCGCGCTGCCCGAGCCGGTGGAGCCGGTCGTGCAGTGGCTCACCGGGCGCCGGGGCGCGCGGGTCGACCTGCGCATCCCGCAGCGCGGCGACAAGAAGGACCTGATGGCCACGGTCCAGCGCAACGCCCAGCAGGCCCTCGTCCTCCACAAGACGAAGCGCGCCTCCGACCTGACCACCCGCTCCCGCGCCCTGGAGGAGATCGCCGAGGCCCTCGACCTGGACTCCGCGCCGCTGCGCATCGAGTGCTTCGACATCTCCCACCTCCAGGGACAGGACGTCGTGGCGTCCATGGTCGTCTTCGAGGACGGCCTGGCCCGCAAGAGCGAGTACCGCCGCTTCCAGATCAAGAGCTTCGAGGGCCAGGACGACGTCCGCTCGATGCACGAGGTCGTCTCCCGCCGCTTCCGCCGCTATGTGCGGGAGAAGCTGAAGACGGGGGAGTGGGCCGAGGAGGCCCCGGGCGACGAGCACGGCGGCGAGGTCCCCGCCGAGGTCCCCGAGGGGAACGGCGACCGGCCCAAGCGCTTCGCCTACCCCCCGCAGCTGGTGGTCGTCGACGGCGGGCAGCCGCAGGTCGCCGCCGCCCAGCGGGCGCTGGACGAGCTCGGGATCACCGACGTGGCCGTCTGCGGCCTGGCCAAGCGCCTGGAGGAGGTCTGGCTGCCCGGCGAGGACGACCCCGTCGTCCTGCCCCGCACCAGCGAGGGCCTCTACCTCCTGCAGCGGGTCCGTGACGAGGCGCACCGCTTCGCGATCACCTACCAGCGCGGCAAGCGGAGCAAGGCGCTGCGGGCCGGGCCCCTCGACGCGGTCCCCGGCCTCGGCGAGACCCGCAAGCAGGCCCTGCTGAAGCACTTCGGCTCGCTGAAGAAGCTGCGGGCCGCCACCGTCGAGCAGATCTGCGAGACGCCCGGCATCGGCCGGAAGACGGCCGAGACGATCGCCGCGGCGCTGGCCGGCGCGGAGCGGCCCGCACCGGCTGTCAACATGGCCACGGGCGAGATCATGGACGACGCGGAGGAATGATGGACCTGGCCGAACGGGAAGCCGAACGGGAACCGGGCCCGCCGAGGCCGCAGTATGGAAGACGGGACGGCGCCCCGGGCGTCGTCGGCAGAACGGGGGAAAGCGCATGAACGTGACCGAGCGGGACGGAGCACAGGTGAGTACGGGCACGACGACGGCGGACGCCGGCGCCGAGGCGGCGGGCATCCCCGAGCTGGTGATCATCTCCGGCATGTCCGGGGCGGGGCGCAGCACCGCCGCGAAATGTCTGGAGGACCTCGGCTGGTTCGTGGTGGACAATCTGCCGCCCGCCCTGATCCCCACCATGGTGGACCTCGGCGCCCGCTCCCAGGGCAACGTGGCCCGCATCGCGGTCGTCGTGGACGTCCGCGGCCGGCGCTTCTTCGACAACCTCCGCGAGTCGCTCGCCGACCTGGAGGCCAAGAAGGTCAAGCGGCGGGTGATCTTCCTGGAGGCGTCCGACGACGCCCTCGTGCGCCGCTTCGAGTCGGTGCGCCGCCCCCACCCCCTCCAGGGCTCCGGGCGCATCGTCGACGGCATCGCCGCCGAGCGCGACCTGCTCCGCGAGCTGCGCGGCGACGCCGACCTGGTCATCGACACCTCCAGCCTCAACGTCCACGAGCTGCGCGCCAAGCTGGACGCCCAGTTCGCCGGCGAGGAGGAGCCCGAGCTGCGGGCCACCGTGATGTCCTTCGGCTTCAAGTACGGCCTGCCCGTCGACGCCGACCTCGTCGTGGACTGCCGCTTCCTGCCCAACCCGCACTGGGTGCCGGAGCTGCGCCCCTTCACGGGCCTCAACGAGGAGGTGTCCGGCTACGTCTTCAACCAGCCCGGCGCCAAGGAGTTCCTCGACCGCTACACCGAGCTGCTCCAGCTCATCGCCGCCGGCTACCGCCGCGAGGGCAAGCGCTACGTGACGATCGCGGTCGGCTGCACCGGCGGCAAGCACCGCTCCGTCGCCATGTCCGAGAAGCTCGCCCACCGCCTCGTCTCGGAGGGCGTCGAGACGGTCGTCGTGCACCGTGACATGGGGCGCGAGTGACCGGCCGCACCTTCCGGATGCGCCGCGTCCGCAAGCTGGTGCCCGGCCGTGGGAACGGCCGGGCCGCCGGCCGTGCGCGGCGCGGCGCACAGCCCAAGGTCGTGGCCCTCGGCGGCGGCCACGGGCTGTCCGCCTCGCTCGCGGCCCTGCGCCGCATCACCGGCGACCTCACCGCGGTCGTCACCGTCGCCGACGACGGCGGCTCCAGCGGCCGGCTCCGCGACGAGCTGGGCGTGCTGCCCCCCGGTGACCTGCGCAAGGCGCTGGCCGCGCTGTGCGGCGACGACGAGTGGGGCCAGACCTGGTCCCGAGTGATCAAGCACCGTTTCGAGAGCCGTGGCGACCTCCACGACCACGCCGTCGGCAATCTGCTGATCGTCGCCCTCTGGGAACAGCTGGGCGACCACGTCCAGGCCCTGGACCTGGTCGGCAAGCTGCTCGGCGCGCACGGCCGGGTGCTGCCCATGTCGGCGGTCCCGCTGGAGCTCCAGGCGCTCGTCAAGGGCCACGACCCGGCCGCCCCCGACGCCGTCGGCACCGTGCGCGGCCAGGCCACCGTGGCGCTCACCCCGGGCGAGGTGCAGTCCGTGCACGTCGTCCCCGAGGACCCGCCGGCCGTGCCGGAGGCCGTCGAGGCCGTGCTGGACGCGGACTGGGTGGTGCTCGGCCCCGGCTCCTGGTTCTCCTCCGTCATCCCCCACCTGCTCGTGCCCGAGCTCCTCCAGGCCCTGCAGGAGACCAAGGCGCGCCGGGTGCTGTCGTTGAATCTCGCGCCGCAGCCCGGGGAAACCGATGGGTTCTCTCCGCAGCGTCATTTGGAGGTTTTGGCCCGACACGCCCCTAAACTCGCCCTGGACGTGGTGCTGGCCGACGAGGCCGCCGTGCCCGACCGGCAGAGCCTCACCGACGCCGCCAAGCGGCTGGGGGCCACGGTCGAGCTGGCGCCGGTCGCCTCGCCCGACGGCTCCCCGACGCACGATCCGGAGCTGTTGGCCGCCGCGTACGACCGTATTTTTCGGATGCATGGAAGGATCGGCCCATGGCGATGACGGCAGCGGTGAAGGACGAGATCTCCCGGCTTCCCGTCACCCGGACCTGCTGCCGGAAAGCGGAGGTCTCGGCGATCCTGCGCTTCGCGGGCGGTCTGCACCTGGTCAGCGGACGCATCGTGATCGAGGCGGAGCTGGACACCGGGATCGCCGCCCGGAGGCTGCGCAAGGACATCCTGGAGATCTTCGGTCATGCCTCCGACCTGGTGGTGATGGCCCCCGGCGGGCTGCGCCGCGGCAGCAGGTACGTGGTGCGGGTGGTGGCGGGCGGTGACCAGCTGGCGCGCCAGACCGGCCTGGTCGACGGCCGCGGCCGGCCGATCCGCGGGCTGCCCCCGCAGGTCGTCTCGGGTGCCACCTGCGACGCGGAGGCCGCCTGGCGCGGGGCCTTCCTGGCGCACGGTTCGCTCACCGAGCCCGGCCGTTCCTCCTCCCTGGAGGTGACCTGCCCCGGCCCGGAGGCGGCGCTGGCGCTGGTCGGCGCGGCCCGCCGACTGCAGATCGCGGCCAAGGCCCGGGAGGTCCGCGGAGTGGACCGGGTCGTCGTCCGGGACGGTGATGCCATCGGCGCGCTGTTGACGCGCCTGGGTGCCCACGAGTCCGTGCTGGCCTGGGAGGAGCGGCGGATGCGCCGCGAGGTGCGGGCCACCGCCAACCGCCTGGCCAATTTCGACGACGCCAACCTCCGCCGCTCGGCGCGCGCCGCCGTCGCGGCGGGCGCGCGCGTGCAGCGGGCGCTGGAGATCCTCGGCGAGGAGGTCCCCGAGCACCTCGCGGCCGCCGGCCGGCTGCGCATGGAGCACAAGCAGGCCTCCCTGGAGGAGCTGGGCGCCCTCGCGGACCCGCCGCTGACCAAGGACGCCGTCGCCGGGCGGATCCGCCGCCTGCTGGCCATGGCCGACAAGCGGGCCCAGGACCTGGGCATCCCCGGCACCGAGTCCAACCTCTCCGACATCGCGGACCTCTCCGAGGAGATGGCCGAGAACATGGCCGGCTGAGCGCCGCCGTCCGCACCTCCCGTCCGCCCCCGTCGCCCGCTCCAGGGCGGCGGGGGCGTCGTCGTGCCGTACGGGCCGCCCGGCGCGAAAGGCGTCGTTGACATGATCATGATGGGTTACCAGGCTGGCGGCCACGCACGCACGTGGCAGACAACAGCAAGGGGGGCTCATGAGACGCAGAACGGGTTCCGTTCTCGCGGTGGCTTCGCTGTTCCTCGGCGGACTCGCCGCCACGCCGTACGCCCACGCGTCGCCGGCCGCTCCACCGGCCCGGCCGGCGGCCCCGCCGGCCGCCTCCGACGACGCCCTGTCCGTCTGGACCGCCGAGGTCACCGCGGCCCAGGTCCCGCTGCTGCTCAGGGCCGGCATCGACGGTCACGAACTGGGCGAGCGCGTCACCGGGGGCAGGACGGTCACCGTCGAACTCCACCTCACCGCCGGCCAGGCCCGGGAGCTGCGCGGCCAGGGCGTGGACCTCACCGAGAAGCGCCCCCGCCGCGGGCTCGCCGCCCAGCCCGCCGGCGACGGCGTCTTCCGCCCGTACAGCGGGCCGAAGGGGCTCCAGCGGGAGATCAGGGACACCGCCCGCGCCCACCCGGACCTGACCAAGGTCGTCAGCATCGGCAGGACCGTACGGGGCCAGGACATCCTCGCCCTGAAGGTGTCCCGGAACGCCGCGCGCGCCGCCGACGGCTCCCGGCCCGCCGTGCTCTACATGTCCAACCAGCACGCGCGCGAGTGGATCACGCCGGAGACGACCCGCCGGCTGATGCACCACTACCTCGACCGCTACGGCAAGGACGACCGCGTCACGCGGATCGTGGACTCCACCGAGCTGTGGTTCGTCCTCTCCGCCAACCCCGACGGCTACGACTACACCTTCACCGGCCCCGACACCCGGCTCTGGCGCAAGAACCTCCGCGACAACAACGGCGACGGCCGGATCACCCCCGGCGACGGCGTGGACCTCAACCGCAACTTCCCCTACAAGTGGGGCTACGACAACGAGGGTTCGTCCCCCCGGCCGGCCTCGGAGACCTACCGCGGACCGGCCCCCGCCTCCGAGCCGGAGACGAAGGCGCTGGACGCCTTCGAGAAGCGCGTCGGCTTCCGCTACGCCGTCAACTACCACTCCGCGGCCGAGCTGATCCTCTACGGCGTGGGCTGGCAGGTGGCCACCCCCACCCCCGACGACGTCCTCTACCGGGCGCTCGCCGGGACGCCCGACAAGCCCGCGATCCCCGGCTACCGCCCGCAGCTCTCCTCCGAGCTCTACACCACCAACGGCGAGGCCGACGGCCACGCGGGCAACGTCAACGGCGTCATGATGTTCACCCCCGAGATGTCGACCTGCCAGACCGCCTCCAAGGCCGACCCGAACGACCGCTGGGACCCCGCCGACTGCCGTTCCTCGTTCATCTTCCCCGACGACGAGAAACTGATCCGGCAGGAGTTCGAGAAGAACATCCCCTTCGCCCTCTCCGTCGCCGAGACCGCGGCCCGGGGCGACGTCCCCGTCTCCTCCGTCGGCCTGAGCGCCCCCGACTTCACCCCGCACGCGTTCCCCACCTCCTCCGCGCGCGGCGGGGCGCAGACCGTGGCCGTCACCGCCCGCAAGAGCGTCCGCGACAAGCGTCTCAACTACCGGATCGACGGCGGGCGCACGCGCACCGAGGAACTGCGGGCCTGGGACGGCGGCGACCGCTTCGGCGGCGAGGACAACATCCGCTTCGACCAGTACCGCGCCAGGGTCGAGGGCGCCCGCCCCGGCTCCACCGTCACCGTCTGGTTCACCGGCCGCACCCGCGAGGGCCGGGCGACCGCGAGCGAGCCCTTCACCTACACCGTGGCCACGACGCCCCGCGCCGACACCCTGGTGATCGCCGACGAGGGCGGCAAGGCGCCCGCGCGCGACGCCGCCGCCTACACCAAGGCGCTCGCCGACAACGGCCGCAGGGCCGCCGTCTGGGACGTGGCACGGCAGGGCGCGCCCTCCGCGCTGGGCGTGCTCTCCCACTACGACACCGTGCTGTGGTACTCCGGCACCGCCGCCCCCGACGGCGCCACCCTGCTGGCCGTCCGCGACTTCGTCAACGAGGGCGGCAAGCTGATCACCGCCGGCACCAGGGCGGGCGGCGACGTACGGATCGGCGAGGCCGACACCGACGACTTCGCCCAGTACTACCTGGGCGCGGGCGCCCGTACCTCGTTCGCCCGGGCCGCGCGCTTCACCGGCACGGGAGAGCTCACGGGCACCACGGCCGCCCTCGGCGCCGGTGGAGCCCCGCTGGCGCTCGCCGGGGCCTACCGCCCGATCTCGGACGAACTGCCACCCGGGACCTTCCCGCGGTTCCGCAGCGCAGCCGCCGGCGAGTACCGCGCGCCGGTGACGCAGGGTGACGACGGCGGGGCGCCGCGAGCCCCCACCGCCGCGGCCGTCACCACCCGGGACACCGTCCTTCTGGGCTTCGGTCTCGAGCACGTGTCCGACCCCCGCGAGCGGGCCGGGCTGGTCGGTGCCGCATTGCGCGCGATCGGCGGCTGACCTGCAGCTGAGCGCGTCCGAGCACGGCTGAGCGCGCCCAAGAAGCCCCCGCCGCCAATGTCACGTACCTCCCTTGTTAGAGGTAGGGTCGGTGGTGGTCGGGGACATCCCAATACAGCCGCCGGCGGACAGCCCGGCACACCAACGAGGAGATCGGTTCGTGACGATCCGCGTAGGCATCAACGGCTTTGGCCGTATCGGTCGTAACTACTTCCGTGCGCTCCTGGAGCAGGGTGCGGACATCGAGATCGTCGGTGTCAACGACCTGACCGACAACGCCACCCTGGTGCACCTGCTGAAGTACGACTCGATCCTGGGTCGTCTGAAGCAGGAGGTCAGCCACACCGACGACACGATCACCGTCGGCAACATGACCTTCAGGACGATGGCCGAGCGCGACCCGGCCGCCCTTCCGTGGGGCGAGCTCGGTGCCGACATCGTCATCGAGTCCACGGGTATCTTCACCAAGCGTGAGGACGCGGCCAAGCACCTGGCCGCGGGTGCCAAGAAGGTCCTCATCTCGGCTCCGGCCAAGAACGAGGACATCACCATCGTGATGGGCGTCAACCAGGACAAGTACGACGCGGCCAACCACCACGTCATCTCCAACGCCTCCTGCACCACCAACTGCGTGGCGCCGATGGCCAAGGTCCTCGACGAGACCTTCGGCATCGTCAAGGGCATGATGACGACGGTCCACGCGTACACCAACGACCAGCGCATCCTGGACTTCCCGCACTCCGACCTGCGTCGCGCCCGCGCCGCCGCGGAGAACATCATCCCGACCTCCACCGGTGCCGCCAAGGCCACCGCCCTGGTCCTCCCGCAGCTGAAGGGCAAGCTGGACGGCATCGCCATGCGCGTCCCGGTCCCGACCGGCTCGGTCACCGACCTGGTCCTGGAGCTCGAGCGCGAGACGACCAGGGAAGAGATCAACGCCGCCTTCCAGAAGGCCGCGGAGAGCCAGCTGAAGGGCATCCTCGAGTACACCGAGGACCCGATCGTCTCCTCGGACATCGTCAACTGGCCGGCCTCCTGCACCTTCGACTCGCAGCTGACGATGGTCCAGGGCAAGCAGGTCAAGGTCGTCGGCTGGTACGACAACGAGTGGGGCTACTCCAACCGCCTGGTCGACCTGACGGTTTTCGTCGGCGGCCAGCTCTGATCGCTGCCTGACGCGACGGTCGCAGCAGGTATCGAGATGCAGGGGACGGGGCTCGTACGACGCGAAGAAGCGTTGTACGGGCCCCGTCCCGTGACCATCTCCCAGCCCCCGCTGGGAGAGGCCCCCACCACGGAAGTCCACCGGAGAGTCACTGCATGAAGACGATCGACGAACTCATCGAGGACGGCATCGAGGGCAAGCGGGTCTTCGTCCGCGCCGACCTGAACGTCCCGCTCGACGGCACCACCATCACCGACGACGGCCGCATCCGCGCCGTCGCGCCGACGATCGCCAAGCTCGCCGCGGCGGGCGCCAAGGTGATCGTCGCCTCCCACCTGGGCCGTCCCAAGGGCGCGCCGGACCCGAAGTTCTCCCTCGCCCCCGCCGCGAAGCGGCTCGGCGAGATCCTGGGCAGGAACGTCTCGTTCGCCACCGACACGGTCGGTGACAGCGCGAAGGCCACCGTCGCCGCACTGGCGAACGGCGAGGTCACGCTGCTGGAGAACCTCCGTTTCAACGCGGGCGAGACCAGCAAGGACGACGCCGAGCGCGGCGCGTTCGCCGATGCCCTCGCGTCGCTCGCCGACCTCTACGTCGGCGACGGCTTCGGCGCGGTGCACCGCAAGCACGCCTCGGTCTTCGACCTCCCGGCGCGCCTGCCGCACGCCGCCGGCGACCTGATCGCCACCGAGGTCGGCGTCCTGAGGAAGCTCACCGACGACGTCCAGCGCCCCTACGTGGTGGTGCTCGGCGGCGCCAAGGTCTCCGACAAGCTGGGTGTCATCGACAACCTGCTCAAGAAGGCCGACCGCATCCTCATCGGCGGCGGCATGTCGTACACCTTCCTGGCCGCCAAGGGCCACGAGGTCGGCATCTCGCTGCTGCAGGAGGACCAGAAGGGGAAGTGCCTGGAGTACCTGGCCGAGGCGGAGAAGCGGGGCGTCGAGTTCGTCCTGCCCGTCGACGTCCTGGTCTCCGCCGACTTCCCGGACCTGAAGACCAAGGCCCCGGCCAACCCCGACACCGTCTCCTCGGACGCCATCCCGGCGGACAAGGAGGGTCTCGACATCGGCCCGAAGACCCGTGAGCTCTACGCCGCGAAGCTCGCCGACGCGGGCACGGTCTTCTGGAACGGCCCCATGGGCGTCTTCGAGCACCCCGACTACGCGAACGGCACCAAGGCCGTCGCGCAGGCCCTGCTGGACTCGCCGGGCTTCACCGTCGTCGGTGGTGGCGACTCGGCCGCGGCCGTGCGCACCCTGGGCTTCGACGAGAACGCTTTCGGCCACATTTCGACCGGCGGTGGCGCCAGCCTCGAGTACCTCGAGGGCAAGACGCTCCCCGGCCTCGCCGCACTGGAGGACTGAACCACTGTGAGTGCACGCACCCCGCTGATGGCGGGCAACTGGAAGATGAACCTCAACCACCTCGAGGCCATCGCCCACGTCCAGAAGCTCGCCTTCGCGCTCGCCGACAAGGACTACGAGGGCACCGAGGTCGCGGTCCTGGTGCCCTTCACCGACCTGCGCTCGGTGCAGACCCTGGTCGACGGCGACAAGCTGAAGATCAAGTACGGCGCCCAGGACATCTCGGCGTACGACTCCGGCGCCTACACCGGCGAGATCTCCGGCCTGATGCTCTCCAAGCTGAAGTGCTCCTACGTGGCCGTCGGCCACTCCGAGCGCCGCCAGTACCACGGCGAGACGGACGAGCTCTGCAACGCCAAGGTCAAGGCCGCCTTCAAGCACGGCATCACCCCGATCCTGTGCGTCGGCGAGGGCTTGGACGTCCGCAAGGCCGGCAACCAGGTCGCGTACACCCTCGCCCAGGTCGAGGGCGGTCTGCAGGGCCTCCCGGCCGACCAGGCCGAGACCATCGTGATCGCCTACGAGCCCGTGTGGGCCATCGGCACCGGCGAGGTCGCCACCCCCGAGGACGCCCAGGAGGTCTGCGGGGCCATCCGCGGCAAGCTGGCCGAGCTCTACGGCCAGGAGGTCGCCGACAAGGTCCGCATCCAGTACGGCGGCTCGGTCAAGTCCGGCAACATCGCGGCGATCATGGCCCAGCCCGACGTGGACGGCGCCCTGATCGGCGGCGCCGCGCTGGACGCGGACGACTTCGTCAAGATCGTCCGCTTCCGCGACCAGTAGCAACTATGACGACGGCCCCGCGCCGTCGTACCCTGTCGGGGCCGGGACCGGCGTGAACGCGCCCCCCGGCCCCGCAGCATTGTCCATCCGAGTCAGTCCGAGAGAGTTGGTCCAGCCGTGGTCATCGGGTTCTCGATCGCCCTCATCGTCTTCAGCCTGCTGATGATGATGCTGGTGCTCATGCACAAGGGGAAGGGCGGCGGTCTCTCCGACATGTTCGGCGGCGGCATGCAGTCCTCCGTCGGCGGTTCCTCGGTCGCCGAGCGCAACCTGGACCGGATCACGATCGTGATCGGCCTGCTCTGGTTCGCCTGCATCATCGTGCTCGGCCTGCTGATGAAGCTCGACAGCTGACGTACCGTCGTATCAGCCGCCTATGATGGAGGCTTGCGTCCGGTCGGCCGGTCTGTAACTCCTGCCACTGGACGCGCGTTGGGCCTTACGTAGACTGGGGCGCCCGCGGCGGAGCCGAGCGACGACTCCCGCGGCGCAGCCGCTATCCGGCACAGTGCAGCACCATCACGCAGGGAGTTACGACCGTGGCAAGTGGCAACGCGATCCGGGGAAGCCGGGTCGGGGCGGGGCCGATGGGTGAGGCCGAGCGGGGCGAGTCAGCGCCGCGCCTGCGCATCTCCTTCTGGTGCTCCAACGGGCACGAGACGCAGCCGAGCTTCGCCAGTGACGCACAGGTGCCGGACACCTGGGACTGCCCGCGCTGCGGCTTCCCGGCCGGCCAGGACCGGGACAATCCGCCGGACCCGCCGCGTACCGAGCCCTACAAGACGCACCTGGCGTACGTCCGTGAGCGGCGCAGCGACGCGGACGGCGAGGCCATCCTCGCCGAGGCGCTCGCCAAGCTCCGCGGGGAGATCTGAGCGCGGGACGACAACGACACACCGTCAGCGGCCCGGCCGCGCACCCTTTCCGGGGTGTGCGGCCGGGCCGTCGCGCTGCCCGCCGGTACCCGGAATCGACGGCGGCTCCATTAGGTTGTAGATCAGCGGGGCCGTTATACGAGAAGAAGTGGGCTGATGTCCGAGATGAACGCAGAGGGCCGCACCCGGCTGGACCGGACTCCCGAGTGGAACGCGCTCGCCAAGCACCGGGACGAACTGGGGGAGGTGCGCCTGCGGGAGCTGTTCGCCGCCGACCCGGACCGGGCCGGGAAGTACGCCCTCACGGTCGGCGACCTCCACCTCGACTACTCCAAGCACCTCGTCACCGACGAGACGCTGCGCCTGCTGCGCGAGCTGGCCGCCTCCACCGGCGTGGCGGCGCTGCGGGACGCCATGTTCCGCGGCGAGCGGATCAACACCACCGAGGACCGCGCCGTGCTGCACACCGCGCTGCGCGCCCCCGAGTCGGCGGTGGTCGAGGTGGACGGCGAGAACGTCGTGCCCGCCGTCCACGCGGTGCTGCGCAAGATGCAGGTCTTCAGCGACCGCGTCCGTTCGGGTGATTGGAAGGGCCACACCGGACGGCGTATCAGGAACGTCGTCAACATCGGCATCGGCGGGTCCGACCTGGGCCCCGCGATGGCCTACGAGGCGTTGCGCGCCTACACCGAGCGCGACATGACGTTCCGTTTCGTCTCCAACGTGGACGGCGCCGACCTCCACGAGGCGCTGCGCGACCTGGACCCCGCCGAGACGCTCTTCATCGTGGCCTCGAAGACATTCACCACCATCGAGACCATCACCAACGCCACCTCGGCCCGCACCTGGCTGCTGGCCGGGCTGGGCGCCGGCGAGGAGGCGGTGGCCAAGCACTTCGTGGCGCTGTCCACCAATGAGGTGAAGGTCGCCGACTTCGGCATCGACACCGCCAACATGTTCGAGTTCTGGGACTGGGTCGGCGGCCGCTACTCCTTCGACTCGGCCATCGGGCTCTCCCTGATGATCGCCATCGGCCCGGACCGCTTCCGCGAGATGCTGGCCGGCTTCCACCTCGTCGACGAGCACTTCCGCACGGCGCCCTTCGAGGAGAACGCGCCGGTCCTGCTCGGCCTGCTCGGCATCTGGTACGGCGACTTCCACGACGCCCAGTCGCACGCCGTGCTGCCCTACAGCCACTACCTGTCGAAGTTCGCGGCCTACCTGCAGCAGCTGGACATGGAGTCCAACGGCAAGTCGGTCGACCGTGACGGACACCCCGTCGGCTGGCAGACCGGCCCGGTGGTCTGGGGCACCCCGGGCACGAACGGGCAGCACGCCTACTACCAGTTGATCCACCAGGGCACCAAGCTGATCCCGGCGGACCTGCTCGGCTTCGCCCGGCCGGTCGACGACCTGGAGCCGGGCCTGGTGGCCCAGCACGACCTGCTGATGGCCAACCTCTTCGCCCAGGGCCAGGCGCTCGCGTTCGGCAAGACGGCCGAGGAGGTGGCGGCCGAGGGCGTCCCGGCGGAGCTGGTCCCGCACAAGACGTTCCGCGGCGACCGCCCGACGACGACGATCCTGGCGAGCGAGCTGACCCCCTCGGTGCTCGGCCAGCTCATCGCCCTGTACGAGCACAAGGTCTTCGTCCAGGGCGCGATCTGGAACATCGACTCCTTCGACCAGTGGGGCGTCGAGCTCGGCAAGGTCCTCGCCAAGCGGGTCGAGCCGGCCCTGACGGAGGGCGCCGACGTGCCCGGGCTGGACGCGTCGACGGCGGCCCTCGTCGCGCGGTACCGCGCGCTGCGCGGCCGCTGACGGCACCACCGCCTCCGTACGACGACGGCCCGCCTCCCGGAAGGGAGGCGGGCCGTCGCGTCGTGCGCGGGCACCCGTCAGGGTGACGCCGGCGGGTAGAGGTCGCGCGGCAGGCGCGCCGCCGCGGCCTGGTCCAGCAGCCACAGCGTGCGCTGCCGGCCGGTCGCGCCGGCCGCCGGGGCCTGGACCTCACCGGCACCGCTCAGCGCGAGCGCCACGGCGTTGGCCTTGTCCTCGCCGGCCGCCAGCAGCCACACCTCGCGTGCCGCGCGGATCGCCGGGAGGGTCAGCGAGACCCGGGTCGGCGGCGGCTTGGGCGCGCCGTGGACGCCGACGACGGTCCGCTCGGTCTCCCGGACGCCCGGGAGCTCCGGGAAGAGCGACGCCACGTGGGTGTCGGGCCCGACGCCCAGGAGGAGGACGTCGAAGGACGGTACGGGACCGTGGTCCTCGGGGCGGGCCGCGGCGGCCAGCTCGGCCGCGTACGCCTCCGCCGCCGCGTCCGCGTCGTCGTGCTCGCCGTACGCCGCGGGCATGTAGTGCACGCGGGCGGGGTCGAGGTCCACGGCGTCCAGCAGCGCCTCGCGGGCCTGTGTGGCGTTGCGCTCCGGGTCCCCCTCGGGGAGGAAGCGCTCGTCGCCCCACCACAGGTCCAGGCGCGACCAGTCGACCGCGTCCCGGGCGGGCGCGGCGGCGAGGGCCGCGAGCAGCCCGTTGCCGTTGCGCCCGCCGGTGAGGACGACGGAGGCCGAGCCGCGCGCGGCCTGGGCGTCCACGATCTTCGTGATCAGCCGGGCCGCCGCGGCCTGGGCCATCAGCTCCTTGTCCCGGTGGACGACGATCTGCGGCGTGCTCACTTGCCCGCCTTCCGGCCCGAGGACTTCTTGGCCGGGGCCGGCTTGGCGCCGGCCTCCTCCGCCGCCTCGCCGGCCGGGGCCGGCTCGTCGGCGGCCTTCTTGTCCGCGGTCGGCTCCTCCGCGGCCCGCTCGTCCGCGGTGGCGGCCGCGGCGGACGGAGCCGGGGTGGCCGGGGCCGGCTCGGCGAGCCGCTCCACGCCGTACTTCAGCGCGGAACCGTAGATGTCGTCCGGGTCGAGCCGCCGCAGCTCCTCGGCGAGGAGCTCGGAGGTGTCGCGCCGCTTGAGCGCCACGGCCCGGTCCGGCTGGCCGCGCATGGCGAGCGTGGCCAGGGAGCCGTCCGCGCGGTCCAGGGTGATGACGCCGTGCTCGGTCTCCAGGCGGACGGCGGTGAGGCCGGGCCCCTCGGAGACCGTGCGGCGGGCGGGCACGCCCAGGCGGTCGCCGAGCCACATGGCCAGCAGCTCCGCGCTGGGGTTGTAGGCCTCGCCCGCCACCTCGGCCGAGCTGATCCGCACGTCCGGCTGCTGGTCCAGGGCGGCCGCGAGCATCGAGCGCCACGGCGTGATGCGGGCCCAGGCCAGGTCGGTGTCGCCCGGCGCGTAGTTCGCGGCACGCGCCGCGAGCTCCGCGAGGGGGTCCTCGGCGGCGTAGGTGTCGGTGACGCGGCGCTGGGCGAGCGCGCCCAGCGGGTCCTTCTCCGGGTTGAGCGGGGAGGACACCGGCCACCAGGCGACCACGGGGGCGTCCGGCAGCAGCAGCGGCAGGACGACCGACTGGGCGTGGTCTATCACGTCGCCGTAGAGGCGCAGCACGACCGTCTCGCCGGCGCCGGCGTCCGCGCCCACCCGGACCTCGGCGTCGAGCCGGGCCTGGGCGCGGTCGCGCGGGGAGCGGCTGACGCGCTTGATGACGACGAGCTTGCGCGAGGGGTGCTCGCGGGAGGCGTTGTTGGCCGCCTTGAGCGCGTCGTAGGCGTGCTCCTCGTCGGTGACGATGACAAGGGTGAGCACCATGCCGACGGCGGGGGCGCCCAGGGCCCGGCGGCCCTGGACCAGCGCGTTGTTGATCTTGCTGGCCGTGGTGTCCGTGAGATCGATCTTCATGGCCGACGCCAGCTCCGTCCGTCTCGTGCGAGCATCTCGTCCGCCTCGGCCGGACCCCAGGTGCCGGCCGCGTACTGTGCGGGCTTGCCGTGGTTGTCCCAGTACTCCTCGATCGGGTCGAGGATCTCCCAGGAGAGCTCCACCTCGCGCAGGCGCGGGAAGAGGTTGGCGTCGCCGAGCAGGACATCGAGGATGAGCCGCTCGTACGCCTCGGGGCTGGACTCGGTGAAGGACTCGCCGTAGGCGAAGTCCATCGAGACGTCCCGCACCTCCATCGAGGTGCCGGGCACCTTCGAGCCGAACCGCATGGTGACGCCCTCGTCCGGCTGCACCCGGATGACCAGGGCGTTCTGCCCCAGCTCCTCGGTGGCGGTGTGGTCGAAGGGCGAGTGCGGGGCGCGCTGGAAGACGACCGCGATCTCGGTGACGCGGCGGCCGAGGCGCTTGCCGGTCCGCAGGTAGAAGGGGACGCCCGCCCAGCGGCGGTTGTCGATCGACAGCTTGATCGCGGCGTAGGTGTCGGTCTTGGACTCGGGGTCGATCCCCTCCTCCTCCAGATAGCCGACGACCTCCTCGCCGCCCTGCCAGCCGTGGGCGTACTGGGCGCGCACGGTCTCCGAGCCGAGGTCCTTGGGCAGCCGTACGGCGCCCAGCACCTTGGTCTTCTCCGCGACGAGCGCGTCGGCGTCGAAGGAGGCGGGCTCCTCCATCGCGGTCAGAGCCAGCAGCTGGAGCAGGTGGTTCTGGATGACGTCACGGGCGGCGCCGATGCCGTCGTAGTAGCCGGCGCGGCCGCCGATGCCGATGTCCTCGGCCATGGTGATCTGTACGTGGTCGACGTAGGACCGGTTCCAGATCGGCTCGAAGAGGGTGTTGGCGAACCGGAGGGCCAGGATGTTCTGGACCGTCTCCTTGCCGAGGTAGTGGTCGATGCGGAAGACCGACTCGGCGGGGAAGACGTCGTGGACGATCCGGTTGAGCTCCTGGGCGCTCTTCAGGTCGTGGCCGAAGGGCTTCTCGATGACGGCGCGCCGCCAGGAGCCCTCCTTCTGCTCGGCCAGGCCGTGCTTCTTGAGCTGCTGGACGACCGTGGGGAAGAACTTCGGCGGCACCGAGAGGTAGAAGGCGAAGTTGCCGCCCGTGCCCTGGGCCGCGTCGAGCTCCTCGATGGTGTGCTTGAGGGTCTCGAAGGCCACGTCGTCGTCGAAGTCGCCCTGGACGAACCGGCAACCCTGCACCAGTTGCTGCCAGACCTCCTCGCGGAAGGGGGTGCGGGCGTGCTGCTTGACCGCCTCGTAGACGACCTGGGCGAAGTCCTCGTCCTCCCACTGCCGGCGGGCGAAGCCGATCAGCGAGAAGCCCGGCGGCAGCAGGCCGCGGTTGGCCAGGTCATACACGGCGGGCATCAGCTTTTTACGGGACAAATCGCCCGTGACGCCAAAGATGACCAGGCCCGACGGCCCCGCGATACGCGGGAGCCGTCGGTCCAGAGCGTCACGCAGCGGATTGCTGCTGCTCAATTCACGCCTCCGGAGCGAGGCGCTTGAGCTCCGCCTCAGTGGACTTCAGCAGGTCGTTCCACGACGCCTCGAACTTCTCGACGCCCTCGTCCTCCAGCAGCTGGACGACCTCGTCGTACGAGACGCCCAGCTTCGCGAGCGCGTCGAGCTCGGCCTTGGCCTGCTCGTACGTGCCGCGCACCGTGTCACCGGTGATCTGCCCGTGGTCGGCGGTGGCCTCCAGGGTGGCCTCCGGCATGGTGTTCACCGTGTTCGGCGCCACCAGGTCGTCCACGTACAGGGTGTCCTTGTAGGCCGGGTCCTTGACGCCGGTCGAGGCCCACAGCGCACGCTGCTTGTTGGCGCCGGCCTTCTCCAGGGCGGCCCAGCGGTCCGAGGAGAAGACCTCCTCGTACGCCTGGTAGGCCAGGCGGGCGTTGGCGAGGGCGGCCTTGCCGCGCATCGCCTTGGCCTCGTCGGTGCCCATCGCGTCCAGGCGCTTGTCGATCTCGGTGTCCACGCGGGACACGAAGAACGAGGCGACCGAGTGGATCAGGGACAGGTCCAGGCCGGCGGCCTTGGCCTGCTCCAGGCCGGACAGGTAGGCGTCCATCACCGCGCGGTAGCGCTCGAGGGAGAAGATCAGCGTGACGTTGACGCTGATGCCGCGGCCGATCACGTCGGTGATGGCCGGCAGGCCCGCCTGGGTGGCCGGGATCTTGATCAGGGTGTTGGGGCGGTCCACCAGCCAGGCCAGCTGCTTGGCCTCGGCCACCGTGGCGGCCGTGTTGTGGGCCAGGCGGGGGTCGACCTCGATGGAGACCCGGCCGTCCTGGCCGTCCGTCGCGTCGAAGACCGGGCGCAGGATGTCGGCGGCGTCACGCACGTCGGCCGTCGTGATCATGCGGATGGCCT
The DNA here is from genome assembly GCF_056434285.1 of Streptomyces sp. NPDC044063. Classification (NCBI taxonomy): domain Bacteria; kingdom Bacillati; phylum Actinomycetota; class Actinomycetes; order Kitasatosporales; family Streptomycetaceae; genus Streptomyces; species Streptomyces sp. NPDC044063. The sequence goes on from NZ_JBWKFM010000042.1 coordinate 27,171, forward strand.
CGTCGACGGTGACCTTGCGGGCCGCGAGGTCGGTGAGCTGCTGCTCGTAGCCCTCGCCGCCGGAGATCGCCTTCTGGAAGATCGACGGGTTGGTGGTGACGCCGACGACGTGGCTCTGGTCGATCAGCTCGGCCAGGTTGCCGGAGGTGATGCGCTTGCGGGACAGGTCGTCCAGCCAGATCGCGACGCCTTCGTCGGAGAGGCGCTTGAGTGCGTCCGTCATGGGTTTGGCTCCTACGGGAATGGTGTGCGGGCCGCGTCAGCGGCGGTTGGCGTCGGCGATCGACTCGCGGGCGGCCTCGACGACGGCGTCGGAGGTCAGACCGAACTCGCGGTAGAGCACCTTGTAGTCGGCGGAGGCGCCGAAGTGCTCCAGCGAGACGATCCGGCCGGCCTCGCCGACGTAGCGGTGCCAGGTCAGGCCGATGCCGGCCTCGACGGCCACGCGGGCCTTGACGTCCGGCAGCAGGACGCCGTCGCGGTACGCCTGGTCCTGCTCCTCGAACCACTCGACGGACGGCATCGAGACCACACGGGTCGGGATGCCCTCGGCCTGGAGGACCTCGCGGGCCTCGACGGCCAGCTGGACCTCGGAGCCGGTGCCCACGAGGATCACCTGCGGGCGGCCGCCCTCGGCCTCGAACAGGACGTAGCCGCCCTTGGCGACGCCCTCGTTGGCCTCGTACGTCGGGACGTTCTGGCGGGTGAGGGCCAGACCGTGCGGCGCGGGCTTGGCGGTGTGGCGCTTGACGATCTCGCGCCAGGCGATGGCCGTCTCGTTGGCGTCGGCCGGGCGGACCATGTTCAGGCCCGGGATGGCGCGCAGGGCGGCCATGTGCTCGACCGGCTGGTGGGTCGGGCCGTCCTCGCCGAGACCGATGGAGTCGTGCGTCCAGACATACGTGACCGGCAGCTTCATCAGCGCGGCCAGGCGCACGGCCGGGCGCATGTAGTCGGAGAACACCAGGAAGGTGCCGCCGTAGACGCGGGTGTTGCCGTGCAGCGCGATGCCGTTCATGGTCGAACCCATGGCGTGCTCGCGGATGCCGAAGTGGATCGTGCGGCCGTACGGGTTCGCCTCCGGGAGGGGGTTGCCCTCGGGGAGGAAGGACGACGACGCGTCGATCGTGGTGTTGTTCGAGCCGGCGAGGTCGGCGGAACCGCCCCACAGCTCGGGGATCACGCCGCCCAGCGCCTTGAGGACCTCACCGGAGGCCTTGCGGGTGGCGACGTCCTTGCCGGCCGGGAAGACCGGGACGGCCTTCTCCCAGCCGTCGGGCAGCTCGCCCGCGGAGATGCGGTCGAAGTCGGCGGCGCGCTCCGGGTTGGCCTCGCGCCACTCCTGGATCCGCTTGTCCCAGGCGGCGTGCGCCTCGCGGCCGCGGTCGACGACCTTGCGGGCGTGGGCCAGGACCTCGTCCTCGACCGGGAAGTGCTGCTCGGGGTCGAAGCCCAGCACGCGCTTGGTGGCGGCCACCTCGGCGTCGCCGAGCGCCGAGCCGTGGGAGGCCTCGGTGTTCTGGGCGTTCGGGGCCGGCCAGGCGATGATCGTGCGCGCCGCGATGATCGAGGGGCGCTCGGTCTCGGCCTTGGCGGCCTGGAAGGCGGCGTGGAGGGCCTGGATGTCGAAGTCGCCGCTGGCGGCCTGCTCGATGCGCTGGACGTGCCAGCCGTAGGCCTCGTAGCGCTTGAGCACGTCCTCGGAGAAGGCGGTCTCGGTGTCGCCCTCGATCGAGATGTGGTTGTCGTCGTACAGGGCGACGATGTTGCCCAGCTTCTGGTGGCCGGCCAGCGAGGACGCCTCGGCGGAGATGCCCTCCTCCAGGTCGCCGTCGGAGACGATCGCCCAGATGGTGTGGTCGAACGGGGACTCGCCCTTCGGCGCCTCCGGGTCGAACAGGCCGCGCTCGTAGCGGGCGGCCATGGCCATGCCCACCGCGTTGGCGATGCCCTGGCCCAGCGGACCGGTGGTGGTCTCCACGCCCCGGGTGTGGCCGTGCTCCGGGTGGCCCGGCGTCTTGCTGTCCCAGGTGCGGAACGCCTTGAGGTCCGCGAGCTCCAGGCCGTAGCCGGACAGGAAGAGCTGGACGTACAGCGTCAGGCTGGTGTGGCCGGGGGAGAGGACGAACCGGTCACGGCCGGTCCAGTCGGCGTCGCTCGGGTCGTGCCGCATCAGCTTCTGGAACAGCAGATAGGCGGCGGGCGCCAGGCTCATGGCCGTGCCCGGATGGCCGTTGCCGACCTTCTGCACGGAGTCCATGGCCAGGACACGGGCGGTATCGACGGCCCGCTGGTCCAGTTCGGTCCATTCGAGGTCTGTGGTGGTCGGCTTGGTGCTCACCCTCGGATCAGGGCTCCTCTCCACATGTTCAATCTGCCGGGGGCGGTATTGCCCGCCACGACGCGGCGAAGTCGAGCCTACCCCCGCCTGGACACGCATTTTTTCGACGAACAGTCGGGCTCCGGGGCACTCAAATGAGTGCCCGCATTCGATCGTCGCCCCCGGCAACCTCCTCGGCGCGGCAGGAATTCCCGCCACGGCGTGGCGGTCCTCGTCCCAGCCTGCCGGGCCCGGCGCCGGACCGCCTGTCGAGCGCCGCCGTCCCGCCGCACCGGGGCCCGCGCGACGCCGCGGCGCGCCGTCCCAACACGACACCACCCCGGCGGAGGACGGGCTCACCCCTGCGTCTAGAGTGGCTTGGTACGCGCAAGCCTTCACCCGGGACACTCCGCCCGGACGCGCTTGCTGGCCTTATCTCTGTCAGGGGTGTGCGTGACGGCCGTCGAATCCCGTCCTGCGGGGGTGCTCGCCGAGACCCCCGGTCACCGGCCGTTCGGGGCCCGTGTCAAGGCGTTCGTGGCGCTGACGAAGCCGCGCGTCATCGAGTTGCTGCTGATGACGACGGTGCCGGTGATGTTCCTGGCGGCCGAGGGCGTGCCGGACCTGTGGCTGGTGCTGGCCACCTGCCTCGGTGGCTACCTCTCCGCCGGCGGCGCGGGCGCGTTCAACATGTACTACGACCGTGACATCGACGCGATGATGGACCGTACGTCCCAGCGTCCGCTGGTCACGGGCATGGTCTCGCCCGCCGAGTGCCTGGTCTTCGCCACCGCGCTGACCGTCGGCTCGACGGTGTGGTTCTGGTATCTGGTCAACCCCCTGTCGGCGATGCTCTCGCTCGGCGCCAACGCCTTCTACGTCGTCGTCTACACGATGATCCTCAAGCGCCGTACCGCGCAGAACATCGTCTGGGGCGGCATCGCCGGCTGCCTGCCGGTCCTCATCGGCTGGTCCGCGGTGAAGAACGAGGTCTCCTGGGCCTCCCTGATCCTCTTCCTCGTCATCTTCTTCTGGACGCCGCCGCACTACTGGCCGCTGTCGATGAAGGTGAAGGACGACTACGAGCGCGTCGGCGTGCCGATGCTGCCGGTCATCGCGGGCAACAAGGCCGTGGCCAAGCAGATCGTCCTCTACAGCTGGGTGATGGTCGGCGTGTCGCTGCTGCTCACCCCGCTGGGCTACACCGGCTGGTTCTACACGCTGGTCGCCCTGGTGTGCGGCGGCTTTTGGCTCAAGGAGGCGCACGCGCTCCAGGCGCGCGCCAAGGCGGGCGTCACGGGCGCGAAGCTCAAGGAGATGCGCCTGTTCCACTGGTCGATCACCTATGTGTCGCTGCTGTTCACGGCCGTCGCGATCGATCCGTTCCTGCGTTAGACACACCGTCCTGGGGATGGGCGGCGGGGGTGGTCAAGGCCACCCGCGCCGCCCATCGCCGTTTGTGCTACTCGTCGGTAGCATCCTGGCCATGGCAGACACCAAGCAGGCAGCGGCCGACCCCCAGCAGCCGGCGGCCGACCCCAAGCGGGCGGCGAAGCTGGCGAAGCAGATCACCGCGTTCGCCAGGAGCCACGGCGGCGACGCCGAGGGCCAGCTCGCGCACATCGCCCGCGGCACCACCCGGATCGCCCTCGTCGGCGCCAACGGCGAGTGGGGCAACCTCGTCGCCCGCGACTTCGAGACCGCGCGGGAGGCGGTCCGGCTCGCCGGCATCACCCTCCACGACGACTTCGACGGCGAGTTCGCCGCCAAGGTCCGCACCGGCCCGTACGAGTGGACACGCATGGCCGGCATCCAGATCGGCGGCCCCGCCAACCCGCCCGCCGATAACTGACGGCTCCCTCGCCCGTTAGACCCACCGGGAGCGGCGCCGCGCGCCGCGCGGTGGGGGACGGGCGAGGAGGCGGCATGGACGGCCTGACCGAGGGCATACCGCCCCTCGTCGACCAGCACAGCCACGGCGCCGTCCACGGTGACCTGGGCCTGGGGGAGTTCGAGACACGGCTCGCCGAAGCGGCCGGGGCCACCGGCCCCGCCCCGCCCGGCACCACCTTCTTCGACAGCCGCGCCGGCCTGGCCGTCCGCCGCTGGTGCCCGCCCCTGCTGGGCCTCGAACCGCACTGCGCGCCCGTGCGCTACCTCGCCCGCCGCCGTGAACTGGGCGCCTACCGCCGGCCGGCTGCTGCTGCGCGGCACCGGCATCGGCACCTTCCTGCTGGAGTCGGGGACGACCGGCGGCCTCACCTCGCCCGCCGAGCTCGCCCGCGTCGCGGACGGCCGGGCCCACGCGGTCGTCCGGCTCGAACCCCTCGCCGCGCGCCTCGCCGACACCGCCGACGGCCCGGACGCCTTCCTCGCCGACGCCGCCGAGGCGCTCTACACCGCCGCCGGCACCGCCACCGCCTTCGCCTCCGGCGTCGGGAGCTGCGCCGACACCCCGCCCCCGGCCGCCGACGTCCGCGAGGCCGCCGGGCACTGGCTGCGCACCCGCCGCCCGGGCGACGCGCTCACCGATCCGGTGCTCGGCCGCTATCTGCTGTGGTGCGCGGCCGCCACGGGCCTGCCCGTGCAGCTCCACTGCTCCGACCCCCGGCACCTGACGGGCTTCCTGCGCGCCACCGCGGGCCGCGGCATCGACCTGGTGCTGCTGCCGGACCCCTGGCACCGGCGGCAGGCGGCCCAGCTGGCCGCCGCCTTCCCGCACGTCTACGCCGACGCCGGCGTGGACCCGGAGGAGGCCCTCCGCGAGGCCCCCTTCGGCAAGCTGCTGTTCTCCACGGGCGCGCGGGGACTGCTGGAGCTCTACGTGGTCGCCGCCCGGCTGTTCCTGCGGGCCCTGGAGCGGCTCATGGGCGACTGGGTCGCCGACGGCTGGTGCCGGGCGACGGAGGCGGGGCGCATCGCCTCGCTCGTCGCCGCCGGCACCGCGCGCCGGGTCTACCGGCTGGACGCCGCCACGGGCTGACCGCTCGCCGAGACCTCCGGCGCGCCGGACGGACCCGGCAGTGCCACGGCCTCGCCGCGGTCGCGCAGCGACAGGAAGACCCGCAGCACCGCGATCCAGACCAGGCAGGAGCCGAACATGTGGGTGCCCACCACGATCTCGGGCGAGTCGTTGAAGTACTGCACGTAGCCGACGACGCCCTGGAGCATCAGCACGGCGAACAGCTCCACCACCCGCCGCCGCGGCGCGGCGGGCGCCTTGACGGCCCGCAGCACGAACCACAGGGCCACGGTGAGGCCGATGACGATGTAGACGAAGTCGACGTGCAGCTGGGTGACCTCGTGCCAGTCCAGCGGGATGCGGTGGACGTCCTTCTTCGCGTCGCCCGCGTGCCGGCCGGAGCCCGTGACGATCGTGCCGGCCACGATCAGCGCGGCGCTCGCGGCGAGGAGCACCCAGCTCAGCTGACGCACCGGGCGGGCCACCAGGTCGCGCGGCTCGTCGTCGCCCTCGCCCGCGCGGTGCCACATCACCACGGCCACCGTCAGCAGCGTGTTCGCCGCCAGGAAGTGGGCCGCCACGATGTACGGGTTGAGGCCCGTCAGCACGGTGATGCCGCCGATGATGCCGTTGCTCGCGACGATCCAGAACTGGGCCCAGCCCAGGCGGGTCAGCGGCCGGCGGCGCGGGGCACGCGCGCGTGCCGCGACGATCGCCACGCCGACCACCGCGCACAGCACGTAGGTCAGCATGCGGTTGGTGAACTCGATGATGCCGTTGATGCCCATCGCCGGGGTGGGCGTCAGGCTGTCCTCGGTGCACGTCGGCCACGTCGGGCAGCCGAGGCCGGACTGGGTCAGCCGGACCGCGCCGCCCGTCACGACGATGATCACGGCCATGACGACGCAGGCCAGCGTCGCTCGCCGGACGAAACGGTCGGTGGGCTGCCAGCGGTCGGCGACGAGCTGGAGGGGGTTCAGCGTTTTCGGCACGGAAGTCATCGTAAGGGTGGGCTTGTGCACGGATTCACGAGGGTCCGGTTCGCCCCGGCCGCGTTCTGCTCCCGGCGGACTACTCCCAGCGGAAGAAACGGCCCGCGGCGCCCAGGCCCAGCACGGCCCACGCGGCCAGCACGCCCAGATCGGCCCACGGCACGCCCGCGCCGTCCCGCAGGACGTCCCGCAGGCCGTCCGAGAGCGCGGCGATGGGCAGCAGGGACAGCACCTGCTGGGCGGCGTCCGGGAACTTCTCCAGCGGCACGATCACCCCGCCGCCGACCAGCAGCAGCAGGAAGACCAGGTTGGCGGCGGCCAGCGTCGCCTCCGCCCGGAGCGTGCCGGCCATCAGCAGGCCCAGCCCGGAGAACGCCGCGGTGCCCAGGAGCAGCAGCAGGAGCACGGACAGCGGATTCCCGTGCGGCGACCAGCCGAGCGCGAAGGCGATGGCCGTCAGCAGCGCGACCTGGAGGAGCTCGGTGACCAGCACCGAGCAGGTCTTGGCCGTCATCAGCCCCCACCGCGGCAGCGGCGAGGCGCCGAGCCGCTTGAGGACGCCGTAGCGCCGCTCGAACCCGGTGGCGATGGCCTGCCCGGTGAACGCCGTGGACAGCACGGCCAGCGCCAGCACGCCGGGCGCCAGGAAGTCGACGGCCTTCCCCTCACCCCCCGTCTTTCCGGCCGGCACAGTGACGATGTCGACGGTGCCGAAGAGGAGCAGCAGGAGGCTGGGGATGATCACGGTGAGCAGCAGCTGCTCGCCGTTGCGCAGCAGCATCCGGGTCTCCAGCGCGGCCTGCGCCCGGATCATCCGGCCGAGCGGCGCGGCACCGGGGCGGGGGGTGAAGGCGCCGGTGGCGGTCGTACCGGTCGCGGTCGAATCGGCGCTCATCCGCGCAGCTCCTTGCCGGTCAATTCGAGAAAGACGTCCTCGAGGGTGTGCCGCTCGACCGTTATCCGGTCCGGCATCACGCCGTGCTGGGCGCACCAGGCGGTCACCGTGGCGAGCAGCTGGGGGTCGACCCTGCCGTTGACGCGGTACGTGCCCGGGGTCGGCTCCACGGCGGCGGAGTCCGCCGGCAGGGCCTTGAGCAGCGAGGCGAGGTCCAGGCCGGGGCGGCCGCTGAAGCGCAGGGTGTTCTCGGCACCGCCGCGGCACAGCTTCTCGGGGCTGCCCTGGGCGATGACCCTGCCGCCGTCGATGATCGCGACGTCGTCGGCGAGCTGCTCGGCCTCGTCCATGTAGTGGGTGGTCAGCACGACCGTCACGCCGTCCGCGCGCAGCTCGCGCACCAGCGCCCAGGTGGCGTGGCGGGCCTGCGGGTCGAGGCCGGCGGTCGGCTCGTCGAGGAAGACCAGCTCGGGGCGGCCGACCACGGCCATGGCGAGCGAGAGGCGCTGCTGCTGGCCGCCGGAGAGCCTGCGGTAGGTCGTGCGGCCGCAGTCGCCGAGCCCGAGGCGTTCGATCAGCGCGCCGACGTCCAGCGGGTGGGCGTGGAGGGACGCGGTGTGGCGGAGCATCTCCTCCGCGCGGGCGCCCGCGTAGATCCCGCCGCTCTGCAGCATCACGCCGACGCGCGGACGCAGCGCGGCGGCGTCGGCGACGGGGTCGAGGCCGAGGACGCGGACGGTGCCGGCGTCGGGGCGGCGGTAGCCCTCGCAGGTCTCGATGGTGGTGGTCTTGCCGGCCCCGTTGGGGCCGAGGACGGCGGTGACGCCGCCGGTCGCGACGGTCAGATCGAGACCGTCGACCGCGGTTTTCGTCCCGTACCGCTTGACCAGGCCGTGGACCTCGACCGCGGGCTCTTCATGCATGCGGGAAGTGTACGGAGGCGCCGGGCGCGGCGGACCCGCCGGGGTGGGCGCTTAGGTGACCCTAAGTGACCAAAGCCACCGTTCCGTGATCCGTTCGGCGCTTGTCGGCTCTCGGGCAATTACGCAACAATGGTGTTGTGAAATACGCGGGCGAGGCTCCACAGGGCCCCGTGGCCGGGCCGGCCGACGGGTCCCGCGCAGGCGTGCCCGCGCCCGAGCGGCCCGAGCAGCGCGCCCACGACGAGCAGCGCGGCACCCGCAACCGCGTCGCCCGCTCCATCCTGGACCACGGCCCCTCCACGGCGGCCGAGCTGGCCGTCCGGCTGGAGCTGACCTCCGCGGCCGTCCGCCGCCACCTGGACACCCTGGTGGCCGAGGGCGTCGTGGAGCCCCGCGAGAAGCGCGTCTACGGCGCCCGTACGCGCGGCCGTCCCGCCAAGGTCTTCGCCCTGACCGACTGCGGCCGGGACGCCTTCGACCAGGCCTACGACAAGCTCGCCGAGGACGCCCTGCGCTGGATCGCCCAGGCCGCCGGCGGCGGCGAGATGGGCGAGGCCGCGGTCGCCGCCTTCGCCCGGGCCCGGATGGCCGCCCAGGCCGACGCCTATCGCGCCGCCCTGGCCGACGTGGCCCCCGAGGACCGCGCCGAGGTGCTCGCCAGGGCATTGACCGCGGACGGGTACGCTGCTACGGCGCGCAGCGCACCGGTCGGCGAACAGCTTTGCCAGCACCACTGCCCGGTCGCCCATGTCGCCGAGCAGTTCCCGCAGCTGTGCGAGGCGGAGACCGAGGTCTTCTCCCGCCTGCTCGGGACTCACGTGCAGCGTCTTGCCACCATCGCCCACGGCGACGGGGTGTGTACGACGTTCATCCCCAAGAGCAGCACCCCCAAGACCACCACCGCATCCACCAGCACGGCCGGGAGGAACCCCGCATGACTCTCCCCACGGAGACTGCCCACCCTGAGCTCGAGGGCCTGGGCACGTACGAATACGGCTGGGCCGACTCCGACGAGGCCGGTGCCGCGGCCAAGCGCGGCCTCTCCGAGGAGGTCGTCCGCGATATCTCGGCGAAGAAGTCCGAGCCCGAGTGGATGCTCAAGCTCCGTCTCAAGGGCCTGCGGCTCTTCGACAAGAAGCCCATGCCGACCTGGGGCTCCGACCTCTCCGGCATCGACTTCGACAACATCAAGTACTTCGTCCGGTCCACCGAGAAGGCCGCGGCCTCCTGGGAGGAGCTGCCGGAGGACATCAAGAACACCTACGACAAGCTGGGTATCCCGGAGGCGGAGAAGCAGCGCCTGGTCGCCGGTGTCGCCGCCCAGTACGAGTCCGAGGTCGTCTACCACCAGATCCGTGAGGACCTGGAGGAGCAGGGCGTCATCTTCCTGGACACCGACACCGCCCTGAAGGAGCACCCGGAGCTCTTCCAGGAGTACTTCGGCACGGTGATCCCGGTCGGCGACAACAAGTTCGCCTCGCTGAACTCCGCCGTGTGGTCCGGTGGCTCGTTCATCTACGTGCCGAAGGGTGTCCACGTCGACATCCCGCTGCAGGCCTACTTCCGTATCAACACGGAGAACATGGGTCAGTTCGAGCGGACGCTGATCATCGTCGACGAGGACGCCTACGTCCACTACGTCGAGGGCTGCACGGCTCCGATCTACTCCTCCGACTCGCTGCACAGCGCGGTCGTGGAGATCATCGTCAAGAAGGGCGGCCGCTGCCGCTACACGACGATCCAGAACTGGTCGAACAACGTCTACAACCTGGTCACCAAGCGGGCCGTGGCCTACGAGGGCGCGACCATGGAGTGGGTCGACGGCAACATCGGCTCCAAGGTGACGATGAAGTACCCGGCCGTCTACCTGATGGGCGAGCACGCCAAGGGCGAGACCCTGTCCATCGCCTTCTCCGGCGAGGGCCAGCACCAGGACGCCGGCGCCAAGATGGTCCACATGGCGCCGAACACCTCCTCCAACATCGTCTCCAAGTCGGTGGCGCGAGGCGGCGGCCGCACCTCCTACCGCGGTCTGATCGAGATCGGCGAGGGTGCCCACGGCTCCAAGTCGAACGTGCTCTGCGACGCCCTGCTGGTGGACACCATCTCCCGGTCGGACACCTACCCCTACGTCGACGTCCGTGAGGACGACGTCTCCATGGGCCACGAGGCGACCGTCTCCAAGGTCAGCGACGACCAGCTCTTCTACCTGATGAGCCGCGGTCTGTCCGAGGACGAGGCCATGGCCATGATCGTCCGCGGCTTCGTCGAGCCGATCGCCCGCGAGCTGCCCATGGAGTACGCCCTGGAGCTCAACCGGCTGATCGAGCTGCAGATGGAAGGCGCCGTCGGCTGACGACCCCGCCCCCGACCGCAGCGAACCCTTTGTGACAGGAAGAGAGCACGACGACAGCCATGGCTGACAACACTCCCGCCGGCAGCACGACCGACGGCGCCATCCAGGTGGGCGGGCCGAAGCAGCCCATCGACGCGCGGGTCAGCGCCCCCGCCTCGTACGACGTCGCGGACTTCCCCGTGCCGCACGGCCGCGAGGAGGAGTGGCGGTTCACGCCCCTGGAGCGCCTCCGCGGCCTGCACGACGGCACCGCCGTCGCGGACGGCGCCGGCGTCAAGGTCGAGGTGACCGCCCCCGAGGGCGTGACCGTGGAGACCGTCGGCCGCGACGACGCCCGCCTGGGCCGGGCCGGCAAGCCGGTCGACCGGGTCGCGGCGCAGGCGTACAGCTCCTTCGAGAAGGCCTCGGTCGTCTCGGTGCCCAAGGACACGGTGCTCACCGAGCCCGTCCGGATCTCCGTGCGCGGCGAGGGCGGGGTCGCCTTCGGTCACCAGGTCATCGAGGTCGGGGCCTTCGCCGAGGCCGTCGTCGTCCTCGACCACACCGGCGACGCCACGCTCGCCGCCAACGTCGAGTACCTCCTCGGCGACGGCGCCAAGCTCACCGTCGTCTCCGTCCAGGACTGGGACGCCACCGCGGTGCACGCCGCCCAGCACACGGCGCTGATCGGCCGCGACGCCTCCTTCAAGTCCGTGATCGTCACCTTCGGCGGCGACCTCGTCCGCCTCCACCCGCGGGTCGTCTACGGCGGTCCCGGCGGCGAGGCCGAGCTGTACGGCCTGTACTTCACCGACGAGGGCCAGCACCAGGAGCACCGCCTCCTCGTCGACCACGACACCCCGCACTGCCGCAGCAACGTCGCCTACAAGGGCGCTCTGCAGGGCAAGGACGCGCACGCGGTCTGGATCGGCGACGTGCTCATCCGCGCGGCGGCCGAGGGCACCGACACCTACGAGCTCAACCGCAACCTGGTGCTCACCGACGGCGCCCGCGTCGACTCGGTCCCCAACCTGGAGATCGAGACCGGTGAGATCGTCGGCGCCGGCCACGCCTCGGCGACCGGCCGCTTCGACGACGAGCAGCTCTTCTACCTGATGGCCCGCGGCATCCCGGCCGACGAGGCCCGCCGGCTGGTCGTCCGCGGCTTCTTCGCCGAGCTGGTCCAGCAGATCGGTCTTCCCGACCTGGAGGAGCGCCTCATCGCCAAGATCGAGGCCGAGCTGGAGGCGTCGGTCGCATGAGCGAGTTCGTCAAGGTGGCCGCCCTGAGCGAGCTGGAGGAGGACACCCCCAAGCGGGTCGAGATCGACGGCACGCCGGTCTCCCTGGTCCGCACCGAGGGCGAGGTGTTCGCGATCAACGACATCTGCTCGCACGCCAACGTCTCGCTGTCCGAGGGCGAGGTGGAGAACTGCCACATCGAGTGCTGGCTGCACGGCTCCAGCTTCGACCTGCGCACCGGTAAGCCCGACGGTCTCCCCGCCACGCGCCCCGTCCCCGTATACCCCGTCAAGATCGAAGGGGACGACGTGCTCGTCTCCGTCACCCAGGAGTCCTGAGTTCCCCATGGCAACGCTTGAGATCCACGACCTGCACGTCTCCGTCGAGGCCGAGAACGGCCCCCGGGAGATCCTGCGCGGCGTCGACCTGACCGTGAAGCAGGGCGAGACCCACGCCATCATGGGCCCGAACGGCTCCGGCAAGTCCACCCTGGCCTACTCCCTGGCCGGTCACCCCAAGTACACGGTCACCGGCGGTACGGTCACCCTCGACGGCGAGGACGTCCTGGCGATGTCCGTCGACGAGCGCGCCCGCGCCGGCGTCTTCCTCGCCATGCAGTACCCGGTCGAGGTCCCCGGTGTCTCGGTCTCCAACTTCCTGCGCACCTCCGCCACCGCCATCCGCGGCGAGGCCCCCAAGCTGCGTACCTGGGTGAAGGAGGTCAAGTCCGCCATGGAGCAGCTCCAGATGGACCCCGCCTTCGCCGAGCGCAACGTCAACGAGGGCTTCTCCGGCGGTGAGAAGAAGCGCCACGAGATCCTCCAGCTCGAGCTGCTCAAGCCGAAGATCGCGATCCTCGACGAGACCGACTCGGGCCTGGACGTCGACGCCCTGCGCATCGTCTCCGAGGGCGTCAACCGCGTCCGCGAGACCGGTGAGGTCGGCACCCTGCTGATCACCCACTACACCCGCATCCTGCGCTACATCAAGCCCGACTTCGTCCACGTCTTCGCCAATGGCCGCGTGGTCGAGTCCGGTGGCGCCGAGCTCGCGGACAAGCTGGAGAACGAGGGCTACGAGGCGTACGTGAAGGGTGGCGTAACCGCGTGACGATACTGCTGCCGGGCCTCCTCGACACCGAGGCGATCCGTAAGGACTTCCCCATCCTGGACCGTGTGGTCCATGACGGGAAGAAGCTCGTCTACCTGGACAACGCGGCCACCTCGCAGAAGCCGCGCCAGGTGCTCGACGTGCTCAACGAGCACTACGAGCAGCACAACGCCAACGTCCACCGCGGCGTGCACGTGCTCGCCGAGGAGGCCACGGCACTGTACGAGGGCGCGCGTGACAAGATCGCCGCCTTCATCAACGCGCCCAGCCGCGACGAGGTGATCTTCACCAAGAACGCCTCGGAGTCGCTGAACCTGGTCGCCAACATGCTCGGCTGGGCGGATGAGCCCTACCGCGTGGACCGCGACACCGAGATCGTCATCACGGAGATGGAGCACCACTCCAACATCGTCCCGTGGCAGCTGCTGGCGCAGCGCACCGGTGCGAAGCTGAAGTGGTTCGGGCTGACCGACGACGGCCGCCTCGACCTCTCCAACATCGACGAGATCATCACGGAGAAGACCAAGGTCGTCTCCTTCGTCCTCGTCTCCAACATCCTGGGCACCGTCAACCCGGTCGAGGCGATCGTCCGCCGCGCCCAGCAGGTCGGCGCGCTCGTCGTCATCGACGCCTCCCAGGCCGCCCCGCACATGCCGCTGGACGTCCAGGCGCTCCAGGCCGACTTCGTGGCCTTCACCGGCCACAAGATGTGCGGCCCGGACGGCATCGGCGTCCTGTGGGGCCGCCAGGAGCTCCTCGAGGACCTGCCGCCGTTCCTCGGCGGCGGCGAGATGATCGAGACCGTCTCGATGCACTCCTCGACCTACGCCCCCGCGCCGCACAAGTTCGAGGCCGGTACGCCCCCGATCGCCCAGGCCGTCGGCCTCGGCGCCGCGGTGGACTACCTCACCTCGATCGGCATGGAGAACATCGCCCGCCACGAGCACGCGATCACCGAGTACGCGATCCGCAGGCTCCAGGAGGTCCCGGACCTGCGCATCATCGGCCCCACCACGGCCGAGGACCGCGGCGCCGCCGTCTCCTTCACCCTGGGCGACATCCACCCCCACGACGTGGGCCAGGTCCTCGACGAGCAGGGCATCGCCGTGCGCGTCGGCCACCACTGCGCACGCCCCGTCTGCCTGCGGTACGGAATTCCCGCGACCACGCGGGCGTCGTTCTACCTGTACTCCACCCCCGGCGAGGTCGACGCCTTGATCGAGGGCCTGGAGCACGTACGGAACTTCTTCGGCTGACGGACGAGGCTGCCACTGTGAAGCTTGATTCGATGTACCAGGACGTCATCCTGGACCACTACAAGCACCCGCACGGGCGGGGCTTGCGGGACGGCGACGCCGAGGTGCACCACGTCAACCCGACCTGTGGCGACGAGATCACGCTGCGGGTGCGGCTGGCCGGCGAGACCGTCGAGGACGTCTCCTACGAGGGTCAGGGCTGCTCCATCAGCCAGGCCAGCGCCTCGGTGCTCAACGAGCTGCTGGTCGGCAAGGAGATCGACGAGGCCCGCCGGATCCAGGAGACCTTCCTGGAGCTGATGCAGTCCAAGGGCCGCATCGAGCCGGACGACGCGATGGAGGAGGTGCTGGAGGACGCGGTCGCGTTCGCCGGCGTCTCCAAGTACCCGGCACGCGTGAAGTGTGCTCTGCTGAGCTGGATGGCGTGGAAGGACGCGACCGCCCAGGCACTGGGCGAGGGCGCTGAAGGGAAGACCGTATGAGCGAGAACGCCGAGACCACCGAGCAGGCGGCCGGTGCCACCATCAAGCCGGCCACCGAGGAGGAGGTCCGCGAGGCCCTCTACGACGTCGTCGACCCCGAGCTGGGCATCGACGTCGTCAACCTGGGCCTGATCTACGGCATCCACATCGACGACGCCAACATCGCCACCCTCGACATGACCCTGACGTCCGCGGCCTGCCCGCTGACCGACGTCATCGAGGACCAGGCGAAGTCGGCCACCGACGGCATCGTCAACGAGCTCCGGATCAACTGGGTCTGGATGCCGCCGTGGGGCCCCGACAAGATCACCGACGAGGGCCGCGAGCAGCTCCGGGCGCTGGGCTTCAACGTCTGATACAGCTGCACCGTCGAGGCCCCCGGCGTCATGCCGGGGGCCTCGACTCGTCAGCGGCGTCGTTTGGTCACCGCGTCCGCGAGGATGCGGTAGACGTCGACGCGCTGGTCGCCGCGCAGGCCGCGCAGAGTGGCGAGGTGCCCCACGAGGAGGACGGCGGCGGTCAGCGCGAGGGGGACACAGGCCAGGACCAGGAGCTCGGGGCCGAAGGACATGGCGTTCCTTTCCATGGTGGAGCGGGACGGGAGCGATCGCGGGACCACACAACCGTGGAACGGCGTCCCGATGCCCGTCTTTCCACGTGCCGACGGCCGTTCGCGCAGGTCGGACCCCTCGGGCGGGAATTCCCGGCGGGACGCGGGATCAGCGCCGAAAGCCCCGGGCCGGATCGCGTTCCCTGTCCTCGTAGAACGTGTCGAACCAGTCGTCCGCCTGGAGGTTGACGATGCCGGCGATTTGGTTCACGCGATGGTCGGGGTCCGCGATCCCGTCGGACCACGGCTCGTAGAGGAACAGGACGTCGGTGTCCTCCAGAAATATGAACATGCAGAAGCCCCAGTCGTAGTCCTTGGGATCCTCCGGAAGCCCCTCCACGAGGGACGTGACCAGCTCAGGCTCTTCGGCGACCATGACGGAGGCGTATTCAAGCGCCAGATGCATGGCCATTTCCTCACCCGTGCAGTTGGGGAGGGGCCAATTGCCCGCCCGGATGTCGTCGGCGAGGTCGTCGAAGCAGCGGGCCATCCGACGCCGCCATTCAGTGTTCTGCCCCCATGTCAGTACCGGCATGGCGCTGAACACCTCGGCGTAGTTGTCCCGCAGGTCGACGCGGGCGTCGCCGATCTCCTCCAGGGCGTCGTAGGCCGAGTCGGCCAGCATGTCGAAGGCGGCTTCGAGGAGACGCAAGGTGCGCGGTGTGGGCTCCCGCTCCTCTTCCTCCTCGTCCCACTCCTCGTCCTCCTCGACGCCGTCCGGCCTAGTGGGCGTGGGCTCGGCGGCGGACACCTGAGGGGCGCGAGCGCGTACGATGCCGGGTTCGTTGTAATACGACTCCGACAACTCGTCACCGGCTTCGGCCGCTCTGCGGTACCACTCGTGCGCGCCGTCCCTGTCCCGGCGGCGGAAGTGGAGGTTGCCCATGAGCCGCAGGGCCAGGGTGTCGCCGGCATCGATCGCGAGCTGGAGCCATCGCGCGGCTTCGTCGCGATCCTCGCGCTCGCAGAGCACTCCGAGCGCACGCAGGCCCTCGATGTCCTGGGCGTCGGCCAGCGGGTGAAGAGCCCGGCGTCCGACGTCCATGCGGCTATTGGCATGGGCCGCGATGGCGATGTTGAAGCGCTGGTGCCGCTCGGTCCCCGACGTGAGGACGCTCTCCCAGATCCTTTCCGGGATCAGGTCGGGAGAAGGGCTCTTCTCCCGTAGGTGGGCGTCCAAGAGGTAATCGAAGGGACGTAGCCCGTCCTCCTCGGGGATCAGTAACCGGGTCACGGCGTCAGGGGGAGTTGTTGCCCAGGCCAATGCGGCGTCGAGTGGCTCGGGGCCGATCAGCTGCTTGTTACGACCGGGAAGGTAGTCCTCGTGGAGTTCCGTGATCAGGTCGAGGGGGAGGGGGTCGGTCAAGCCGGCCAACGTCAGGTCGATGGCCGCCCACACGAGGGCAGCGCCCCGCGGGTTTCCGTTGACGACCGAGGCGCCGCGGAGGCGTCGCCAGAGCTGTGGGCCCGTCGCGAGGGTCTCCGCGATGCCGAAGTCGTCCGATTGTTCGAGTGCCAGGCGTAGCCGGGGATCCCGGTTGCGTCGCAGTTGCTCCTGTGCCCGCTGGATCTCGGTGGGCGACCAGAGCCGGTTCACTTCGAATTCCTCCGCGACCCCCATGAGTTCGTCCGTGGGCATATTGCGACGGAAGCGCGTACGCATGGTGCCCAGAACGGTGGCCTTGGCAGCTCGCAACGCCCGGATGCCATGCAGATCAAGGCCTCCGGGGCCGAGGTGGCGTTCCATGTCGTTGAGCCAGAGAACGCAGCGTTCTCCCGAAGCGGTGAACCGCGCGACGGCTGTCACCGCCTCCGATACGTCGTTCGCGCTTCGCGGTACGACGAGCAGATGGTCCGGGAGGACAGCGGTCATCGCCTCGTAGGCGCACCGCGTCTTGCCCGCTGTCGAATCTCCGACGAGCAGAATCACGCCGCCGTGCTGTCCGGCACGGGACAGGGCACGGCGGACCGCGGGGTCCACGTCACGCGGTACGTAGTCGGGCACTGCATTGCCGTCGTCGGTCGTGCGGGCGCGGTGCACTCTCAGTTCGAGTGGATCGGCATCCCGCACACGGAGCGAGACTGTTGTCTCAGCGTATGCGGGTGCTGGCTCCGCGCGGGACCGTTCGTAGAGCCGTGACCACCGGTCGCGGTCGAACCGGCCTTTCGGGAGCGATGCCGTTCTCTCGAGGGCGGTCAGGAAGGAGTCCAGAGCGGCCCACGAGTCGGGCAGCCTCCTGCCATTGCGCCAAGCGCTGATGGCCGTCGTGCTCACGGTGCGGAGGTTCTTATCACGTCGGGTGAATGCGGCGATCTGCGCTTGAGTAGGCTTCCTGCCGCCTCCGTTTGCGATCTCGTCCATGACGGTCCGTATGGCCCGGGCCAGCTCTTCCCGAGCGCCAGCCGGGTGGGAGGAGTGGTTCATGGAGTGATCCTGCCTGACGGCGCGGCTCGGGCATGGCCGGAGCGTCGGTTTGTCCCAGGCGCCTGCCGGACCTCATGGAGAGGCGGGCTGTTGCTGTGTGGCGCAGTGGATGCCGCCGCCGCCCTCGGCGAGGGTGGGGATGTCCACGGGGCGGACCGCGCGGCCCGGGTGGAGGGCGGCCAGGAGGGCCGCCGCCTCCTCGTCGGCGCGGGGGTCGCCGAAGCGGGGGACGAGCACGGCGCCGTTGACGACGTAGTAGTTGACGTAGCTGCCCAGGAAGTCCGGGCCGCGGTCGCCGAGGCGGTCCGGGTCGGGTTCGGGGATCTCGACGATCTCCAGGGTGCGGCCCTCGGCGTCGGTGGCGGCCTCCAGGGCCGTACGGGCGCGTTCGTACACCCCGGTCCAGACGTCGCCGGGGGCCGCCGGGGCCGACGGCCTGCTGAGGACGACCATGGCGGGGCCGGCGAACCGGGCCAGGGCGTCGACGTGGCAGTCGGTGACGTCCTCGCCGCGCACGCCCTCGAGCCAGATCACCGTGCGCGCCCCGAGCAGGTCCTTCAGGGCCCGCTCGATGTCGTCGCGGGACCGGCCGGGGTTGCGGTTGTCGTTGACCAGCGAGCTCTCGGTGACCAGGAGCGTGCCCGCGCCGTCGGTGTCCAGGGAGCCGCCCTCGGCCACGATCGGGGCCTCGATCCGCTCCACGCCGAGCAGGTCCAGCAGGCGGGCGGCGAGCCGGGCGTCGTTCGGGTGGGCCTGCTTGCCGCCCCAGCCGTTGAAGCCGAAGTCGACGCCGGCCACCTCGCCGCCCGGGCCCGTGACGAACGTGGGGCCGGAGTCGCGCAGCCACAGGTCGTCCAGTGGCATCGGGACCACCTCGACCGCCCCGCCGCACGCCCGCCGCGCCGCCGCCGCGTCCGCGGGCGAGGCCGCCATCAGCACCGGCTCGTGTTCCGCGACCGTGCGCGCGACGGCGGCCACGTCCCGGCGCACGTCCTCGACGTACCTGCCCCAGACCGGTCCGGCGGGGGGCCAGCCCATCAGCGTCCGGACGTGCGGCAGTGACTCGGACGGCAGATGACGCATCGTCGGCATCCCTCGGGCTGGGCGGTGGGGGCGTGGTGCCCCCACCGTAACCGGGGCCCCGCGGACGGCCGGGTCACAGGCCGCCCGTGTACAGCAGGCGGTTGGGGGTGCCGGGCTTGAGGTCCGCCACCGCGTTCCGCGTCGACTGCTGGACCAGCCAGTCGGCCACCTGGGTGGCCGACGCCGAGGGGTTCCGGGATGTGTAGAGCGCCGCCACCCCGGTGGCGAACGGTGCTGCCTGCGACGTCCCGCTCTTCGTCGTCGTGCCGCCGCCCATCCGGGCCGAGACGATGTCCGCGCCGGGGGCGAGCAGCCGTACGCAGGGCCCGTAGCTGCTGAAGTCCGTCATCTGGTCCGACTGGTTCACCGCCCCGACCGCGAGGGCCGACATCGCGCCCGAGGGGGAGTGGTCGCAGGCGTTGTCGTTCTCGTTGCCCGCCGCCACCACGGGCAGGGCGCCCCGGGCGGCCACCCCGGCCGCCGCCCGGTCGACGGCCCGTGAGGCCGGGCCGACGATGGACGCGTTGACGACGGACGGGCCGGAGGCGACGCGGGCGACGTAGTCGAAGCCCGCGACGAAGCGGGCGACGGTGGTGCGGCCGTCGCAGTTGAGGACCCGCACGCTGACCAGTTTCACCGAGCGCGCCACGCCGTGCTCCGCGCCGCCGATCACCCCGGCCACATGGGTGCCGTGGCCGCTGCCGGTGCGGCAGTCGCTGCCGTCGCCGCCGACGGTGACGAGGTCGGTGCCGCTCCGCGCGCGGCCGCCGAACTCGGGGTGGGCGTAGTCGATCCCGGTGTCGATCACATAGGCGGTGACGCCCTCGCCGGTGGCCGCCACGTCGAACCGGTTGTCGAGCGGCGGGTTGTGCTGGTCGATGCGGTCGAGGCCGTACGAGTCGGTGACGACCCGGGAGGACGGGCGGGGCGCGGGCCCGGCGGCGGCCGCGGCGGGGGAGCCGGGCCCGTGGGCGGGGCCTGGGCGGCGACCAGGACCGGGACCGGGGGCCGCGGGCACGGGGGCCGGGCCGGGGCCCGCCGCGCCGGGCGCCCTGCCACCGCCCGCGGGCCCGTCGGCCTGGTTGAGGACCGTGTCCTGCTCGACCGCCTCGACGTCGGGGGCGCTGCGCACGGCCAGCAGCTGCTCGGGGGTGAGCGTGGCGGCGAAGCCGGTGAAGGCGTGGGTGTAGACGTAGTCCGGGTTCACGCCCAGCCGGCGGCTCAGGGCGCGCGGGGCGGCCCCCTTGCGCAGGGTGACGATGTAGTGGTCGGGCACCGGGACGCCCCAGGTGCCGCGGAGCGGGGCGAGGCGGGGGGTGCGCCCGGGACCGGGAGCGGGGTCGGGGTCGGCGGAGGCGGCGGGGCCGACGGCCAGCGGGAGGAGCGCGGTGATCAGTGCTGCGGGCAGGGCGAGCCGGGCCATTCTCATGCGGGTTCCGTTCTCATGCGCGTTCTCACACGGGGTCCGTTCCGGGCGGTCGTGGTGATCAACATCCCAGTCAATGGATATGTCGACTTATCGGGGACCGCGATCCGGACTGGGCCATCCGGCGCCGGTTCGCCTTGAGCGGCCCGGTCCGGTTAGGTTTTCGGGCATGACCGATGCTGTTGCCCCCGCTTCCCCCACCACCGGCGCCGTCGCCGCCGGCCTCGCCACGATCGCCGCCGACGGCACCGTGCTCGACACCTGGTTCCCGGCCCCCGAGCTGGCCGACGCGCCCGGCCCGGCCGGCACCGAGCGGCTGACCGACGAGCGCGCCGCCGAGCTGCTGGGCGAGGCCGCCCTCAAGGCCGTCGGCCCGGACCCGCGCCGCGGCGTCACGGTCGTGGCCGTCCGCACGGTCATCGGCTCGCTCCAGGACAAGCCGCTCGACGCGCACGACGCCTACCTCCGCCTCCACCTGCTCTCCCACCGCCTGGTGAAGCCGCATGGCCAGAACCTCGACGGCATCTTCGGCCTGCTCGCCAACGTCGCCTGGACCTCGCTGGGCCCCGTCGCCGTCGACCAGGTCGAGACCGCGCGCCTGAACGCCCGTGCCGAGGGCCTGCACCTGGCGGTCACCAGCATCGACAAGTTCCCGCGCATGACCGACTACGTCGCCCCCTCCGGCGTCCGCATCGCCGACGCCGACCGGGTCCGCCTGGGCGCCCACCTGGGCTCCGGCACCACCGTCATGCACGAGGGCTTCGTCAACTTCAACGCCGGCACCCTGGGCACCTCCATGGTCGAGGGCCGCATCAGCGCGGGCGTCGTCGTCGGCGACGGCAGCGACATCGGCGGCGGCGCCTCCACCATGGGCACCCTGTCGGGCGGCGGCAAGCAGATCATCTCCATCGGCGAGCGCTGCCTGCTCGGCGCCGAGTCCGGCATCGGCATCGCGCTCGGCGACGAGTGCGTCGTCGAGGCCGGCCTCTACGTCACCGCCGGCACCCGCGTCACCCTGCCGGACGGCCAGGTCGTCAAGGCCCTGGAGCTCTCCGGAGCCGACAACATCCTCTTCCGCCGCAACTCCACCACCGGCGCCGTCGAGGCCATGCCCCACAAGAGCAGCTGGGGCGGCCTCAACGAGATCCTGCACAGCCACAACTGAGCGGGAACCGCACGCCCGGAGCGGCCGTGCGGCGGGGAAGCCCGCCGCCCGGCCGCTCTGGCGATCTCGGGACAAACTGCGTCACCATGAGGGCCGTGCAGCGGAACCGACCCCAGCGGGAGGCGTCATGAGGCTCGGGAAACCACTGGCCGTCGGCATCGCCGAGGAGGAGCCGGTGAGCGGCGAGGCGGACGGGACGCGGGAGTGCGAGGAGGCACGGGAGCCGGTGGCGCGCCAGGAAGCCGCCGCCGAGGCCACGGCCGCCGCGCTGTGAGGCCGCGGCTGCCGCGGGAACGGCCCGCCACCCCGCCCACCGGCTACAAGATCGCGTATCCGGTGCTCTCCCAGGACGGCGGCCGGGCCGGATTCACCGGGGTCTCCCTCGGCGGCGGCAGCCCCTACGGGGTCCTGGCCGACGCGCGCTGCGTCTACGGGCGGCGGCACACCGCCCCCGCCCGCCGCTGCGACTGCGGCTTCCACTGCCTCCACTCTCTCGCCGAGACCCTCGGCCTCACCTGCGTCGGGGCGCACCGCCGCGCCGTGGTGCTGGAGGTGGCCGTGCTTGGCGCGTACATCCGCTACGAGCTCGGCATGCGCTACGCGCGCCAGCGGGTGCGCGGCGTGCGCGTCGGGCGGTGCGCCTGCGGCCGGACCGCCATGCGGTTCGTCGACGCGGGCTGGGGGCGGCCCGGATGGCGGGCGGTGGTCGCCGACTGCGGTGGCTGTGCCCCGGTCCACCGGGGCGTGACGTTCGCGGAGTTCGGCGAGCTGGCCGGCGGAGCGCTGACCATCACGGCGGAGGAGGGCGGGGCCCCGCGGGACACGTCGGCGGAGGCGGACGCCGCGGTCGTCACCGAATTGATGGCGGAGGCCGCGCTGTTGCAGGCCCGGCTGGACTGGTTCCAGGGCCGGCTGGCGAAGCTGACCGGCCAGGATCAGAGGGAGAGCGAGTTGTAGGCCGCGAGGAGGGCAGCGGTCCGCTCCGCGGCCGCCGGGCGCAGGGGCGCCCGTACCGGCCCGCCGGGCAGGCCGAGGGCACCCAGCAGCGCCTTGGCGGTGACCGTGCCCGGCAGGCCGGCGCCCATCATCAGGTCGGACAGCGGCAGCGCGCGCTGGTGGTGGGCGGTCGCGCCGGCGTGGTCGCCGCGGTCGAAGGCGTCGAGGACGGCGGCCAGCAGCGGGCCCGCGACGTTCGCGACCGTGCTGACGTAGCCGGTGCCGCCCACCGCGCGCAGCGGGAGGTTGAGCTCCTCCACGCCCGAGTAGTAGGCGAGGTCGGTCTCCGCGATGACGCGCGAGCTGCCCGCCAGGTCGTAGGCGCAGTCCTTGACCCCGGCGATGCGCGGGTGCGCGGCCAGCCGCAGCATGGTCTCCGGCTCGATCCGGGTGCCGGTGCGGCCGGGGATGTCGTAGAGCATGACCGGGACGCCGATCGCGTCGGCGACGGTCCGGAAGTGCTCGGCGACGTCCTCCTGCGGGGGCTTGCTGTAGTACGGGGTCACCACCAGCACGCCGTGCGCGCCGGCGCGTTCGGCCGCCCGGGCCAGTTCGACGGTGTGCCGGGTGTCGGAGCTGCCGACGCCGGCGGTGATCCGCGCGCGGTCGCCGACGGCCTCGGCCACGGCCCGGATCAGCGCGGTCTTCTCCGCGTCGCTCGTGGTGGGGGACTCGCCCGTGGTGCCGTTGAGAACGAGCCCGTCGCAGCCGCCCTCGCGGGTGAGCCGGTCGGCGAGGGCCTGGGCCCCGTCGAGGTCGAGCTCTCCTCCGGGGGTGAAGGGGGTGACCATCGCGCAGACGGTACGGCCGAAGGGACGGGTGGGCGACATGCGTTCACGCTCCAGGGTGGTGAGGCTGCACAAGGTGCCGTCACCGGATTCTGGGCCCCTTCGACCGTACAGGTCTATTTAAATGTTCTGCCCGACACCGCTAAGCATTGCTACGGCTTCCAGCGGAGCACCTGCGGGTCGTGGTCGCTGGCCTGGTCGGCGAACTCGGCGTTGACGTGCACGATGTCGTAGTCGACGCGGCCGACGTGGCGGCTGGTCAGGATGTGGTCCAGCACCTGGGAGTTGCCCTGGAAGACGTAGCCGTAGCGCTCCTTGCGCGGGAGCTCGCCGACCAGGTCGGTGAGGACGCCGCCCGAGGTGAGCGTCGTGAGCGCGGGCGAGAACTGGTAGTCGTTGAGGTCGCCGGCGACGATCACGTTCGCCTTGCGGTCGGCGGCCAGCAGCTGCTTGACGAAGGCGTTGACGGCCCGCGCCTGCTGGGTGCGCTGGGTCTCCGAGGTGCGGGCCGGGGGCTGGAAGCGGCCCTCGACGGCCTGGTCGCCGCCCTTGGAGTTGAAGTGGTTGGCGACGACGAAGACGTCCTGGCCGCGGAAGGAGAACTGGCCCGCCAGCGGCTTGCGGCTGTTCGCCCAGGCCGCGTTCGCCGGGTCGATCCGGCCGGGGGAGGCGGACAGGGTGGCCTTGCCGCCGTCACGGACGACCTTCACCGGCGTGGTGGAGTCGCCGCCCGGGACGTCCTTGAACGTCACGCGCGCGGGGTTGAAGAGGAAGGCGGTACGGATGTTGCCGCCCGGCTGGCCGCCGTCCTGGCCGTCGACCGGGTTGACCTGGCGCCACTGGTACGCCGGTCCGCCGGCCGCCGAGATCGC
This sequence comes from Streptomyces sp. NPDC044063, assembly GCF_056434285.1. Lineage (NCBI taxonomy): Bacteria > Bacillati > Actinomycetota > Actinomycetes > Kitasatosporales > Streptomycetaceae > Streptomyces > Streptomyces sp. NPDC044063. The sequence continues at coordinate 51,052 of NZ_JBWKFM010000042.1, forward strand.
GTCGGTGAGCTTCTTGAGCGTCTGGTCGGCGTCCACCACACCGTTGTTGGCGGTGCCGTCGTTGTCCTGCACCTCTTCGAGGGCCACGACGTCGGGCGAGGCGAGGTTGGTCACCAGCGCGGCGGCCAGCCGGTCGAACTTCGCCTGCGGCGTCTTCGGGGAGAGGTTCTCCACGTTGTACGTGGCGACCGCCAGCTCGTCGTTCCGCTGCTTGCGCGTGGTCTCGCGGGCGAGCTTGTTGTCCTTGAGCGCGCCCAGCTCGGTGGCCTGGATCGTGTAGCCGCCGAAGTTGTCGTAGTCCAGCGGGCCGGTGGTGGCGCCGGTGAGCTCGTCACCGACGTTGGCCACGGGGAAGGGGTGCTGGGCGTAGGGGAGCAGCGACGCGACCTTCACCCGGCCGGCGTTGGGGTCGGCGTACGCGCCGTAGAGCGTGCCGCCGCGGCCGGTGCGGTTGTGGCGCGGCTCGGCGGTCACCCACAGGTCCTTGTAGGGGCTCGTCGCGCCGACGACCGGGGCGTCGCGGACCTCGACCCGCATGCCCTCCAGGGACTCGTAGCGGTCGAGGGCGTAGCGGCCGGGCCGCAGCGGGAGCTTCTCGATGGAGCCGCCGCGGGCGTCGGGGGCGTACCGGTCGGGGATGAGCGACGGGCGCAGCCGGACGGGCGCGGGCAGGGCGTTGCCGGAGGACCGTACGGTCACGGTGGCCTTGCCGATCTGGGTGACGGACTGGAGGCCGGCCGGCTCGCCGCCGGGGTAGTACTCGCTCACCGTGCCCGAGACGAGCACGGCGTCGCCGACGTGCACCGGGGGCGGGGTCTTGCCGGTGAAGACGAAGACCGCCTCGCTGGTCGCGTCGTCGTGGTCCGGGTCGGTGTCCTGGAACCAGAAGCCGCGCGCCGAGCCGAAGTCGCGCACAGCCGTGACGACGCCCGGAACGTCGCTCACCTGCGCGCCGTTGTACGGGGATATCCGGGTGGTGCCCTGGATGTCGTGGATGCGGACGGCGGGGCCGCCGTCGGCGCTCGCGTGGGCGGGGGCGAGCAGGCCGGCCGCGAGCGCGCCGGCGACGAGGGTGCCGACGGTCGCGGCGCGGCGGCGCGGGCGCGGGGAACGGCGGTTGGGCAGCACGGAATCCTCCGGAAGGGGAGTGATGAGGGGGGTGGATCGAAAGACCGCGGTCTCGTGATCTTGAGTGGTGCTGGGTGATTACACGGTGTGCACGGGCGATATGCAATCTACGCGCGTCAATTTCTGGTCTGAGCAGGGTCGTTGTCAAGGGTTCCGGGGTAAGCGGTGGCCGTCGTTCCGATGACGGGTCCATGAACCGGGCGGCTCGGGACGAAACACGTCTAGGCTGGGACCCCGCGCGCCGGCGACCGCGCGCGGCGCCCCACGACGATCCGTGCGGCCGGCCCGGCCGTCACGACGAGGAGATGACTCCCCTGATGTCCGCAGACCGCCCGACCATGCCGCCGGTGCGGCTCCCCTCCGACGCGGAGCTCGCCCGCGAAGCCCTCGGCGCCCCGCTGTTCGCGCGCGCCGCGCGGCTCGCCCGCTGGGCCGGCGAGGGCACCCCGGTCGGCGCGGGCGGCGAACTGCTCGCCGGTCAGCTCACCACCGCCACCGCCCTGCTGGGGCTCGCGGACGACGAGGACGGCACCACGTACGCGGCCGAGGCCTGGCAGCTCGCCCTCGACACCGGGATGGTGGAGTTCACCGAGGAGGAGGAGCCGGCGGAGGGGGAGCCGGCGGCGGAGGGGGCGGAGCCCGGCGACGACGAGACGGCCGGCGTCGCCCGGGCCGGCGAGGAGCTCGCCACGCTCACCTCCGGCAGCCCCCAGGACGTCCTCGACCTGTGGCTCACCGGCCTGGAGACCGTGCTCGCCGACGCCGCCGCGCCCGACCTCGGCGACCTCGTCGACCAGCTCTCCGAGACCGGGGACATCGACCTCGACGCGATCGACTGGAACCCCGAGGAGGAGGCCGACTTCCTCGACGGCATCCTCGGCAACCTCTACCTCCTCACCGCCCTCGACGAGGGCGAGGCCGGCCGCACCGTGCCGCTGCCCGCGCTCGCCGCCTCCCTCATCGTCCCCGACGACATGGACGAGCCCACGGACGACGTCCTGGAGGAGGTCTCCGAGGCGATGATGCGCCTCGACGACCAGTTCCGGCTGCTGGAGCCCACCGGCCTGGTGCGCTACCGGCCCGTCGACGAGTCCCTCATCGAGGAGATCGACGGCGAGGGCCACATCCGCGAGTCCGTCGACGGCGTGACCTCCGACCTCCCCGAGGACGAGGACGTCGCCCGCTACGGCATGGTCGCCCTCACCCCGCTCGGCCTCTACGGCGTGCGCGCCCGCATGCTCGACGCCGGCGTCGAGGCCCCGGTCGTCGGCGACCTCGCCGAGGCCGGCGCGAGCGACCTCCTCATGGCCCTGCCGCACTACCCCGAGGCGCTGGTCCGCACCGAGACCGACCTCTGGCTCGCCCGCCGCACCCCGCTGGACGCGGCCCGCGAGCTCCTCGCCGCCGCGCACGGCGCCGACGAGGAGGCGCCCCGCCGCCGCCTCGTCTGCCAGCAGACGCTGGCCCTCCTGGGCCCCGAGGCGGAGCCCGCCCTGCGCGAGGTCCTCGACGACCCGCAGCTCGGCGGCCTCGCCCGGGTCTGGCTCGCCGAGCGCGGCGCCGCCGACATCCCCGAGCCGGGCGAGGCCATGGTCTTCTGGCTCACCATCGACACGATCGCCGCCCAGCTGGCGGCGCGCGGCGACGACGCCGTGGCCGGCTCGGAGGAGCTCCGGGGCCTGGTCGTCGGCCTGGTCGGCGGGCACAGCGGCTTCTTCGACGCCGCGTGGCGGGTGGACCACCCCGCCACGGCGGAGGTCCTGGAGGCGATGGGGCGCCTCCACCCGGACAAGAAGGTGGCGAAGGACGCCCGGAAGGCGGCGTTCAAGGCCCGCTCCCGCCGCTGATCCCCGCCGCGGGGGCGGCGTGGCGAAGGGGTCCCGGGGCCCCGCCGGGGCGCACGGCCGGCACGTGCCGGCCGCCGGGCGCTCGTCGCACCCCCGTAGAAGTGTGTTCATCGTCTGTTCCACGGGCACGGGAAGCCTGGCGGCGGAGTCCCGGGTGGTCCGGGCCGTGTCGCCCTTGGAGATGACGATGAGCACCGGCTTCAGTCGAAGAGAGTTCGCCGCGCGGTCCGCCCTCGCCGGGGCCGGGGTGGCCCTGACCGGCAGCGTCGGAGCGCTGGCGAGCGCCCCCGGGGCGCTGGCCGCCGGACCGGAGGCCGCCGCGGGCCCCGGCCGGCCCGGGTACGGGCCGCTGCGGCCCGACCCGGCGGGCCTCCTCGCGCTGCCCGCCGGCTTCTCCTACCGCGTCGTGACGCGCGCCGGCGTCACCCGCCTGGAGTCGGGCCGGCCCACGCCCTCCCACCACGACGGCACCGCCGCGTTCGAGGGGACGCGCGGCAGGACGCTGCTGGTCAACAATCACGAGCTCAAGGGCCCGCGCGCCGGCTGGAAGTACCCGGTGCCGCTCGAGGAGGGGCTCGTCTACGATCCCGCGGCCGCCGGCGGCTGTACGGTCGTCGAGGTCGCCCGGCACGGCGAGCACGTGGCCGAGTGGGTCGGCGTCGCGGGCACCTCCACCAACTGCGCGGGCGGCAGCACCCCCTGGGGCACCTGGCTGACCTGCGAGGAGACCGAGGACAAGGCCGGTCAGAACGGTATGACCAAGGACCACGGCTACGTCTTCGAGGTCGACCCGCACGACCGGCGGGCGAACCGCGCCCCCCGGCCCGTCAAGGCGCTGGGCCGGTACGCCCACGAGGCCGTCGTCACCGACCCCCGCCGCGGCCACCTCTACCTCACCGAGGACGCCGCCGGGCCCAACGGGCTCCTCTATCGCTGGACCCCGCCGGCCGGATTCCGGCACGGCCGGGGCCGGCTCCGCACACTCGCGGACGACGCGGGCGTACTGCAGGCCTTCAAGTGCTTCGACTCCGGCGGCCGGTTCGTGGACGACCTGTCCCGGGCCGTACGCGTGGGCACGGTCTACGGGGTGGACTGGGTGACCGTGCCCGACCGCGACGCGCGGACCGTCTCCGTCCGCCGGCAGTTCGGGGCCGGCGCGGTCACCCGGGCGCGCAAGCTCGAAGGCATGTGGTGGGGCGACGGTGGCGCCTATGTGGTGTCCTCCTACGCGCGCGAGGAGAGCCCCGTCCAGCACGACGGCCAGGTGTGGTTCTACGACCCGCGCCGCCGGACCCTGACGCTGAAGGTGCTGCTCGGCGTCAACAAGGACCCGGGACGCGACGGCGCCTTCGACGGCCCGGACAACATCACCGTCTCCCCCTACGGCGGCCTGGTCATAGCCGAGGACGGCGAGGGCGTCCAGCACCTGTTCGGGGCCCTCGACGACGGGCGCACGTATCCGATCGCGCGGAACGAGCTCAACCTGGGCACCCCGGCGAAGCCGGAGTACAGCGAGTTCACGGGGGTGACCTTCTCGCCCGACGGACGGACGCTGTTCGCCAACATCCAGGACCCCGGGATCATGCTCGCGATCACCGGCCCGTGGCGCCGCCAGGGCCACCGCGCGGCCTGAGCCGCCCGCGGGGCGGGGGGGGAGGGGGGGGGGGGGGGGGGGGGGGGGGGAGGGGGGGGGGGGGGGGGGGGGGGGGGGGGGGGGGGGAG
>NZ_JBWKFM010000043.1:0-46364 GCF_056434285.1 Streptomyces sp. NPDC044063
GGCACGCCCGCACAGGTGAGCAGTTTTGTGGTTGACATTTTCTGCTGCTTGCCCCCCCTCCCCCTCGCGGCCCGGGGCCCCCCCCGCCCCCCCCCCCCCCCCCCGCCCCTCCTCCGGCCCCCCCCCCCCCCCCCCCCCCCCCCCCACCAACCCCCCCCCCCCCCCCCCCCCCACCCCCCCCCCCCGGGCCCTTGGTGGTGCTTTGTGCGGTGCGCGCCGCCGTCAGGCGGACTTGCGCGTGTCGCGCGGGTGCACGGCGATGTTCATGGCGCCGGAGCGCAGGACGGCCAGCCGCTCGGCCAGCACCTCCTCGAGCTCCTCGCGGGTGCGTCGCTCCATGAGCATGTCCCAGTGCGTACGCGCGGGCTTGCCCTTCTTCTCCTCAGGACCGTCGCCGTCCACCAGGAGTGCCACGGCGCCGCACGCCTTGCACTCCCACTCCGGCGGAATTTCCGCCTCCACAGAGAACGGCATCTCGAATCGATGGCCGTTCGGGCATGCGTACTCCACCGCCTGGCGTGGTGCCAGATCGATGCCGCGGTCGGTCTCGTAGCTGGTAACCACGAGTCGCGTGCCGCGGAGAGCTCGCTCACTCATGAATCGTGCCTCCCGGGCTTGGTCGCCCACAGGACAGGTGTCGCTGTCGTCGTCATCCGGTCAACGTCCGGTCGGCGGTGAAGATTCCCCGTTGAGGGACATGCGTCGCCCGTCGTGCCGCCCCTTGTTGTACCCACCAGCGCCCGTTTTGTCACATCTGGCAAGAGATGTCACCCTGTGTTTCCGCTGCTTGAGCGCGCAGTAACGGTCCGTCCGGTGGGTCGAAGGCGTACACTACCGCGCCGCCGGTTTCAGGGGTGAACCGGGTCCGGTACTTCGTGGACCGGAATGGTCGGATTGGCCGGATCGGCGGCCGTGGGCGGCTGCGTCCGGGTGTCCGTCCCTGCCTCCGCCCCGGCCTCCGTCCCGCCGTTCGCCCCGGCTGCCGTGGCCGGCTCGGCGCCGGCGAAGAGGCGCAGGAAGAACTGCGCCAGCGGGCCGATCGCCACCGCGAAGAGCACCGTGCCCACGCCCACGGTGCCGCCCAGCGCGAAGCCGGTCGCCAGCACGGTGACCTCGATGCAGGTCCGCACCAGTCGCACCGAGCGCCCGGTCCGCAGATGGAGGCCGGTCATCAGCCCGTCGCGCGGGCCCGCGCCGAAGCGCGGGGTGATGTAGAGCCCCGTCGCGACCCCGCACAGCACCACCGCGAACAGCAGGAGCGGGATCCGCGCCCAGAGCGTGCCGGGCGGCGCCGGCACCACGCTCAGCGTCGCGTCCACCATCAGGCCGATCACCAGCACGTTGGAGATCGTGCCGAGCCCGGGCCGCTGCCGCAGCGGGATCCACAGCAGCAGCACCAGCGCGCCGATGGCGATCGTGATCGTGCCGATCGACAGGCCCGTGTGCCGGGACACACCCTGGTTCAGCACGTCCCACGGCGCCAGCCCGAGCCCCGCGCGCAGCTGCAGCGCGATGCTGATCCCGTACAGCGCGAGCCCGCCGTACAGCTGGACGAGTCGGCGGGCGAGCGACGGGCCGGAGGGTCCGGATATCGGACCCGACGGCTCTGATCCCCGTGGCGCGGACAAGGAAATCCCCCCATTGGTGGTGCGAGTGGCTTGAGTCATGACAGTCTGTGGACTGGGTCGAAGGATGATCCATAGCCAATCCCGGGAAGGTGGACTGCACGCCATGACTCAGTGGACCTCTTCGGTCGGCGCGGCTCAGCTCGCGCGTCTGCTCGGCTCGCAGCACACGCGGGACACCGTCACCCCGCTCGGCGGCCGCCGGCTGCCCGCCTACCGCTCCCTCGCCGACGGCGTCCGGCTGCTCGTCCTCGAAGGGCGCGTGCCCGTGGCGGCCCGGCTGCCCGCCGAGCGCGAGCTGGCCGCCGCCCTGTCCGTGAGCCGCACCACCGTGGCCGCCGCCTACGAGGCGCTGCGCGGCGAGGGCTTCCTGGAGTCGCGCCGCGGCGCGGGCAGCTGGACCGCCGTGCCCGCGGGGAGCCCGCTGCCCACCCGGGCCCTGGACCCGCTGCCGCCGGAGGCCGCCGCGTCCGTGATCGATCTGGGCTGCGCCGCGCTCACCGCCCCCGAGCCCTGGCTCACCCGCGCCTTCCAGGGCGCCCTGGAGGAGCTGCCGCCCTACGCCCACACCCACGGCGACTACCCCGCCGGGCTGCCCGCCCTCCGGCAGGCCGTCGCCGACCGCTACACCGCGCGCGGCATCCCCACCATGCCCGAGCAGATCATGATCACCACCGGGGCCATGGGCGCCGTCGCGGCCATCTGCCGGCTGATGGCCGGGCGCGGCGAGCGGGTCGCCGTCGAGTCGCCCTCCTATGCCAACGTCCTCCAGCTGATGCGCGAGGCCGGCGTCCGGCTGGTGCCCGTGGCGATGGCGGACCGGCTCGGCGGCTGGGACCTCCACGCCTGGCGGCAGGTGCTGCGCGACGCGGCGCCGCGCATGGCCTACGTCATCGCCGACTTCCACAACCCCACCGGCGCGCTGGCCCCCGAGGAGCAGCGCCGGGAGCTGGTCGAGGCCGCCCGGGCCGCCGGCACGCTGCTGGTGGCCGACGAGACGATGTCCGAGCTCGTCCTCGACGAGGGGATCGAACTGCCGCGTCCCGTCTGCGCCTTCGACCCCGCGGGCAACGCCGTCATCACCGTCGGCTCGGCCAGCAAGTCCTTCTGGGCCGGCCTGCGCATCGGCTGGGTGCGGGCCGCCCCCGAGGTGATCCGCACCCTGATCGCCGCCCGCGCCTACGCCGACCTGGGCACGCCCGTCATCGACCAGCTGGCCGTGACCTGGCTGCTGAACACCGGCGGCTGGGACTCCGCCCTGGGGATACGGCGCGCGCAGACCCGGGAGAACCGGGACGCCGTCGTCGAGGCCGTCCGGCGGCACCTGCCCGACTGGGAGTTCACCGTGCCGCACGGCGGGCTCACGCTGTGGGCGCGCACCGGCGGGCTGTCCGGGTCCAGGATCGCCGAGGCCGCGGAGCGGCTGGGCGTGCGGGTGCCGTCGGGGCCGCGCTTCGGCGTCGACGGGGCCTTCGAGGGCTATGTGCGGCTGCCCTTCACCGTGGGCGCCCCGGTCGCCGAACAGGCCGCGACCCGGCTCGCCGAGGCCACCCGCCTGGTGGCGAGCGGGGCGACCGCCGCCGTCGAGACGCCCCGCACGTACGTGGCGTAGGACCGCCTACCCGGGCCGGCGCGGCAGCAGGCTCAGCACCGCCTCCCGCTCGGCGTCGGGCGTCTCCTCGTCGTACGGGTCCGGGGTGGCGGGCACCTGCAACCGCAGCACGGGCCCCGGCCCCAGGCGCGCGTAGCCCCGGCCGGGCGGCAGCAGGTCACCGGGGTGGATATGGGGGGCGGCGCCCAGCGCCGCGGCCGCCTCGCCGGCGGCGGCCGGGCCCAGCACGACCCGGGCCCCGGTCTGGGCGAACACCTCCGGGTCGAGCGCCCCGGCCTCCTCCAGCCGCTCGCCCACCACGACGGTGACGTTGGCGAGCCTGCCGTGCCGCAGCGGGCCCCGCAGCAGGTCCAGCGGGTCCGGGCGGCCCTCGGCGGCGGCGAGCCGGCCGAGCGCGACGGGCCGGTCGGCCACGATCCACAGGGGGCGGCGGACGTCGTCCGGGGCCGGGCGGCCGTGGAGACGGGCGTGGTCGGCGGCCGCGAGGCGCCGCTCGGTCTCGTGGGAGGCCCATTCGAGGACGGCCAGCGCCCCGGCGGCCGCGCACTCCACGGCCAGGACGCCCTCCCGCTCCGCCAGGAGGGCGAAGCCCCCCGTGCCGCCGCCGTCGAGCACCACCGCGTCGCCGTGCCGCAGGGCCTGGAGGGCGACCGAGCGCAGCAGGGTGGTGGTGCCGCGGCCGGCCCGGCCGAGGACCAGCAGATGGGGTTCGGTCGAGCGGGGCCCGGTGCGCCAGACGACCGGGGGCGCGTCGCGGTTCCCCTCGTCGCCGGTCACCGGCAGCCGGCGCGGCACGTCGGCCGGGTCGGTGAAGCCCAGCACGGTCTCCCCGGGGGCGGTCACGAACGGCTGGGCCCGGATGTCCGCGGGCAGCGGCGCGAGGGCGCCGAGCTCCAGCCGGTTGGCGGCCGGGTCCCAGGTGAACCGGTACTCCCGGCCCGGCCCGGCCTTGAACCGCAGCACCTGCTCGATCCTGCCCCGGGCGGCCTCCTCGCCGTCGGTGAAGCAGGCGGGGTAGCGCAGCCGGAGGAACGCGAGCCGGCCCCGGTCGTCGAAGGCGTGCTCCTCGAAGGCGGCGCTCCGGTCGCCGCCGCGCGCATACAGCGGATCCGGGTCCTCCGGGGTGCCGAGGTAGGGCACCAGCGCCTCGTAGAGCGACTGGAGGCGGGCGTCCTCGGCGGCGTCCGGCTCCGCGGGCTCCGGCGTCCGCTCCCGGCCGGCCCAGGCCCCCGCCGCCACCAGGACGGCAGCGGTCAGCGGCGGCCCGTACGGCACGAGCGCCAGGATGACCGCGGAGGAGCACAGCAGGAGCAGCGAGGGGCCGCGCCGGTCGGCGGGCATGCGCAGCCAGCCGCGGACCGCCCGGGCGGCCAGCCGGTGCAGTCCGCGTGCCACCACGAACAGCGGGTGGAGGACGTCCCGGATGCCGTCGGCGGCGCCGCGCGCGAGCTCCCTGCCCCGGTCGGACGAGATGCCGCCGGCCGGGGGGCGGGGGAGCGGGCGTGGGCCCGTGCCGGGCTCCGGGGGGTGGTGCCGTGAGGCGGACACGCCCTAGAACTTGAGGCCGCCCAGCAGATTGGCCAGGCTGGCGCCGCCCGCCTTGATGCTGGGGGCGATGCCGGTTCCCGCGAGATAGAAGCCGAACAGGGCGCAGACCAGCCCGTGCGAGGCCTTGAGGTTGTCCTTGCGGAAGAACAGGAAGACGACGATACCGAGGAGCACGACGCCCGACATGGAGAGGATCATGGGTATCTCCTGGGAGCTGGGGGGCGGTCACCATGAGTCCCTCCAGCTTCACAGAAAGTATTATTCCGGCAACTGGGGACACACCCGTACGGAGGATGGCAGACGATGACCGGACCGACGCCCGAGGCCGCGGAGCCCGCCCACGACCCCGAGGTGCTGCAGCTCGCCGCCAAGGTCTTCGACCTCGCGCGGCACGGGGACACCGATACGCTCGCCGCCTATGTGGACGCAGGCGTTCCGGCGAATCTCACCAACGACCGGGGCGACTCGCTCGTCATGCTCGCCGCCTACCACGGCCACCCGGACGCCGTCACCGCCCTGCTGGAGCGCGGTGCCGACCCGGACCGCCCCAACGACCGGGGGCAGACGCCGCTGGCGGGCGCCGTCTTCAAGGGCGAGGTCGAGGTGGTCCGCGTGCTGATGGCGCACGGCGCCGACCCGTCCGCCGGTATGCCGTCCGCCCTCGACACCGCGGCCATGTTCGCCCGCCAGGACCTGCTGGACCTGCTCCAGGGCGCGTGACCGGACCCGGCGGGAGCGATCGACGGCGGGCCGCCCCGGGGCGCTGACGCGACGTCAGCGCCCCGTTCCTCGCAAGCCGCTCAAGGCGGCCCACTGTCAACTCCTCGTGCACTCCACCGCCGTCGCGCGCCGCCTCTGCCCGGCCGGCCTCAGCCGCCGGCCGGCCCCGCCGCGGCCGCGCCCAGGGCCAGCACGGTATCCACCGTGTCGGCCTCGGCCGCCGTCTTGTCCTCCCGGTACCGCACCACCCGCGCGAAGCGCAGGGTCACTCCCGCGGGATACCGTGAGGACCGCTGGAGGCCGTCGAAGGCGATCTCCACCACCAGCTCCGGCCGTACGGTCACCACCTGGCCGTCGTCCCGCACCGCCAGCTCCAGCAGCCGCCCGGTCTGCCAGGCCAGCACCGCGTCCGTCAGCCCCTTGAACGTCTTGCCCAGCATCGCGAACGAGCCGTCCGGACGGCGCGCCCCCAGATGCAGGTTCGACAGCTTCCCCCGGCGCCGCCCGTGCCCCCACTCGGCGGCCAGCACCACCAGATCCAGGGTGTGCACCGGCTTCACCTTCAGCCACGCGGCTCCCCGCCGCCCCGCGCTGTAGGCGGAGTCCAACGCCTTGACCATCACCCCCTCGTGCCCACGCCGCAGCACCTCCTCCGCGAACTCCCGCGCGGCCGCCCGCGCCCCCTCCTCCGACGGATCGGCCACCACCAGCCGCCGCACCCGCAGCGGCTCGGGCACCACGCGGGCCAGCACCGCGTGCCGCTCGGCCACCGGCATCGTCAGCAGCTCCCGGCCGTCCACCTCCAGCACATCGAAGAACACCGGCGACAGCGGAAGGGTTGCACCGGCCCGCGTGCCCACCCGCCCGGCGATGTCCTGGAACGCGTGCGGCCGCCCCGCCGCGTCCAGCGCGATCACCTCCCCGTCCAGCACCACCGAGCCCACCGGCAGCTCCAGCGCCGCCGCGACCAGCTCCGGCAACCGGTCGGTGATCTCGTCCAGCGTCCGCGTCCAGACCCGCACCCGCCCGCCGTCCCGGTGCACCTGCACCCGGATGCCGTCGAGCTTCTCCTCCACCGCGCACGGCCCCAGCCGGTCCAGCGCCTCGTCGACGTCCCCGGCGCTCCGCGCCAGCATCGGCAGCACCGGCCGTCCCACCCGCAGCCGGAACTCCGCCAGCACCGCCGGGCCCCCGGCCAGCAGCGCCCGGGCCACCGCGCCCAGCGAACCCCCTACCATCACCGCCCGCCGCAGCTCCTCCGGCGCTGCCCCGGCCGCGGCCGCCAGGCCCTCCACGGCCAGCGCGTCCAGGGCGCCCTGACGCAGCTCGCCGCCGATCAGACGGATCAGGAAGTCCTGTTCCCCGGCGGTGGCCGCGCCCAGCAGCGCGCCGAGCAGGCGCCCGCGCTCGGCCCGCGCCCCCGGGCCCGACACCGCCGCGATCTCCGTGAGCGCCCGGTCGACGTCCAGCACGGTCAGGGTGGGCACGGCCGCCGGGGGCGGCGCGTCGCGCAGGGCGCTCCAGCCGACGCCGGTCCGGCGCTGCGGCAACCGGCCGGCGAGGTACGGGATGACGACGGGCGCCTCGTCCGGCTCGGCATCGCGGAACAGCCCGGCCAGCAGGGCGGTCTTCGCCGAGCGGGAGCTCGTCGCCGCCACCTCCCCGGACACGCGTGCGATCTCGGCGAGCAGCATGCCCCCATCGTGCGGCGCCCCGGGGCCCGCCGCAGGCCGGGCCCGCAGCCCCTCAGTCCGCCTCCGCCCCCCTCAGTCCGCCTCCGCCCCCCTCAGTCCGCCTCCGCCCCCCTCAGTCCGCCTCCGCCCCCTCAGTCCGCCTCCGCCCCCCCTCAGTCCGCCTCCGCCGCCCCCTCCCGTCCCGCGTTGTCGCTGATGCGGATCAGCACCGCCACCATCAGCCAGTTGGCCACCAGCGACGAGCCGCCCTTGGCGAGGAACGGCAGCGCCTTGCCGGTCAGCGGGATCAGCCCCAGCACACCACCCGCCACCACGAACACCTGGAGCGCCAGCGCCCCCGCCAGTCCCACCGCGAGCAGCTTGCCGAACGGGTCCCGCGAGCGCAGGGCCACGCTCAGGCCGCGCTGGACCAGCAGCGCGTACAGCACCAGGACGGCCATGGTCCCCGTGAGCCCGAGGTCCTCGCCGACGGTGGTGAGGATGAAGTCGCTGCGGCCGGCGAACCGGACCAGCTCGGGGTGGCCGAGCCCCAGCCCGCTGCCCGTGACCCCGCCGCTGCCGAAGCTGAAGAGGGCCTGCGCGGCCTGGTCCGAGACGCCGCTGCCCGCCCGGAAGGCGTCGAAGGGGTGCAGCCAGGCATCGATGCGCCCCTTGACGTGCGGTTCCATCGAGCCCACCACCCCGGCCCCGACCACGGCCATCAACACGCCGCACACCACCCAGCCGGTGCGCTCGGTGGCCGCGTACAGCATCACCACGAACAGGCCGAAGAAGATCAGCGAGGTGCCCAGGTCCCGCTCCAGGACCAGCACCAGCAGACTCAGCACCCACACCGCGAGGATCGGGCCGAGCTGCCGTCCCGGCGGCAGCCGCATGCCGAGCACCTTGCGCCCCGTCAGTGCCAGCGCGTCGCGGTGGATGACGAGATGGCCGGCGAAGAAGACCGCCATCATCGTCTTGACGAACTCGCCCGGCTGGAACGACAGCGGCCCGACGAGGATCCAGCGCTTGGCGCCGTAGAGGTCGCCGGGGAAGAACGCGGGCGCCATCAGCAGCACGAGCCCCACGGCCATCGTCAGATAGATGTAGCGCTGCAACCGGCGGTGATCCCGCAGCAGTGCCACCACGCCGACGCACACCGCCACCCCCACGACCGTCCACATCAGCTGCCCGGAGGCCGTCGGATCGGAGTCGTAGCGCCGGGCGTACGCGGGGTCCAGGCGGTACAGCAGCACCAGCCCCAGCGCGGAGAGCAGCACCGCCAGCGGCAGGATCAGCGGGTCGGCGTGCGGCGCCCGGCGCCGTACCGCCAGATGGGGCACGAGCGCCAGGCACACCAGGACGCCCGCGAAGCCGGTCAGCCCGCCGGGGACCCGGCCGGCGGTCGCCAGGCCGGTGTACGCGTACCCGCAGCAGCTGATCAGGACGGCGAGGAGGAGCAGCAGCCCCTCGTCGCGGCGGCGCCGGGCGGCCGTCCGGGGCGCGTCCGCCACCGGCGCACCGCTGTCGCCGCTTCCGTCGACTCGTACGGTTTCCACGGTCACACCCGTCATGATGCGCGCGGCCCCGGACCGCCCGCGGGAACAGGACCCGGGCCACGATGCCCACGCCCCCGGCGTCACATGTCCGGCGCAATACGCGGCTCGTATGAACATGGCCGGGTGACGGTGCGTGATGTCGCGCACACTTAGTGGAATTGTCGTAACCGGCCGGAGTCGCGCCGAGTTGTGGCACCGGCACCGCAGGACCGACGACGCAGGACGGAGCAGTGGTTCAGCCATGAGCAAGCGCCAGAAGGGCCGCCGACACCGCAGGGTCAACCGCACCCCCCGCCCCATGGGGACCGCCCGCCCCGCCGGGGCGCGCCCCGAGCCGAAGCGCGAGGTGCGCCAGGAGCGGCCCGTGCCGGTGCCGGCGCCCGCGCTGGGCCGGCACGAGGCCCGCACCTGGGACGGGTTGCGGGCCTTCGGTGCCGACGGGGCGTCCGTGGACGAGCTGAGCGCCTCGGTGGGCTATCAGCTGCGCACGATCCTCAAGCACGTCAACGGGCTCGCCGGGCACGGCCTGGCGGAGCTGCGCGGCGACCGCTGGTACGCCAGGGCGGAGGAGAGTGTCCGCGCGAGCTGACGCGCGCCCGGGCCGGGGCGGGCGCGCGCCACGCCCGCCCCGGCCGAGGCGCCCCGGCCAGGTGGTTCGCGCCTCACCCGACGCGCCGCGCGCCCCCGTTCTCGCCGCGCCGCCGCGCGAGGGCGGCGAGGACCGCCTCGTGGCCCCGCAGCGCCTCCGCCGCGCGCTCCAGCGAGCGGGCGGCCGTCTCGGCGCGCTCCGCGTGGGTGAGGATGCGCTCCCGCAGCACGGTGCCCTCCGCGCCGAGCAGAGTGACGGCGTCGGCGCCGGCCCGCAGCCGTCCCGCCTGCTCGCGCAGGTTGTCGGCCTGCGCCCGCACCGATCGCGACCAGGGGACCGGGACGCTCTCGTCCGGGGCCGTCACCGCGTCCCCGCCCAGGGCGTGAAGGCGTTGCGCACGCCCTCCAGGACCGGCGCCAGCTCCGGGTGGTGCCGCAGCAGGACGTCGCGCATCGTCGTACGGTCGATCCACTCCAGGCCCTCCGCGGTGTAGATCCCCGGCCGGTAGTCGGTGGTGAAGAAGCGGTCGCTCTTCAGGCGCCGGGACGCCATCAGCACGAACACCCGGAACGCCGTGTCGCTGAACGCGAAGCCCCGCGGCCGGGGTTCGGCGTACATCCCGACCATGGTGTCGACCCGGTCCAGACGTCCGTCGTAGACCTCCCGCAGCTCGGCGGCCAGCCGGGCGTTCCCGCCGGTCAGCTCCTCGAAGGAGGCCACCGGCGGCCGGTGCAGCGCGGCCCGGAAGGCGGTGTAGCGCGGCACGCCGCGCTCGCGGTCGCGCAGCACGTCCACCGTGCCCAGGTCGACGTGCTCCCCGGACACGCGCACCAGGTCGCGCAGGCAGTCGGGGTGATTGTGCAGGGTGATGGCGCCCGGGTGGGTGACGCCGAAGGAGTAGAGCAGGTCGGTGGTGCCCCAACGGTCCACCGCCTTCCGGGTGGCCAGCGCCTGGAGCGACTCGAAGCCGGTGAGGTCGACGAGCTCGCCGGTGCGGTGGGAGCGGATCTCGTACTCGTCGCGGATCAGCGGGTGCAGCCGGTACGAGGTGACGAACTCCTCGGTCATGGAGTACGGCGCGGCGTGGTGCGCGGTCGGGGAGCCGGGGATGCCGAACAACGCCTCGCCCCGGCCGTAGCGCCCCACCCGGCGCCGCAGCCGCGCCGGGAGCACCCCGTACCAGTTGATGTGCATCGCCGCGCGGGTCACCGGGCGGTCGATGACCGCCGGCGTCCACTCCACCGTGTGGATCTTGGCCATGACGGCGGCGTTCACCAGCCGCGCCACCTGGAACAGCCGCTCGTCGTCCCAGGTGGGGTGCGCGGCGGCGATCCGCGCGCAGATCGCGTTGTGCTCCTTGGCGAAGAGCGTGTGCAGCAGCGACAGGCCGACCCAGTAGTTGTCGTTGAAGCCGGTGGCGTCGATGCCGGAGAGCCCCGGACGCGTCTCGTCCGGCAGCCTGCCGTCCACCACGGCGAGCCGGCCGCCCTCGCCCGTGCGCAGCTCCCGGCACCTGCGCTCGTCCGACCCGTAGATCTGCGAGCCGTCCCACCAGTGGGTGACGGTGTTCTCGTACGTCGGCGGCCGCCCGGGCCCGGTGTGGGCGACGGGGTCGGGCCGGCTGCGCCGGACCAGCATCGGGCAGCGCGGCCAGTCGTCGTCCGATGCCAGCGGTACGTCCAGGGGCGTCTCGGCGGGATTGTCGCCGTGGCTGAACCAGCCGTGGTTCTGGAACTGGATCCAGGCCGCGGCCAGCAGGTTGAGCGAGGTCGCCGGGCGGAAGCCCCGGGAACGGGCCAGCAGCCGCCGGCTGACCTCCCGGGGACTCGGCGCGAAGAGCCCCTGCTCCTCGGACTCGGGGAAGGTCTGCGGCAGTGGGCAGTTGCGGTCGAAGCGGGTGCCGGCGCGGCCCATGTCCGCGTCGGCCGGGTCGTAGCCGGAGCCGTCGTAGCTGCGGTGCGGCAGCGGGTCGGCGGTGGGCGTGCGGGGCCGCTCGCCGCCGGCGCCGTGGGTGTCGTGCAGATTGTGGGCGCGCAGCAGCTCCCGTTGCCGTCTGATCTCCAGCAGCGCCAGGGGGAAGGGCAGGGAGTGCCACTCGCGGCGGTGCCGTGGTGCCGGTGTCATCTGTCGCTCTCCAACGGGGGTCGCTCCAACGGGGGGTCGCTCCAACGGGGGGTAGCTCTCCGGAAGGGGGAGGGATGGTGGGTCAGCGGTCGTGGAGCCGGAGGACGACGCTCTCCTCCACCCGGCCCCGGTACGGCGCGAGCAGGGCGTCCACCCGGTCGCGCGCCTCGGGGACCACCTCGTCGAGGCTCCGCGCGTACGCCCCCGCGTTGTGGCACTGCGGGAAGTCGTGCGACCGGTCCACCCAGGTGATCTCCAGCCAGTCGGCGGGCACGGGGAAGACCGACACCGGGCCGCGGCCTTCCAGGTTGGGCACCACGTCGTGCTCGTTGACGAGGCTGACCACCCGGGTCCGGGGATCGAGCGGGCGCTTGAAGTCGACCGGGGAGCCGACGGCGACGGCGTGGGTGAGCCGCCACCGCTCGTTGACGTCGGGCAGCTCGGTCAGGTTCAGCGCCGTGATGCCGCCCAGGCTGTGCCCGACCAGCGCCACCTCGGCGCCCCCGGGCACCACCCGGGCGAGGGCCTTGCGCACCGCCCGGGTGTACGGCGTGTCGTTGCGGCCCACCGCCGTGACCGCGCCGACCAGGTCCTGCGGGGTGGCGTTGCGGGGCCGCCCGAAGGCCATGCCCGGCAGTACCACCACATAGCGGACGGCACCGTCCGGGCCGGTCACCCGCTGGATCAGCATCCGGCCCGTGGCGCCCAGGAGCGCCACGTTGCGCAGCTGGCCGCTGACGCTCCCGCCGGTGTCCAGCCGGGCCAGGAGCGCCGGGTCGGGCGGCAGCACCTCGGCCCGCCCGGCCCCCCGGTCCCAGCGCGCCCAGGCGCCGATGGTCGTGCCCAGCACCGGATCACCGTCCGCCCGGGTGCCGGTGACGATGTGCCAGGCCGCCGCGTCGTTGAACGGGTTCTCGTCCACCAGCGCGTTCCACGCCATCACCTCGGCCAGCGAGGGGGCGAGCTGGGCCAGCGACCGTTCCGTGCCCTGCTCCCGGGCGTTCTGCCGCAGCGTCCGCAGGGCGCGCAGCTGCCGGTCCGCCGCGATGGCGTCCAGCAGCCGCCGCACCGGCCCGTCCTCGGCGAACTCCGGATGGCGCACCGAGCACAGCCGGATGCGCAGCTCCAGCGAGGTCACCGCCACCGCGACCGCCAGGCTCTCGCGGCTGGTGAGCACGCCGCCCAGCCACGCCGCCCGGCCCACCCGCCCGCCGTCGGGCGCGTACCCCAGCCCGGCGGACGACGTCAGGGCGCCCGCCAGGGCCCGTACGGCCCGCAGCCCGCTGCGCGGCGAGCGGGCCAGGGAGGCGGCCAGGGCCGGGGCGGTGATCACGGCCGTCAGCGCCCGGCCCGCCGCCCGGATCTCGCCGGCCGCCCGGCCGAGCGTCCGGGCCACCGCGGCGAGGGCGGCCACGTCGGGGCCGGTGGCACGGGTGCCGCTGCCGGCCGTCATGACCCCTCCGGGGCGCGGTAGGGGCGGTAGCCGACGCGCAGCCGCGTCGCGTCGAAGGTGTGCGGCAGCGGCGCGCCCGGTCCCAGGCGTACGCCCGCCACCGCCAGTTCGCCGCCGCGCAGGAACTCGGCGACGAAGCCGGTCGCCAGCTGGAGCGCCAGCTCCGTCCCGCTGCACCGGGCCTCGCCGCGGCTGAACGGGCTCAGCGCCCAGTCCGTCTCCGCCGTGCCGTCCAGCCACTTGTCGGGCGCGAAGCGGTGGGCGTAGTCGATCCGCTCCCCGTCGCGGGTGTGGAAGGCGGCGGGCACCAGGACGTTCGCCCCGCCCGGCGCCGCGCCCGCCCGCCAGCGGGTCTCCGCCGTCGTGCGCCGCAGCAGGCCCGGCACCGGCGGCCACAGCCGCGCCGCGTCCTGGACGCACGCGCGCAGATAGGGCATGTCCCGGAACCCGCCCACCGTGCGCGCGCCGTGCCGGCGGTCCGCCGCCGCGACCTCCTCGGCGGCCCGCCGGTGGTGCGCCGGATGCGTGGCCAGGAGCGCCAGCGTCTGCGTCACCACGGTGTGCAGCCCGCCCAGCGCCATGAACCAGTGCGCGACCTGCCCCTCGGGGGCGGTCTCCGGGCCCCGGGGCGCCGTGCGGAACAGTCCCGTCAGGCTGCGCGGGTCGGCGTCGCACAGATATCGCGCCTGACGCTGCATCATCTTCCGCCGGATCCGGCGGGTACGGGCCGTGCGCCAGCGCCGTGCCCCCATCCAGTTGGCCTCGGCGAGCAGTTCGCCCAGCAGCCGGGAGAACTCCGTGTCGCCGGCGGCCGCCTCGCCCAGGAAGCAGCGCCGTCCCACGCGCTCGATCCGCGCGCGGATCTCGTACGCCGCCAGCCCGGCCTCCGCGCGCGGTCCCAGCAGCTCGCGGGCCTCCTCGCCCGCGATCCGCAGGAAGTGCCCGGCGAGCCGGTGCACCGGGCACCCGGCGTCCAGGACCGCGTCGTTGAACGCCCGCCGCGCCGTGCGCTGCCGGCCGTGCGAGGCGACCAGCGCCTCGGGCTGCACCGAGGCGAACGCGCTCACCTTCTCCCACGTGTCGACGGCGTACACCTCGACCGGCCCGGCCAGCACCTGCCGGACGTCCTCCGCGTCCAGCACCAGCAGCGTCGGCCCGAAGGCCCCGCGCACCACGACCGGCCCCCGGCCGTACCGCCGGCGCAGGGCGCGCATCAGCTCCACGCCGCGCCGGTCCGGGTCGATCCGGGCCACCAGCCGGGCCATCCGGGGGCGCGAACGGAAGGAGCCCCTGAGGTAGTTGGGCAGGAAGTAGCCCAGGGTCAGCCGCAGGTTCTCGCTCCGGCCGGCGGTGGGCAGACCGGAGGGTGTGTCCTCCCCGAAGAGGTCCGCCGCGGGGCCGGCCGTGCTGCCGAAGGTCCTGCTCGTCCAGCTCATGCCAGCACCTTCCCGGGGTTGAGCAGACCCTCCGGGTCCAGCAGCCGCTTGATGTCCCGCTGCAACCGCAGGGCGCGCGGCGGCAGCTCCCGGGTCAGCCACTCACGTTTGAGCGTGCCCACGCCGTGCTCGCCGGTGATGGTGCCGCCCAGCTCCAGGCCCGCCGCCATGATCGCGTCGTACGCCTCCCGTGCGCGCCGTGTCGCCCCGGGATCGGAACGGTCGAAGACGACCGTCGGATGGAGGTTGCCGTCGCCGGCGTGGCCGGCGGTGGCGATGTACAGGCCGTACTCCGCCGCGATCTCCTCGACGCGCTCGACGAGGGCGGCCAGCCGGTCCCGCGGCACGGCCACGTCCTCGACGAACGCCGCCGCCTCGCCCGGCATCCGCCGCGCCACCCCGGCCAGCGCGGGCATCACCATGCGCCGCGCGTCCAGCACCCGCCGGCAGCCCGCGTCGTCCTCCCCGAGCGTGACGGACAGCGCCTTGGCCTCCCGGCACAGCTCGGCCATCGCCCGGACCCGGGCCGCCGCGTCGGGGGCGTCGCTCGCCGCGATCAGCGTCGCCCCGCCCCCGCCGGCCAGCAGCGGATGGCCCAGCGCCGCCACGGCCTCCGTCGTCGTGGCGTCCATCAGCTCCAGCGCCGAGGGCACGTGCCCGGCCCGGATGACCGCGCCGGCGGCCGCGCCGGCGTCCCGGGTGCTCGCGAAGGTCGCCAGCAGCGCCAGCGCGGGCGGCCGCGGCGGCAGCAGGGCCAGCGTCGCCTCGACGATCACGCCGAGCGTCCCCTCGGACCCGACGAACAACCGCGTCAGGTCGTACCCGGCGACGCCCTTGACCGTGTCCCGCCCCACCCGCAGCACCTCGCCGTCGGCCAGGACGACCGTGAGGCCGAGGACGTAGTCGGCGGTCACGCCGTACTTCACACAGCACAGGCCGCCCGCGCCGGTGGCGATGTTGCCGCCGATCGTGCACGTCTCCCCCGAGGCGGGGTCGGGCGGGTAGCACAGGCCCTCGCCCGCCACGGCCGCCGCGAGGTCGGCGGTGACGACGCCCGGCTCGCAGCGCACCAGCCGGTTCGCCGCGTCGATCTCCAGGATGCGGTCCATCCGGACCATGGACAGCACCACGCAGCCGTTCACCGCGTTGGCGGCCCCGGCCAGCCCCGTACGGGCGCCCTGCGGCACCACGGGGACACCCAGGGCGCTCGCGGTCCGCAGGACGTGCCGGACCTCGTCCACGGTCCCGGGGCGGACGACGACGGCGGGTCTGCCCGACTCGGCGAAGGGAGCGGCGTCGTGGCGGTGCAGGGCGAGCTCGGTCTCCGAGGTGCCGAGCGCCTCCGGAGGCAGAGCCTCCGCGAGGGCCGTGAGCAGCCGGTCGGCTGCGGGAAGGGTCATGGGCAGCTCCATGCGACGGGGCCCGGAAGGGCGGGTACGGGAGGGAGTGGGTGCCGGGGCGGACGCGCGGGCGCGGGCGCCCGGCGGCCGGAGCGGAGGGAGGGTCAGAGCACCGGCGGGACGGTCGTCACCGGGGCCTCGATCAGGACGGGCCCGTCCTGCCGGGTCGTCGCGGCCGCCACCAGCTCGGCCAGGTGCGCCGGGTCGGTGGCCCGGTGGGCGGGAACGCCGTAGCCCCGGGCGAGCGCGCACAGGTCGAGCCCGGGCAGGTCCAGGCCGGGCACCCCGTGGGTGTTCCCGAAGCGGCCGAACCATTTGAGGATGGCGTACTCGCGGTTGGCCGGGATCACGAACGTCACCGGCACCCGGTAGGCGGCCGCCGTCCACAGCGCCGTGATCGCGTACTGCGCGGACCCGTCGCCCACCAGCGCCACCACCGGCCGCTCGGGACGCCCCAGCCGCGCCCCCACGGCGGCGGCGAGGCCGAAGCCCAGGCCGCCGCCCGTGGTCATCAGGAACGAGTCCGGGCGGTCGACGCGCACGTGGTCGCGGAACGCCTGGATGTTGGAGGGGGATTCGTTGACCCACACCGTGTCCTCGGGCGCCGCGCCGGCCACGGCGGCGATCGCGATCGCGGCCGACATCGGTTCGCCGTCGGCCTCCGGCACCTCCACCGGGGTCCGGGCCGGCCGCACCGGGCCCGCGTCGCCGCGCTTGTCCACCAGCTCGGCGAGCAGCTCCAGGGTGGGCCGCAGCCCGGCGACCAGCGCGTCACCGGCGGGCGCGCGGGCGGCCTCGCCGGGGTCGCTGGTGATCAGGACGAGCTCGCTGCCCTCGGCCAGCAACGGACCGGGCACGTACGGGTAGTAGCGGAACACCGGCGCTCCCACGACGAGCACCAGGTCGTGCCCGGCGAGGGCCTGGGCGAGCGGGCCGATGGCCGGGGGCAGCACGCCCTGGTAGAGCGGGTGGTTCTCCGGGAAGCCCACCCGGCCCTCCACGGGAGAGGCCCACACCGGCAACCGACGGCGCTCCGCCAGCGCCACCGCCGCCGACCAGGCGCCCTCCGAGTCCACCGCGCCGCCCGTCACCAGCACAGGATCGACGGCCGCCTCCAGCCGCCGGGCGAGCGCCTCGACGCACGGCCGGTCGGCCGCCGTCAGGTCGTGGACCCGCCGCTCGGCGGCGTGCCGGGCGGCCCGCAGCTCGGCCTCGTCCAGCTCGACGTCCCAGTCGTCCATCGGCAGCGAGAGGAACACCGGCCCGCGCGGGGCGGTCTCGGCGATGTGGAAGGCGCGGGCGAGCGCGGCGGGCACGTCCTGGGCGCGCGGGGGCTCGTACGCCCACTTGACGGCCGGCCGGGGCAGGGCGGTGGCGTCCGTGTTCGTCAGCAGCGCCTCCATGGTCATCATGGCGCGCACCTGCTGCCCGGCCGTCACGACCATCGGCGTGTGGTTGGCGGCGGCCGTGAGGATCGCCCCCATGGCGTTGCCCACGCCGGGCGCCGTGTGGAGGTTGACCAGTGCCGTGGTGCCGGTGGCCTGGGCGTAGCCGTCGGCCATGCCGACGACCACGGCCTCCTGGAGACCGAGGACGTACCGGAAGTCCGCGGGGAAGTCCTGGAGGAAGGGGAGCTCGGTGGAGCCCGGGTTGCCGAACACCGTGGTCGCTCCGCGGGACCGCAACAGCTCACGCGCGGCTGCGCGTACGGTCGTCATGCCTGGCACCTCTTGGGGTCATTGGGCCGTTCGGGGAGGGGGAGCATTGCCACTTCCCGACCGGCGAAGCCAGGACGCCGGAAGATCACCTGAGTATTCATCCGCGCGGGTGAATACCCCCTGGCCTGCGCCGTATTGCCGCGGAGCGGGTTCTACCGTCGCCCGCATGCCTGACATGGATGAGATCATCCGACGAATTCGACGCGATATGGACACGGAGTTGCGCAAACGGGCGAGACGGGCCATGGACGGCCCCGCGGGGTGGGCCGTCTCGGGCGAGGGCGGAGCGGAGACGAGCGAGGACCTACGGGGGTGTCCGGCGGCGGCACCCGCGGGCCGGTCCGGGGCCGGGGCGGGGGAGTAGCCCGTCGGTGTGCGGCGGTCGCGGGCGTGCGACCGCCCCGCCGCGTGGGCGGCGGGGCGTGCCGTACGGGAATCGGTCGGCCTGCGGAGAGGGTGGCCCGGCCGGGTCGTGGGCGGTGCCGGTGAGGCCCGGGCGCCGGTGGGCGCCCGGACGGATCACCGGCCGAGGACGGCCGCGCCGCGGGTGCCCCGTGCGGAGCCCAGGGCCGCGAGGGCGAGAGCGGTCAGGCAGCAGACGATGCCGACCACGACATTGCTGACCTGGGCGGCCGTGCCGAACGGGTGGCCCGAGACGATCCACGGGGCCATGATCGACCAGGCGCCGATGCCCAGGGCGGCCCAGCTGCTGGAGTGGACGCGTTCATACGCCGGACCGAATCCGCCGACCAGGCAAGCGAAGGCGATTCCGGCTATCAGGTTGTTGATGGTCAGGGTGGAGGCGCCGTTGAAGCCGGCGATCCATGGTGAGGCGGCCAGATAGACGCCACAGAGGAGGGCGAGGGCCTCGACCCCCTGGGCGACCGGGGTCGCCGTCGTCTCCTCGGAGTGGGCGCGGAGGGCGAGGATGTCCGGGTGGTGCTCGATCCCGGGCGTCGTACGGGGGACGGTCACGTCAGCCACCTTCTTTCGTGCCGAACGGACCTGGTGACCTGGTTGCATTTTAACCCAATTGGCCGTGAATTCACCCTATTGGCGGTAGGAAGTGACGCCTGGTCCGAAGAGGGGGCGTACGGGACGGGCAGTCGGGGAAAGGATGTCCACCGGGGGCGCAGGAGGCTGCCGAAGGGGCAGCAGGAACGGTACTGCAGGGGGAGGAGTTCACCATGGACGATCCCGAGACGACCGAGGAACGCCTGTCCGCCGGATCCGGCGGCACGACCCCGGCCCGGCCCGCCCGGCCGGCCGAGCCGGGCCGCGCGCCCGTGCGGGCCCGCCCCGAACCGCCCGCCGCGGGCGACGAGGACGACCCCGAGCCCCATATCGTGCGCGGCATGGACTGACGCTCACGGGACGTTCCCCGGGTGGAAAGATCCACGTGGCCCGCGCCACGCGCCGGTGGCCGACAACACCCGTATGCGTGTCGTCATCGTCACCGAATCGTTTCCGCCCGACGTCAACGGCGTCGCGCACTGCGCCTGGCAGACCGCCCGGCACCTCGCGCTGCGCGGCCACGAGCCGCTCGTCGTCACGCCGGCCGGAGCCCGCGGCCGGCCCGGCGAGGAGCACGGGGCCGGGCCGTGCCCGGTCGTGCGCGTGCCGTCCGTGCCGCTGCCGGGATATCCGCAGATCCGCGTCGCGCTGCCCAGCCGGCGCCCGGCCGCCGCGCTGGCCGCCCACCGGCCGGACATCATCCACCTCGCGAGCCCCTTCGTCCTCGGCGCGCGCGCCATGGCGGCCGCCGGCCGCCTCGGCGTGCCGGCCGTGGCCGTCTACCAGACCGACCTCGGCGGCTACGCGCGCACCTATCTGGGCGCCGGCGAGGCCGTCGCCTGGCGCCGGCTGCGCGCGGTCCACGGCGCCGCCGACCGCACCCTCGCGCCGTCCACGGCCGCCGTCCGCGACCTGGCGGCGCACGGTGTGCCCCGGGTACGGCTGTGGCCGCGCGGCGTCGACTCCGAGCGCTTCCACCCCGGCCGCCGCGACCTCGAACTCCGGCGGGCGCTCGCCCCCGGCGGCGAGCTCATCGTCGGGTACGTGGGACGCCTCGCGCCCGAGAAGCGCGTGGACCTCCTGGGGCCCGTCTGCGCCCTGCCCGGCGTGCGCGTCGTCATCACCGGCGACGGCCCGTACGCGGCCCGGCTGCGCGCCTCCCTGCCCGGCGCCCGCTTCCTCGGCACCCGGACCGGCGACGAACTCGCCCGCATCTTCGCCTCACTGGACGTCTTCGTGCACACCGGTCCGCAGGAGACCTTCTGCCAGACCGTCCAGGAGGCCCAGGCGAGCGGCGTGCCCGTCGTCGCCCCCGCCGCCGGCGGCCCCCTCGACCTCGTGGAGCACGCCCGGACCGGCCTCCTCGTCCGCCCCCACGACGCCGAGGCCCTGCGCGACGCCGTCCTCTCCCTGGAGACCGCGCGCCGCGCCCGCACCGCGTACGGCCGGGCCGGCCGGGCCGCCGTCCTGTCCCGCACCTGGACGGCCGTCGGCGACCAGCTGCTCACCCACTACGCCGAGGTCCTCGCCGCCCGCGCGACCGGCTCGCCGGCCGCCCGGGGGCAGGCCTGCGCGTGAGCCGTCACCGGGCCCGCGCCCTCAGCCCCGCAGCGGGACGAACCGCACCGGCGTGCCCGGCGGGGCCTGGGCGGCGGCGGGCAGGGCGGCGGCGGGGACCACGCCGATGACGGGGTAGCCGCCCGTCGTGGGGTGGTCGGCCAGGAAGACGACCGGGCGGCCGTCCGGGGGGACCTGGACGGCACCGAGGGGCATGCCCTCGCTGGGGAGTTCGCCCGGGCGGGCGCGGTCGAGGGCGGGCCCCTCCGTCCGCAGGCCGATGCGGTTGCTGGCCGGCGAGACGCGGAACCCGGGGCCCGCGAGCGTCCGCAGGGCCCCGGCCGTGAACCAGTCGTCGCGCGGCCCCGGCACCACCGGCAGGACCAGCCCCCCGGCGGGCGGCCCCGACCAGGGGACGACGTCGGTGGCCGCGCCCGGCGGCCCGTACGGCGCGCCCAGCGGCAGAAGGTCGCCGTCGGCCGGCGGCTCGGGCCCCAGACCGGAGAGCAGGTCCCGGGAGCGGCTGCCCAGCACCGGCGGCACGGCCACGCCACCGGCGAAGGCGAGGTACGAGCGCAGCCCGGCCGTCGCGGGCCCGGCCTCCAGCACCGCCCCGGCCGGCACCCGCACCGGGGCGCCCCACGCCACCGGGCGGCCGTCCACCCGCACAGGGCAGGGCGCCCCGGTGACGGCGGCGGTGACGGCGGCGGTCGCGCGCACCGCGCAGCCGCTGACCGTGGTCTCCAGCGTGGCGCACTCCTCGGGGTTCCCGACGAGCCGGTTGGCGAGCCGGTGCGCCGGTTCGTCCAGGGCCCCCGAGTGCGGCACACCCAGGTGCGCGTGGCCCGGCCGGCCCAGGTCCTGGACGGTGGTGAGCGCCCCGGCCCGGACGACGGTCAGGCCGTTCACGGCAGCACCTCGAAGCGGACCCGGGTGCCGGGGGCCAGCAGCGCGGCCGGTTCGCGGGCGGTGTCCCACAGGACCGCGTCCGTACGGCCGATGAGCTGCCAGCCGCCGGGGGAGGAGCGCGGGTAGACGCCGGTGTACGGGCCGGCGAGGCCGACGGACCCGGCGGGCACGGACGTCCGCGGCGTGGCCCGGCGCGGCACGTGGAGCCGTTCCGGCAGCCCGGTGAGATAGCCGAAGCCGGGCGCGAACCCGCAGAAGGCGACGCGGAACTCCGTACCGGAGTGGATCCGCGCGACCTCGTCCTCGGTCACGCCCCACAGCGCGGCGACCTCCGCGAGGTCGGCGCCGTCGTAGCGGACGGGCAGCACGACGGGTGGCGCGTCGGCGGCGGCGAGCGCGGGCACGTCCCAGCGCTCGAGTTCGGCGGCGAGGGCGTGCGGGTCGGCCAGCCCGTCCAGCAGGACGGTACGGGCGGCGGGCACGATCTCCCGTACGGGCGGCAGCTCGCCCGCCTCCCGCCGGCGCACCAGCTCGGCGTGCAGGGCCTGGGCCTCCTCGGCGGTGCCGACCTCCGCCAGCAGCGCGTGCCGCCCGACGGGCAGCGCGCGGACGCGTGGACGCCCGGGCCCGGTCATGTGAAGGCCTCGACGCGGACGCCCGCGGCCTGGAGCCCCTCGCGCACGCGGCGGGCCAGCAGCGCGGCCCCGGGGGTGTCGCCGTGCACGCACAGGGAGCGGGCGTGGACGGGGATCTCCTCGCCGGTGAGCGCGGTGACGGAGGAGAGGCAGGCCATCCGCACGGAGCGCGCGATGACGGTGTCGGGGTCGAGGACGACCGCACCGGGCTGCCGGCGCGGTACGAGCGTGCCGCCGGCGGTGTACGCGCGATCCGCGAACGCCTCGGCCACCACGGGCAGCCCGGCGTGCCCGGCGGCCTCGTGCAGCCGCGAGCCGCGCAGGCCCAGCACGGGCAGCCGGCCGCCGGCGCGCAGCACGCCGGAGACGACGGCCATGGCCTGCTCGGCGTCGGTCACCACCCGGTTGTAGAGCGCCCCGTGCGGCTTCACGTACGTCACGTCCGTCCCGGCGGCCTGCGCGAAGACGCGCAGCGCGCCGATCTGATAGGTGATCTCGTCGGCGAGTTCGTCCGGCGGCACGTCCATGGCCCGCCGTCCGAAGCCCACGAGGTCACGGTAGGAGACCTGGGCGCCGATCCGCACGCCGCGCTCGGCCGCCCGTTCGCACACCCAGCGCATGGTGGAGGGGTCGCCGGCGTGGAAGCCGCAGGCGACGTTCGCGCTGGTGACGACCGACAGCAGGGTGTCGTCGTCGGTCAGGCGCCAGCGGCCGAAGCCCTCGCCGAGATCGGCGTTGAGATCGAGCACGGGTTCCAACAGGGGCGTCGTCATCGGCCGGTCTCCCGCATCACGTCGAGGATGAGCCGCAGGGCGTCATCCAGATAGGTGGTCAACTCCGCCTCGGCACGCGCGTACTCGCCCCGGTCCAGCAGCCGGGCGAGGTCGCGGTTGCGCGCGACGAACGGTTCGTGGAAGCGGCGCGGCGAGGGCATCTCGTGGAAGGCCAGGCGTAGTTCGGCCAGCAGCCGGTCCATGGCCGCGTCCACGCGCGTGCTGTCCGCCAGCGCGGCGAGCGCCCGGTGGAAGCGCAGGTCCGCCGAGGCGACCTCGCGCCAGTCGTCCTCGCCCGCCGCCCGCTCGGCCCGGTCCACCGCCGCCGTCACGGCCTCGCGCGCCGCGGCCGGCGCCGTGCCGGCGGCCCTGATGCCGGCGGTCTCCAGGGCCTCGCGCACCCGGTAGATGTCGGTGACGTCGGCGGGTTCCAGGACCCGGACGAAGACCCCGCGGTTGAGCCGGTGGACCACCAGGCTCTCGTGGACGAGCAGCCGGAAGGCCTCGCGCAGCGTGTTGCGCGAGACCCCGAGATCCCGCCCCAGGGCCTCCTCCGGCAGCCGGGTGCCGGGCGGCAGGCCGCCGCCCTCGATGCGGTCGCGCAGGGCGGCGGCGACGCGCTGCGCGGTGGATCGTTCCATGGCGTCCCCCGTGGGTGGCGGTGGAGGTCTGCCGGTCCGGGATGCCGCGTCGGTGACGAGAATTCCGGTGACAGCATTGCCTATTGAGGATTGTTGAACAATATCTTAGCCTCCTCGCCAGTCGCCTCACCTGATCGAGTGAGGTCCGAGAATGCGGAAGGCGGACGCATGCTCGTACTCCTGGGCGTCCTCGTCGTCGTGGCCGGCTTCGCGACCAGGCGCAATCCCCTCCTGGTCGTCGGCACGGCGGGCATCGCCACCGGCCTGCTGGGCGGCCTGTCGCCCCGCGAGGTCCTCGCCGCCTTCGGCACCGGATTCGCCTCCAGCCGGGCCGTGACCCTCTTCGCCATCACCCTCCCGGTGATCGGCCTGCTGGAGCACCACGGCCTCCAGGAACAGGCCCGCCGGCTGATCACCCGCTTCGCCGGGCTCACCGCGGGCCGCTTCCTCGCCCTCTACCTGCTGCTGCGCCAGGTCACCGCGGCGCTCGGGCTGGGCGGGGTCCTCGGCCACGCCCAGACCGTACGGCCGCTGGCCGCGCCCATGGCCGAGGGCGCCGCCGAGCGCCGCCACGGCCCGCTCGCCCGGGCCACCCGCGAGAAGGTGCGCTCCTTCGCCGCCAGCGCCGACAACGTGGGCTTCTTCTTCGGGGAGGACGTCTTCCTCGCCGTCGGCTCGATCCTCCTGATCACCGGGTTCGTCAACACGACCTACCACACCCGCCTCGAACCCCTGGACCTGGCGCTCTGGGCGATACCCACCGCCCTGTGCGCCCTCGCGGTCCACGGCTTCCGGCTGCTGCGCCTGGACCGCGCCCTGCCGCGCCAGTCGGAGCCGCGTGTCGCGGAGGCCGTCAAGTGATCAAGGCCGAATGGTTCTTCTGGCTCGTGGGCGCCGTCTTCCTGGCCATGGCCGCCCAGATGCTCACCGACCGCACCAACCCCCGCCGCCTGGGCACCGCCGCCTTCTGGGGACTGCTCGGCGCCGGCTTCGTCTACAGCACCGGGGTCGCCGACGGGAGTGCGCCCCCCGAGCCGCTGGGCGCCGCGGTCCTGGTCATGATCTGCCTCGCCGGCTTCGGCCGCACCGGGCGCGGTGAGGCCCGTACTCCCTCCCCCGCGGAGCGGGAGGCGAGCGCGCGGCGGCACGGCTCCCGGCTCTTCCTGCCCGCCCTCACCATCCCCGCCGTCGCTCTGATCTGCGCGGTCGGCGTGAAGAGGCTCCACATCGGCGGGGAACCGGTCCTGCAGAAGGGCAGCGAGACCGTCCTGGGGCTCGGCATCGGCTCCCTCGTCGCCCTCGCCGTCGCCATGGTCATGCTGCGCGAGCGGCGCCCGTCCGCGCCGCTGCACGCCGGCCGGTCGATGCTGGAGGCCATGGGCTGGGCCATGCTGCTGCCGCAGCTGCTCGCCACGCTGGGCGCCATCTTCTCCGTCGCGGGGGTGGGCGAGCAGGTCCGCGGGATCACCACGGCCGTGCTCCCGGAGGGCTCGGCCTTCCTCGCCGTCGTCGCCTACTGCTGCGGCATGTTCCTCTTCACCGTCGTCATGGGCAACGCGTTCGCCGCCTTCCCCGTGCTGACCGCCGCCGTCGGCTGGCCCGTCCTCGTCGAGCAGCACCACGGGAACGCCCCCGCCGTGCTCGCCGTCGGCATGCTCGCGGGCTTCTGCGGCACCCTCGTGACGCCGATGGCGGCCAACTACAACCTCGTGCCCGCCGCCCTGCTGGAGCTCGACGACCCGTACGGCCCGATCAAGGCGCAACTGCCGACGGCCGTGATCCTGCTGGGCTGCAATATAGGCATCATGTCCCTGTTCGCCCTCTGAACGCGTGACCGGCACAGCGGGCCGACGGGCCGCCTCGCGCACCCTCCACCCCCGTGACCCCGCGCCGTTTCGTCCGTTGTCGGGGTGACCGCCTACTCTGTGCGACGTGACTTCTCCAGCCCCGGCGACCGTTCCGCCCCAGCTCAACGGGCACGCGCCCGCGCAGGCTCCCGGCTCCGCGCGAGCGGGTGCGGTGCCCGTGGCCCCGGGTCCGGCCGCCGACGAGGGCCTGGCCCGCCGGCTGCGCGCGCTCGCCTGCACCGCGCCCCTCCACGACCTGGACGTGCGCAAGGCCAACCTGGCGGGCGAGTACGGCGTCTACGCGATGGCGGAGGTGGCGCTGGCCGCCATCGACCTCGTCACGCTCAACATGGACTTCGACACCGGCGCCGACCACGAGCAGATAGTCGCCAGGCTCCAGCCGCGCGTCGCCGCCCAGGCCCCCGACCGGCCGCAGGCCGAGCACGAGCGGGTGGCGCGCTGGGTCCTCGAGAACCTCATCAACGTCGGCAGCGTCGACCGCGGCTTCCGCGCCGTCTACGGCACCTTCGGCGCCGACGGCGCCTATGTGCGCCGCGACTACGACTTCAAGCTCGTCGAGGAGGTCCCCGGGCCCGGCGGCACCGTCTTCCTGCGGACCACCGACGAGGCCGTCAACGTCCTGGTCGGCGCCCTCGACACGGACGTCACCAGCGCCCAGATCGCCGCCGAGGTCAAGCTGGAGGTCCTCATCAGCCGGGGCCGCCTGGCCGACGCCCAGCTCGCCGCCGAGCAGGCCCGCTACCGCACGGTCCAGTACGCCGAGACACTCCGCAAGACCCTCGACGCCACGCGGCGCAACGTCCGCGCGGTCGACTGGCTGCGCGCCGTCCCCGACATGATCGCCGAGGCGCTCGACCACGTCGCCGACCGCTACCGCCACGAGAACGCGATCCTCACCAACATCCGCAAGGCCCGTGACGAGGCGGAGGAGCCCGAGAACAAGCGCCGCGCCGCCGAGCTCGTCGACATCGTCAAGGACTGCATCCGCCGCCACACCCAGCTGCAGTCCCGGCTGCTGGAGGCCGGCCCGCTCTTCCGCGCCGAGCAGGACCGGCAGGCCTTCTCCACCCCCGCGGCCCACGCGGGCCTCGACCTGTACGGGCAGTTGCTGGCGCCGGTGCTGCCGCTGCCCCTGGAACAGGCCGGCCGGGTCACGGACGCCTTCTTCGCCCGCGGTACGGGCCTGCGCACCCCCGCCGCGGTACGCGTCGGCGACCTCGTCGAGATGCTGCTCAGCCCGCCCGTCGAGCGCGAGCACCTCGGCGCGGAGATGCCCGAGCCGGACCTCGTCGAGACGCCCGACGACAGCCGCTTCAGCGAGGAGCAGCTGGCCGCCGCGCTGGAGCTCCTCGACCTGCCCGCCGACGCCCCCCGCCGGCTGTCCGGCCTGCTCGCCGAGGCCCGCCGCACCGACCCCGAACTGCCGTACCTCGTCGCCCTGCTGGCCGTCCACGCCGCGAGCCCGGCGGTCGGCACCGCCTACCGCCAGGGCGAGCAGTCCCTGCTCTTCGCCGTCGACGACGGCACGGTCCTGGACGACCCCGAGTACGGCGGCGCGGACCTCATCGTCGGCAAGGCCCTGCTGGACGCGGCCGGCATGGCGGCCGACCGGGCGGAGGCGTCGTGACCGGCCGGCCCGGCACCGCCCGGCTGCCCGGTGGGGGTGGCGCGCCGTCGCGGCGGAGGGGTGTTCCCCGGCCCCGCCCCTTCCCGCGACCGGGGGCAGGCCCCCGGCCCCCCGGGGTCCGGGGCGGCGCCCCGGGAAACGGTGAAAGGGCGGGTCGGGGGCCTCACCCCCGCCGCGACGGCGCTCAGCCCCCCACCACGTGCCCGGCGGTGCCCAGCCGACCGCACCCCCACGCAAACCCCCAGCAGGAGCACCAACCGTGACTGAGTACGAGGCCTACGACCCGGCGCAGCCGGACCCCGCGTCCGCCGACGCTCCGGAGGCCCCCGCGGCGAGCGGCCCCGCCACCCTGACCCCGGCCGACGCCGCCGACGCCGCCCGCCTCGTCGCCTTCGGGCTCCAGCCCAAGCTGCAGCCCGCCCGCGACGCCGAGTACGCCGAGCTGCTGCTCCGCCACCGCGACGACCCGGCGTTCGCCCGCCTGGCCGACGCCGTCGCCGCCGGGCTCGGGCTCGTCGTCCTGGAGGTGTCCACCCGCGCCGGGATGGCCGTCACCGCCGCCGAGGACTCCGTCTTCGCCGTGCGCATGGGCGACTACGCCCGCCGCGCCACCGCCGACTCCGGCGACCGCTTCCTCCACGGTCTCGCCCACCTCGCCGTCGCCGCGCTGGCCTTCCCCCGCCCGGAGGACCTCGCCGACGACGGCTACATCGGCCGTATCACCGTCAACGGCGTCGACACATTCGTCCGCCAGGCCTGCCGCCGCCTGGAGGAGCGCGCCGCCGCCGAGGGCGAGAACACCGACCCGGCCACCGACGCGCCCGGCCTGGAGGCCGCCTGGCGGGTCTACGCGCGCCGCAGCGCCACGGGTGCCACCAAGGACGCCCGCCGCCTGGCCGGCTCCACCACCGGCATCATCGCCAAGGCCGTCGCCTTCCTCGTCGACTCCGGCTTCCTCCAGCGCACCGGCGACGACGCCGGCGGTGCCTTCCGTACCACCGCCCGCTACCAGCTCCAGGTGCGCGACATGGCCGGCTCGGCCGCCATGGCCGAGCTGCTGGAGCTGGGCGTCGTGCCGGTCGGTGACGGCGGCGCCACCCTGCTGCCGCCGGACGACACCGACGACCTCGAACTGGTCGCCGACGCCGGTCTGCCCTTCCACCACGCGTAGGCCGCCGAGCCGCCGAACCGCCACACCGTCAAGCCGTCAACCCAGCGACAAACGAGAGTCCGCCGCCATGTACGAGCTGTCCCGGGTCCGCCTCTACTCCATCGGGCCCGCCGGTGCGCGCTACGCCGACACCGTGCTGGACCTGCGCGGAGTGGGCGCGCCCGTGCCGTCCCCCGCCCCCGCGCAGGCGGACTTCTTCGAGGACGAGCCCGTGGGGCCCCCGCGCCGCCCCGCGCCCGCCGGCGTGCTCTTCCTGGAGAACGGCGGCGGCAAGTCCGTCCTGCTCAAGCTGATCTTCTCGGTGATGCTGCCGGGTCACCGCAACACCCTGGGCGGCGCCAGCTCCGGCGTGCTGCGCAAGTTCCTCCTCGCCGACGACTGCGGGCACGTCGCCCTGGAGTGGCAGCACGTCCTCACCGGCGAGTCCGTGGTGGTCGGCAAGGTCAGCGAGTGGCGCGGCCGGCAGGTCTCCAACGACCCGCGCAAGTTCGCCGAGGCCTGGTACTCCTTCCGCCCCGGCCCCGGGCTCAGCCTCGACTCGCTGCCGGTGGCCGAGTCCACCGCGATGCGCGCGCGGCCCGACGGCGCCTCCGGCGCGCGCGGCCGCCGCCGCACCATGAAGGGCTTCCGCGACGCCCTCACCGAGGCCGGCAAGGCCTACCCCCACCTCGACGTGGTGTGGGAGGAGATCCATGAGCGCTGGAACGAGCACCTCGGCGAGCTCGGCCTCGACCCCGAACTCTTCCGCTACCAGCGCGAGATGAACGCCGACGAGGGCGAGGCCGCCGGCCTCTTCGCGGTCAAGAACGACTCCGACTTCACCGACCTGCTGCTGCGCGCCGTCACCGACACCCGGGACACCGACGGCCTCGCCGACCTCGTGCACGGCTTCGCCCACAAGCTGGGCCGCCGCGCCGAGCTGACCGCCGAGCGGGACTTCACCGCCGGCTCCCTCGACCTGCTCTCCCGCATCGCCGAGGCCGCCGGGCGCCGCGAGACGGCCCGCGGCGTGCACGCCGGTGCCGAGCGCCGCACCCGCGTCCTGGCCCGCCGGTTCTCCGGGCGCGGCGCCGAGGAGCGCGGCCGCGCGGTGGAGCTGGCCGGCCAGGTGGCCGCGGCGGCGCACGCCGTCACCGACGCCGAGACCGGGCGGAGCCGGGCCTCGCTGGTGGCCGCCGAGCTCGCCTACCGGCACGCCTCGCTCGCCCTGGCCGCCGCCGAGAAGGCCGCGGCGGCCCAGCGCCGCGAGCTCAACGACGCCCGCACCCTGCACTCCGCCTGGCAGGCCGCCGAGACCGTCCTGCGCCACCGCGCCGCGGCCGACCGTTCCGCGCGGGTGGCCGCCGCCATCCACGAGGCCGAGCGCGACGCCGCGCCGGCCCTGGCGGCCCGGACCCAGGCCGCCGTGGAGCTGGTCCGCGCCCTGAACGCGGCTGCCGAGGAGGGCGAGCGGCTCGCCAACGAGCAGGAGGAACGTTCGGCCGTCCTCCAGGAGGCGGCCGAGGCCGCCCACCGCGACGCCACCTCCGCCGCCACCGAGGCCCAGCGCGCCCGCAGCGAGTCCGGCCACCTCCGCCAGCGCCTGGCGGAGGTCGAGCAGGAGACCGCCGAGGCGGTCCGCGCCGGCTGGCTCGACGACTCGGCGCCCGACGCCGACCCCGCCCGTGCCGCGCTCGCCGCCAGCGACGCCGAGAAGCCCGCCGTCGCCGCCTACGAATCGGCCCGCGAGGCCGCCCGGCAGGCCGGCGACCGGGCGAAGGAGACGGCGGCCGCCGAGTCCCGCGCCGAGCTGGCCGCCCACCGTGCCGCCGACGCCGCGGGCGCCGCGGAGGCCGCGTACGACGCCGAGCGGCGGGCCGCCGAGTCGATCGGCGCCGACCCCCGGCTGGCCGAGCTGCTGGGCCTGCCCCAGCCGTCCGCCGCCGGCGACACCGGCGGCGCCGGCCACCCGTCGCCGGCCGCCGGGCTGACCGCCGAGGAGCTGGACCGCAACGCCGACGCGCTGCGCGAGCTGCTCGACGACAATGTCGCCGCCGCCGAGCGGCAGCTGTTCGAGCTGCGGACCGCGGCCGCCGACGACTCCCGCATCCTGGGCGCGCTCGGCGACGGCGGCCTGCTGCCGCCCAGCGCCGACGTGCTGGCCGCCGTGGAGTTCCTCGGCGAGCACGGCATCCCGGCCCTGCCCGGCTGGCGCTACCTCGCCCAGTCCGTCGACCCGGCGCGGCACGCCGCCGTGCTGGCCGCCCGCCCCGAGCTCGTCGACGGTGTCGTCATCACCGACGCCGGCTCCCACGCCCGCGCCCGCGAGGCGCTCGCCGCGGCCTCCCTGCTGCCGCGCTCGGCCGTCGCGGTGGGCACCGCCGCCGCGCTGCTCGCCCCCGCCCCGGAGCGGGACGCCGACGACCAGGACGTCTTCCTGGTGCCGCCGAACCCCGCCATGCACGACGAGCGGGCCGCCGACGAGGAGCGGCACGCCCTGCGCGAGCGCGCCCTGGCCCGCGACGAGGAGATCCGCGCGGTGGCGGCCCGTCTGACCGGCGACCGCACCCTCGCCGCCCGGCTCACGTCCTGGCGCTCCGGCTGCCCGGCCGGCCGCCTCGCCGAGCTGGCCGCCGCGGCCGAGGACGCCCGTACCGCCGCCGACGCCGCGCAGCGGGTCCTGGCCGAGGCGCGGTCCGTCCGTGCCGAGGCCGACGCGACCGCCGCCGAGACGGCCCGGGTGCGCGACGAGCGGCAGGAGACCGCCCAGCGCGCCCGCCGCGTCGCCGACGCCCTCGCCGGCCTCGCCTACCGGCTGCGCGAGCGCGCCAACTGGCAGAGCCGGCTGCGCGAACTCGCCGAGGAGGCCACCGAGGCCGAGGAGCGGGCCGAGGTCTGCGTGGACCGCGCCCGCGCCGCCGACGAGGACCGCCGCGCCGCCCAGCGCGCCGCCGACGACGCGCGCCGTACCTCCCGCGCCCTGCGCGCCGAGCGTGCCGAGATCGCCGGTGCCCCCGACGAGCTCCCCGAGGGCACCGAGCCGGCCACCGCCTCCCTGCCCGCCCTGCGCGAGGCGTACCGCACCGCCTCGCAGGTGTACGAGAAGGTCGGCGTCGGTGCCGACCTGCGTGCCGAGCAGGCCCGGGCCGAGAGCGACGAGAGCGCGGCCCGCGCCGAGCTGGACCGCCTCACCAACAAGGTCCGCACCCGCGCCGCCCAGCTCCTGGAGGGCACCGACGGCGCCGACGGCCCGTCCCGTCAGGCCGCCGCCGCCCGTGCCGAGTCGCTCGTGGCGATGCTGGAGTCCCGCGCGTCCACCGCGAGCGAGCAGCTGGGCCGGCTGCGCGGCGAGGCCGAGCGCCTCGCCCCCGCCGACGGCGAGGCCCACACCGAGCTCCCCGAGGAGCTGGTGCCCGCGGACGCCGACCGGGCCAAGGAGCTGCTGCGCACCGCCACCGGCGAGCTCGCGGCGCGCACCGGGGCGCTGGAGACCGCCCGTACCGTCCACGCCGACCTGCTGCGCGCCCACCGCTCCGCCGAGGAGGCGGCCACCGGCTTCGACGACACCGCGGCGCTGCTGCGCGACCTGCTGCGCGACCACGCCCCGGAGGAGGACGCCGAGCAGCCCGAGCCGTACAGCGGCTCCCTGGAGGAGGCCCGCCAGGTGGCCGCCGAGGCCCGCCGCTCCCTGCGCGGCTGCGCCGGTGACCTGTCGGCCGCCGAGGCCGCCGTCCGCGAGGCCGGCGACGTGCTCGTCCGGCACGCCAACGCCACCCGCTTCGAGCAGGTGCGCACCCCGGCCCGGCAGCAGATCCGCGAACTGCCCGCGGCGGCCCTGCCCGAGCACGCCGCCGCCTGGGCCGAGGCCTTCGCGCCCCGGCTGCGGGTGCTGACCGACGAGCTGGAGCAGCTGGAGCGCAACCGCGACAGCATCGTCGACCGGCTGCGCGGCCTGGTGGAGTCCTCGCTGGCCACGCTGCGCTCGGCGCAGCGGCTGTCCCGGCTGCCCGAGGGGCTGGGGGAGTGGTCGGGCCAGGAGTTCCTGCGCATCCGCTTCGAGGACCCGGACCAGTCCACGCTCACCGACCGGCTGGGCGAGGTCATCGACGAGGCCACCCGGTCCGCCGTGAAGAAGAACTCCGACCTGCGCCGGGACGGGATGTCCCTGCTGCTGCGCGGTGTGCGGGCGGCCCTGCTGCCGCGCGGCGTGGCGGTGGAGATCCTCAAGCCGGACGCCGTGCTGCGCGCCGAGCGGGTGCCGGTGGGGCAGATGGGCGACGTGTTCTCCGGTGGCCAGCTGCTGACAGCGGCCATCGCGCTGTACTGCACCATGGCGGCGCTGCGCAGCAACGACCGGGGCCGCGACAAGCAGCGTCACGCGGGCACCCTGTTCCTGGACAACCCCATCGGCCGCGCCAACGCCACGTACCTGCTGGAGCTCCAGCGGGCCGTCGCGGACGCGCTGGGCGTCCAGCTGCTCTACACCACCGGCCTCTTCGACACCACGGCCCTGGCGGAGTTCCCGCTGGTCATCAGGTTGCGCAACGACGCCGACCTGCGGGCGGGCCTGAAGTACATCAGCGTGGAGGAGCACCTGCGGCCGGGCCTTCCGCAGCCGCAGGAGCCGGACGAGGAGAAGGTGCACGGCCGGATCACGGCGACGCGGATGTTCCGCCGCCCGGCGGAGGAGGCCGCGCCGGCCGGCCGGTGACGGCCACCGGGCCCGTGCCGCCCCGTCAGGGGTGGCGCGGGCTCCGCGCGCCGCGCAGGCCGCGCGCCGAGCTGCTCGGCACGGACACCACGCCGTGCCGCTGCAACCACACCTGACGCGTCACCCGGACGTCGAGGACGCTCCAGGTCGCCGCCACCGTGCACGCCACCGCGCAGAGCACGGCCGGGAAGGCGTACCAGCTGCCGACGAGCGCGAACAATATGGTCACCATCGTGACCACCAGGGTCACGGCGACGATGAGGCCGGCGCGCACGGCGGACGACCGCACGGGATCGGGCATCCGCGGCCTGCGGGCGGGCTCCTCGACCCACAGCGGCCTACGGGCACCGGCCGGCGGTACGCGGCGCGTTCGCTGGTCGTGGTCCATCGGCGGTTCACCTCCCCCAGTGGCTGCCCCGCGCGGGCGCGCTTCAAAGCACCCGGTGGTAAGGAGCGTACGGCGGCCCGGGGAGGTTCCCGCTCCGGGGGCGAATCCGGCGTGCCGGGGAATTCCGGCCAGACCGCCGTGCGTCCACCGCACTGGCCTTCGAGTCACGTACCCCGCAGTAGTAGGCTCACGCCGCATTACTGTCGGAACACCACCCCCGTCCGCCGGGGTTGCCGTAGGGGAGGCCATGCGCTTTCGCGGGAAGTCGATCCGCCGGAAGATCGTGGCGCTGCTGCTGGTGCCCCTGGTGTCCCTGACCGGCCTGTGGGCCTTCGCCACCGTCATCACCGGCAGCGAGGCCGTCCAACTGCTCTCCGTCGCCGACGTCATGCGCAAGGTCGGCTACCCCGCCGAGGACATGGTGCGCGCCCTGCAGAAGGAGCGCCGCCAGACCCTCGTCCACCTCGCCGACCCGCGCCGCGCGGACGCCCTGGACGAGCTGCGCACCCTCCAGCGCGCCACCGACCGCCAGGTCGCCACCTTCCGCTCGGGCGTCGACGGCGGCGTGCGCGACGACATGAGCGACGACGCGGCGAAGCGTTTCCGCGCCATCGAGAAGAGCCTCGACAGCATCGAGGGACTGCGCCGCAGGGTCGAGGACGCCGCCGTCACCCGGCACAGCGCCCTCCAGTCCTACGACGAGCTCATCGCGCCCTACTACGACTTCCTCAACAGCCTCAGCGCCCTGCAGGACGCCGACATGGACAAGGAGGGCCGCGCCCTGGTCGGCCTCGGCCGCGCCCGCGAGGCCGTCTCCCGCGAGGACGCCCTGCTCGCCTCGGCCCTCGCCGCCGGCGGCATGAGCCGCCAGGACCTGCGCGCCTTCTCCGACAGCGTCGCCGAGCGCCGCGTCCTCTACAGCACCAATCTCGAACAGCTGCCCGTCGCCGACCAGAAGGCCTACGACGACTACTGGCGCGGCGGCAATGCCCAGGCCCTGACCGCCGCCGAGGACACCGTGATCCTCGCCGGGCCCCCGCGCGCGGTCCGCGTCATCGACGCCCAGCGCTGGCGGGCCGCCGTCACCCCGGTCCTCGACGACCTGGGCCGGATGGGCGGCGAGGCCAGCCGGCGCTTCGCCGACCGCGTCGAGCCCGTCGCCATCGGCGTCCTGACCAAGGCCGCCGTCGCCGGCGTCCTCGGCCTGGCCGCGCTCGTCTGCTCGCTCGTCATCTCCCTGCGCGTCGGCCGCGGCCTCGTGCGGGACCTGCGCCGGCTGCGCAAGGAGGCCCACGAGGTCTCCGGCGTCCGGCTGCCCGCCGTGATGCGCCGGCTGGCCGCCGGGGAACGGGTCGACATCGAGACCGAGGCCCCCCGGCTCGCCTACGGCCCCGACGAACTCGGCCAGGTCGGCCAGGCCCTCAACACCCTCCAGCGCGCCGCCGTGGAGGCCGCCGTCAAACAGGCCGAGATGCGCCGCGGCGTCTCCGAGGTCTTCGTCAACCTCGCCCGCCGCAGCCAGGTCCTGCTGCACCGCCAGCTGACCCTGCTCGACACCATGGAACGCCGCACCGAGGACACCGACCACCTCGCCGACCTCTTCCGCCTCGACCACCTCACCACCCGTATGCGCCGCCACGCCGAGGGCCTGGTCATCCTCTCCGGGGCCGCCCCCTCCCGGCAGTGGCGCAAACCCGTACGGCTCATGGACGTCGTCCGGGCCGCCGTCGGCGAGGTCGAGGCCTACGAGCGCATCGAGGTGCGCCGGCTGCCCCGGCTGGCCCTCGCCGGCCCGGCCGTCGCCGACGTCACCCACCTCCTCGCCGAACTCCTGGAGAACGCCACCGTCTTCTCCCCGCCGCACACCGCGGTGCAGGTCCACGGCGAGCGCGTCGCCAACGGCTTCACCCTGGAGATCCACGACCGCGGCCTGGGCATGAGCCCCGAGGCCCTCCAGGAGGCGAACCTCCGGCTCGCCGAGACCCCCGAGTTCGAGCTGTCCGACACCGACCGCCTCGGCCTCTTCGTCGTCAGCCGGCTCGCCCGGCGCCAGGGCGTACGCGTCTCGCTCCAGACCTCCCCCTACGGCGGCACCACGGCCGTGGTGCTGATCCCGGCCGGGCTGCTCACCCCCGCCCCGCCGGCCACCCACGGGAAGGGCCCCGCCGACGAGGACACCGGGCCCCGGCCCGTCGTCCGCCCGCCCGGCGACACCCGGCGCTACGTCCACCACGAGGAGACCGGCCCGGTCGACGGCCTGGCCTTCCTCGAACCGGACACCGCCCCCTCCCCGTTCGAGGCCGGCCCGGGCGACGGCACCGACGGCACCGGCGGCGACACGACCGCCGGCATCCTGCGCCGCCTGGCCCGCGAACCGCTGCCCGAGGACGAGCAGCACCAGCAGGCGGACGAGGGCCCCGCACCCCTGCCCCGCCGCCGGAGCTCCGCGGCGGCCGCCCCGGCCGCCGAGCCCACCCCGCCGGGCGGGCTGCCCCGCCGCGTACGCCAGGCCAGCCTCGCCCCGCAGCTGCGCGAGGCCCCCGCCCGGTCGCGGCCCGTTCCCGACCCGGCGGGCCCGGAGCCCGACCGCGACGCCGACGAGGTGCGGGCCCGTATGACGGCCCTTCAGCGCGGCTGGCAGCGCGGCCGGGAGGAGAATGACCCCACGAACCCGATGAGCACACCAGCACCAGGAACGACAACTGAGGGGGACGGTCGATGACCGCACCGAAGGCCGAGATACGCACCACTCCGTCGACGACGGGCCCGGACCGGCGGGCCGCCGCCACGGGGGAGCTCAACTGGCTCCTCGACGACCTCGTCGAGCGCGTGGGCAGCATCCGCAAGGCACTCGTCCTGTCCGGCGACGGCCTGGCCACCGGCACCTCGAAGGACCTCGGCCGGGAGGACGGCGAGCACCTGGCCGCCGTCGCCTCCGGGTTCCACAGCCTCGCCAAGGGCGTGGGACGGCACTTCGAGGCCGGCGAGGTCCGCCAGACCGTGGTCGAACTCGACCGCGCCTTCCTGTTCGTCACCGCCGCGGGCGACGGCAGCTGTCTGGCCGTGCTCGCCGACGCCGACTCGGACATCGGGCTGATCGCCTACGAGATGACGCTGCTCGTCAAGCGCGTGGGCGCGCACCTGGCCACCGCTCCGCGGGCCGGCGCCGCCGGCGAGTGACGGGCGGCATGACCGGAGACCATTGGTACGACGACGCGGCGGGCCCGGTGGTCCGCCCGTACACCATGACCCGGGGCCGCACCGGCGGCCCCGCGGAGGGCCGGTTCGACCTCATCGCCCTCGTCGTCGCCGAGGACCTCCTCGCCGATCACCCCGACGACGTGGAGGCCGTGGCCGACCGGACCCTGTCCCCGGAACACCTCGACATCGCCGGCCTGGTCCGGCAGGCCCCCCACTCGGTCGCCGACCTCGCCACCGGGCTCGACCTCCCGGTCGGCGTGGTCCGCGTACTGATCGGGGACCTCGTCGACGCGGGGTACGTGCGCGTCGCACGCCCCGTGCCGCCCGCCGAACTCCCCGACGAGGGCGTCCTGCGCGAGGTCATCGAGGGGCTGCGCGCGCTGTGACGCACCCGGCCGGCCGACCGGCCGGCCGGGGGTTGTCCAGCGGCGATCCGTACGGAACGATCACTGCCACGGGGGGCGGTGACCAGGGGGCACGACCACGGGGGGCACGACCACGCACTGACCTGTGACAATTCGGAGGAAGCATTCCATGGTGTTCGGGCGCACGGACCGAAGCGAGTCCGCCGCGGTCACCCCCGTGGCCCTCAAACTCCTGGTCGCCGGCGGCTTCGGGGTGGGCAAGACCACCCTGGTCGGCGCCATCAGCGAGATCAAGCCGCTGCGCACCGAGGAGCTGCTCACCGAGGCGGGCCGCCCGGTCGACGACACCTCGGGCGTGGAGGCCAAGCGCACCACCACCGTCGCCATGGACTTCGGCCGCATCACCCTCCGCGACGACCTGGTCCTCTACCTCTTCGGCACACCGGGGCAGCACCGCTTCTGGTTCCTGTGGGACGAGCTGGCCCAGGGCGCGCTGGGCGCGGTCGTCCTCGCCGACACCCGCCGGCTGGCGGACTGCTTCGCCGCCGTCGACTACTTCGAGCGCCGCGGCATGGCCTTCACGCTCGCCGTCAACTGCTTCGACGGCGCCGACCGCTACCCCGTGGAGACCGTGCGCGAGGCGCTCGACCTCGACCCGGGCGTGCCCGTGGTGATGTGCGACGCCCGCGACCGCGAGTCCGTCAAGGAGGTCCTCGTCTCCGTCGTCGAGCACGCCCTGGCCGGCGGGGTGCGACGCAGCCCCGCCGCCGTCTGAGGCCCCCTCAGCGCACGGGGAAGTCGAAGTAGGTGTCCGGGTACGGCTCCCCGCGCAGCGTGTAGTGCCACCACTCCTCCGCGAGGTTCGTGAACCCGGCGCCCTCCATCGCGGACTTCAGCCGCAGCCGGTTCGCCCGCTGCTCGCCCTGGATCCGCGGGTCGAGGGTGTGGGAGAGGGTGTCGAAGCAGTCGAAGCCCGTGCCCATGTCCACGGAGTTGTCCGGGAAGCGCAGGGCCTTCGGCGCGTGGCACGGCACCAGCGGCTCGCCCGGCAGGTACGGCCGCGTGGGCCGGACCGGCAGCGGCACGATCGTCAGGTCCAGCGTGCTGCCCCTGCTGTGCCCGGACTTCGCCGCGATGTAGCCGTCCTCGAACAGCCGCGACTTGTCCACCCGCGGATAGAACTCCCGCTTCATCCGGGTGTCGCCCAGGTCCTTCGCCCACTCCACGAAGTCGTTCACCGCGCGCTGCGGCCGGTAGCAGTCGTAGACCTTCAGTGTGCGACCCTCGCGCAGCAGGGTCCGCTGCGCCCGGCGCAGCGCCTCGGCGGCCGGGCGCGTCAGCAGACAGCGGGGGCGCTCATAGCCGGTGACACGGTGGCCGGTGAAGTTGTGGACGGTGGCGTAGCGCATCTCCTGGACGATCGTGGGGTCCACGTCCGCGAGCGCGACGAAACCGGGCGGCGGCCCGGAGCGGGGGAGGGCCGCTCCGGCGGCCGGCACGGGCGTCAGGGCGGCGGCCAGCGCCGCCAGCGACAGGGTCATGACACGCCATACGGCGGAGAACCTCGGCATGACCCCTCCCTCTACCAGTCCGACCGGCCGCCACGGAAGACCCCGCGCGCCCCCGAACGCCCCTACGACCACCTCAGCCGCGCACCCGCACCCGGTACGCCGGCTCCGGCGCCCCCTCCTGCTCCACCGTCACCACCCCGCCCCGCGCCCGCGTTGTGAAGCGCACCACCTCCGGCCGCTCCCACCCCGGCCCCGCGTCCGTGATCAGCACACCCCCGCCCGTACGCCCCGGGGCCGGCGCCCACACCTCCAGCTCCACCTCCCCGTCCGCACCCGCCACCGGGATCACCGACCCCGCCCGCGCCAGCACCGGGACCCGCGACAACGGCGCGTCCAGCAGCACCTGCCCCGGCCCCTCGTACACCCGGCCCGTCGCCGTGTCGTACCACCGGCCGCGCGGCAACCGCACCGCCCGCCGGTCCGCGCCCGCCTCCAGCACCGGGGCCACCAGCAGCGCGTCGCCCAGCAGGAACTCGTCCT
The DNA here is from genome assembly GCF_056434285.1 of Streptomyces sp. NPDC044063. Taxonomy (NCBI): domain Bacteria; kingdom Bacillati; phylum Actinomycetota; class Actinomycetes; order Kitasatosporales; family Streptomycetaceae; genus Streptomyces; species Streptomyces sp. NPDC044063. Next base: position 38,348 of record NZ_JBWKFM010000043.1, read on the forward strand.
CGCAGTCCCGCAACGCCCGGTCCTCCGGCGACCGCCACCACACCGGCCGCACGTACGGCGCCCCCGTCCGCCGCGCCAGGTGCGCCAGCGTCATGAAGTACGGCAGCAGCCGCTGCCGCTCCCGCAGGGCCGCCCCCGCGTACTCCAGCGCCTCCGCCCCGAACTCCCACGGCTCCCGCCGCCCCGCCGAGATCGCCGCGTGGGTACGGAACAACGGCAGGTACGACCCCAGCTGGAACCACCGCACATACAGCTCCGGCGACGGGAACCCGTCGAAACCGCCCACGTCCGGCCCCGAGTACGGCACCCCGCACAGGCCCAGCCCCAGCACCAGCGCCAGCGAGGCCCGCAGCCCCGGCCAGCCCGTCGCCACATCGCCCGACCAGGTGCCGCCGTACCGCTGCATGCCCGCCCAGCCCGACCGCGAGAACAGGAACGGCCGCTCCCCGGGGCGCAGCGCGCACAGCCCCTCGTATCCCGCCCGTGCCATCGTCAGCCCGTACACGTTGTGCGCCTCGCGGTGGTCCCCGCCCCGCCCCTCCAGCGCGTGCCGCGACGATCGCGGCAGCGTCGGATCACCGAACGCGGCGAACGACACCGGCTCGTTCATGTCGTGCCAGAACCCGGCGAAACCCTGCGCGAGGCGCTCCGCGTACAACCCGCCCCACCAGCGGCGCACCGCCGGATCCGTGAAGTCCGGGAACACCGACTCGCCCGGCCACACCTCGCCGCGCACCACCCGCCCCCGGGCGTCCTTCACGAACGCGCCGGCCGCCGTCCCCTCGTCGTACACCGGCAGCCCCGGCTCCGCCTTCACCGCCGGGTCCACGATCGACACCAGCCGCACCCCCCGCTCCCGCAGGTCCTCCGCCAGCCCCGGCAGATCAGGGAACCGCTCCCGGTCCACCGTGAACACCCGGTGCCCCCGGTAGTGGTCGATGTCCAGATGCAGCGCCGACAGCGGAAGACCCCGCTCCTGATAGCCCGTCACCACCCGCCGTACCTCCGGCTCACTGCCGAACCCCCAGCGGGCGTGCTGGTACCCCAGCGCCCACGCCGGCGGCAGCGCCGCCGCCCCCGTCAGCCCCGCCCAGCCGTGCAGCACCCGCGCCGGCGTACCCACCAGCACCCAGGACCGCAGCGGCCCCCCGTCCATACGGATCTCGGCGCGCCCCGGCCGGTCGTGGCCCGAGCCCGCGCCCTCCTCGCCCTCCCACACCGAGACCCGGCCGTCCCAGGTGTTGTCGTGGAACGCCAGGTGCGTCCCGGCGTCCGCCACCACCAGCTGCACCGGCATCGTGATGTACAGCGGGTCCTCGCCGGGCTCGAAGGCCCCCGGATCGGTGTTCCACAGCCGGTACGAGCCGTCCCGCAGCCGCGGCCCCACCGCCCGACCGCCCAGACCGAAGAACCGCGCGTCCGCCGGCACCTCGGAACGCTGCGTCCACCGCGCCCCGCCCGCCTCCCGCGCCGCCGGCTCCCACCAGCGCGGCGGCAGGTCACGCCGCAGCAGCACCCCGCCCGGCGTCCGCACCTCCACCGCGCCGTGCCGCGACACCACCACCAGCACCCGCTCCGACACCACCCGCCAGCCGCCGTCCGTGTCCGGCTCCAGCACCGCCCGCTCGTCCGCCGGCGGAACCGGCCCCGCCAGCGCGTACGACGGCTCCGGCGCCGCGTCGTCCCAGCCGCAGAACACCGCCCCGCCCGCCGCCACCCGCACCCGCAGCGACGACCGGGCGAACCGCACCACACCACCCCCCGGCTCCGCGTCCGCCCCCACCGCCACACCCGGTACCCGCGCCCGCCCGGCCCCCGGCCGGGGCAGACCCGCGGCGTCCACGCGCTGCCGGCGCCACGCCGACCGCACGGACCGCAGCCCCTGAGCGCTCCCCACCACCCGCAACGCGGCCCGCCACATCCCCGGCCGCACAAGGTCACCAGCGTCCATGCCGCTCACCCTCCCACCGCCCCACCCAGCCGCGCCCACCGTTCAAGTGGCGTTCACCCCCCGGGCGACGCCACGCCCCACGTGATCCGTGCCGCCGACCCTGGTGCACGAGTCGATCACATGGCATCGTCCTGGACAGCCACGCGCCGCGCACACCCCGCCGTGCGCGCGGCCCCGCCCACGACGCGTAGAGCCCGGGAGCAGCCATGACCACCGCACCGCAGCCCGTCGACCGGCCGGAACCCCTGTGGAGCCCCGGCGCGGACCGCGTCGCCGGCGCCCAGGTCACCCGCTTCCACGCCTGGGCGGCCGACCGCCACGGCGCCCCCGCCCCCGTCCCCGGCGACCCCGCCGCGAGCTACGCCGCGCTCCACCGCTGGTCCGCCACCGAACTCGACGACTTCTGGCGGGCCGTCGCCGCATGGTGCGACGTCCGCTTCACGACCCCCGCCGACCAGGTGCTCGCCGACCGCGCCATGCCCGGCGCCCGCTGGTTCCCCGGCGCCACCCTCAACTACGCCGAGCACGCCCTGCGCACCGCCGAGGACCCCACCAGAGCCGGCGAGGCGGCCCTCCTCGCCGTCGACGAGACCCACGACCCCCGTCCCGTCACCTGGGCGGAACTCCGCCGCCAGGTCGGCTCGCTCGCCGCCGAACTGCGCCGCCTCGGCGTCCGCCCCGGCGACCGCGTCAGCGGCTACCTCCCCAACATCCCCGAGGCCGTCGTCGCCCTCCTGGCGACCGCCGCGGTCGGCGCCGTATGGACCTCCTGCGCCCCCGACTTCGGCGCCCGCAGCGTCCTCGACCGCTTCCAGCAGGTCGAACCCGTCGTCCTGTTCACCGTCGACGGCTACCGCTACGGCGGCAAGCGCCACGACCGGGCCGACGTCGTCGCCGAACTGCGCTCCGAACTGCCCACGGTGCGCGCCGTCGTCCACATCCCGCTGCTCGGCACCCCGGCCCCCGAGGGCACCCTCGACTGGTCCGCCCTGACGTCCTCGGACACCGCCCCGGTCTTCGAGCAGGTCCCCTTCGACCACCCCCTGTGGGTCCTCTACTCCTCCGGCACCACCGGACTGCCCAAGGCCATCGTCCAGTCCCAGGGCGGCATCCTCCTCGAACACCTCAAGCAGCTCTCCCTCCACTGCGACCTCGGCCCCGGCGACCGCTTCTTCTGGTACACCTCCACCGGCTGGATGATGTGGAACTTCCTCGTCTCCGGCCTCCTGACCGGCACCACCGTCGTCCTCTACGACGGCAGCCCCGGCCACCCCGACACCGCCGCCCAGTGGCGCATCGCCGAACGCACCCGGACCACCCTCTTCGGCACCTCCGCCGCCTACGTCATGGCCTGCCGCAAGGCCGGCGTCCACCCCGGCCGCGACTTCGACCTCTCCACCGTCCGCTGCGTCGCCACCACCGGCTCCCCGCTGCCCCCCGACGGCTTCCGCTGGATCCACGACGAGGTCGCCGAGGACATGTGGATCGCCTCCGTCAGCGGCGGCACCGACGTCTGCAGCTGCTTCGCCGGCGCCGTCCCCACCCTCCCCGTGTACATCGGCGAGCTCCAGGCCCCCTGCCTGGGCACCGACCTCCAGGCCTGGGACGCCCACGGCAAGCCCGTCACCGACGAGGTCGGCGAGCTCGTCGTCACCAACCCCATGCCCTCCATGCCGATCCGCTTCTGGAACGACCCCGACGGCCACCGCTACCGCGAGAGCTACTTCGAGATGTTCCCCGGCGTCTGGCGGCACGGCGACTGGATCACCCTCACCTCCCGCGGCACCGCCGTCATCCACGGCCGCTCCGACTCCACCCTGAACCGCCAGGGCGTGCGCATGGGCTCCGCCGACATCTACGAGGCCGTCGAGCGCCTCCCCGAGATCCGCGAATCCCTCGTCATCGGCGTCGAACAGCCCGACGGTGGCTACTGGATGCCGCTCTTCGTCCACCTCGCACCGGACGCCCGGCTGGACGACGCGCTGCTGGAGAAGATCAAGCGCACGATCCGCGAACAGCTCTCCCCCCGCCACGTCCCCGACGAGGTCATCGAGGTCCCCGCCATCCCCCACACCCTCACCGGCAAGCGCATCGAGGTCCCCGTCAAGCGCCTCCTCCAGGGCACGCCGCTGGAGAAGGCGGTCAACCCCGGCTCCGTCGACAACGCCGAACTGCTCGGCTTCTACGAGCGCCTGGCCCGCGAACGCTCCTGACCGGGGCGGACGGACCGCGCAGGGCCGCTGTCAGACCCCTCGGTTACGGTGAGTGAGCATCGACTACGCGTGGTCGGGCACCGGGCCCGGCCACGCGCCGAGGGGGGAATCCATGCCGCACACCGACCACGGCCCGGGCCGCGCACGACCCACGGGGCCGAGAGCACACACCGGGCCACGGGCACGCAGGGCCGCACGCCGCGCCCTGCGCGCCGAGGCGCCCAGCACCGTGGCCGTCCTCGCCGACGAGAAGGACTTCGCCGCCATGCGGCGCTACACCACCTTCCTCTTCGACGACCACGCCACCTACCTCCGCGAGGTCGAGGGCCTGCTGCGCTCCCTGACCACCCGGGGCACCCGCACCGGCGTCGTCCTCTTCGACCCCGGCGACTACGCGCGCTACTGCGCCGACCACCGCCTCGACCCCGACACCGCCGGCAGCCGCACCCGCTACACCGCCGACGTCGCCGCCACCGGCGCCACGGTCCCCTACGAGGGCCAGCCCATGACCCGCCTCCTGCCCCGCCTCACCGACGAGGCCGCGCAGCGCGCCACCTGGGAACGTGCCACCACCCTCCTCTCCGCCGGAGGCGGCTGCGCCGGTTGCGGAAAGGACGCCGGCCGGGCCGCCTTCGCCCGCGCCTCCCGGGCACTGCGCCTCATCCTCGAAGCCGCCGGGGAGGGCACCCACCACCTCGTGTGCAGCGTCCCCGAGGAAGGGACGGCACCCCTGACCGCCGTACTCCCCGCCGACTGCCGCGACGGCCGCCTCCACCTGGCCGAGACCGAGGCCCTGGTGTTCTGCACGGTGCTCGCCGCGGGCATGGCCACCGGCCGCACCGGCGGCGTCGTCCTGCGCACCACCGCCGGCGGCGGCCGGCCCGACACGGTCCGCGGCTGGGGCCTGCGCGACGGCGGACTGCGGCCCCTGACCGAGGCCGAGGTCTTCGCCGCCTACTGCACCGACGCCGAGACCGGCGAGCCCGTGCCGCCCGAGCCCGGCGTCGACCACCGCGCGGGCGTCCCGCTCGACCTGGACGAACCCGGCGGGGGAGGAGACGTGTGAACGGCACGAGGGGTGCCCCCGCCATCAGCGGGAGCACCCCTCGTGGGACGCGATGTCACCCGGCGCCGTACGCCGGCCGTACGCCGGCGACTACTCGCCGGACAGCACGGCCTGCGCGGCCAGGCGGGCCTCCTCGGCCGTGTCCGTGGCACGCGCGGCGGCGGCCGCGCGCTCGCACTGGGCCAGCGTGTGCTTGGCCAGCGTGGCACGGACGTAGGGGATCGAGGCGGCGCCCATCGACAGGCTCGTCACGCCCAGACCCGTCAGCACACAGGCCAGCAGCGGGTCCGAGGCGGCCTCACCGCACACGCCGCAGCTCTTGCCCTCGGCCTTGGCGGCCTCGGCCGACACGGCCACCAGGTCCAGCAGCGCCGGCTGCCACGGGTCCTGCAGCCGCGACACCGCGCCCACCTGACGGTCGGCGGCGAAGGTGTACTGCGCCAGGTCGTTCGTCCCCAGCGACAGGAACTCGACCTCCTGCAGGATCGAACGGGCCCGCAGCGCGGCGGACGGGATCTCCACCATCGCGCCGAACTTCGCCTGGAGCCCGGCCTCACGGCACGCGTCCGCGAACGCCTTGGCGTCCGTGCGGTCCGCCACCATCGGGGCCATGACCTCCAGGTAGACCGGCAGCCCCGCGGCGGCCTTGGCCAGCGCCGTCAGCTGGGTCCGCAGCACCTCGGGGTGGTCGAGCAGCGTCCGCAGACCCCGCACGCCCAGAGCCGGGTTCGGCTCGTCGGCCGGCGTCAGGAAGTCCAGCGGCTTGTCCGCGCCGGCGTCCAGCACCCGCACGACCACACGGCCCTCGGGGAACGCCTCCAGCACCTTGCGGTAGGCCTCGACCTGCTTGGCCTCCGACGGAGCCTGCTTGCTGTCGTCGAGGAAGAGGAACTCGGTACGGAACAGGCCCACGCCCTCCGCGCCCGCCTCGACCGCGGCCGGCACGTCCGCCGGACCGCCGACGTTCGCCAGCAGCGGCACCTTGTGCCCGTCGGACGTCGCGCCCGGACCGGACGAAGCCGCCAGAGCGGCCTTCCGCTCCTCGGCCGCCTTCGTCAGCTCGGCCCGCTTCTCCGGGCTCGGGTCGACGAAGATGTCGCCAGTGCTGCCGTCCACGGCCACCACCGTGCCCTCGGCCAGCTCACCGGCGCCCGGCAGCGCCACGACCGCCGGCACCCCGAGCGCACGCGCCAGGATCGCGGAGTGGCTGGTCGGCCCGCCCTCCTCGGTCACGAAGCCCAGCACCAGCGCCGGGTCCAGCAGCGCCGTGTCGGCCGGCGCCAGATCCCGCGCGATGAGCACGTACGGCTCGTCGCTGTCCGGCACGCCCGGCATCGGCACGCCCAGCAGGCGCGCGACGATGCGGTTGCGGACGTCGTCCAGGTCGGCCACGCGGCCGGCCAGGTACTCGCCCGCGTTGGCGAGCAGCGCGCGGTAGGCGGCGAAGGCGTCGTACACCGCGCGCTCGGCGGTGCTGCCGACGGTGATGCGTCGTTCGACGTCGGCCATCAGCTCGGGGTCCTGGGCCATCATGGCCTGGGCCTCCAGCACGTGCTGGGCCTCGCCGCCGGCGAGGTTGCCGCGCGCGATGAGATCGGCGGCGACGGCCTCGACGGCCTGACGCGCCCGCCCCTGCTCGCGCGGCGCCTCGTCCGTCGGGATCTGCTTGGCCGGCGGCTCCAGAACCGCCGTGCCCATGTGCCGCACCTCGCCGATCGCCACACCGTGGCTCACGCCGACGCCTCGCAGCGTTGTCTCCATTTCACCTGTCTCCGTGTGGATGCGGCGGAACATGCCGCCGCCGTGGATGTCGTACGTGCCGCCGGTCGCCGGAGGGCGCGACGGCAGAGGGTCCTACAGGTGAAACGTCACTGCCAGGTGAAGAGGATGTCGCCGACCTTGATGTCGCCGTCCTCGCGGACGCCGTCCAGCGAGGCGGCCACGGCCTCGAGCGCGACGATCGGGCAGACCGGGGACTTGCCGGCCTCCTCGACGGCGACCGGGTTCCAGCGCACGACGCCCTGGCCCTGGGTCACGGTGTCGCCCTTGTTGACGAGCAGCTCGAAACCCTCGCCGTTGAGCTGCACGGTGTCGATGCCGAGGTGGGTGAGCACGCCGTGCCCCTCCGAGTCGACGACGACGAACGCGTGGGGGTGGAGCGAGACGATGACACCGTCGACCGGGGAGACCGCGGTGGCGGGCTCACGCACGGGGTCGATGGCGGTACCGGGTCCCACCATCGCGCCGGAGAAGACCGGGTCGGGCACTGCCGCGAGTCCGATGGCGCGTCCGGCGATCGGGGACGTCACGGTGGTCATGGGAAGCCTCCCAGAGGTGGAGATTCATCACGCGCCGTCACTACCTGTCCTGGACGGCGCACTGGTCGGAAGCCTAAGTCATAGGAACTGAGGATTCCGCACGAGCGTGCGCGCGGGAGGCGTGTGCGCTGAGTAATCGATTTGCCTCGCTCCGACGAGGCATGTACTGTCAGATTCCTGCCCACGACCGAGGCCCGCAGAGATGCGGGCAAGGCGAGGGCGGCCTCCATTCGGATGAGATCCAGATTCCCGGATCTGCTGGTTCTTTTCGCATGCCGTTGTGCATGAGGGAAGGACGGGCGGTGAAGGGGCCGGAAAACTCCTGATAGAGTGGTGGAACACCGAAGGGAAGCGCCCGGAGGAAAGCCCCAGCTAATAGCTGAGGTGAGTACAAAGGAAGCGTCCGTTCCTTGAGAACTCAACAGCGTGCCAAAAGTCAACGCCAGATATGTTGACACCCCGTCCATCT
>NZ_JBWKFM010000044.1:0-39637 GCF_056434285.1 Streptomyces sp. NPDC044063
GTGGCATCCCCCCGCTTGGCCCCCCCCCCCCCCCCCCCCCCCCCCCCCCCCCCCTCCCCCCCCCCCTCCCCCCCCCCCCCCGCTCCCCCCCCCCCCCCCCCCCCCCCCCCCCCCCCCCCGCGTCGCGTCGCGGCACCGCCGGCCCGGCTACCGCCGTTCCAGCCGGAAGAGCCTGATCCGCCGTTCCACCCGCGCCTGGTACCGCGCGTACGGGGGCCAGAAGTCGAGCACCGCGTCCCACACCGCGTCCCGCTCCGCGCCGCGCAGCAGCCGTGCCCGCACGGGGACGTCCCGCCCCTTCCAGCTGATCTCCGCGTCCGGGTGGGCCAGCAGGTTCGCCGTCCAGGCGGGATGGCCGGGCCTGCCGAAGTTGCTGCCGATCAGCACCCACGCGTCCACCTCCCGCCCCGGGCCCCGCTCCGGCATGCAGGCGAGCGGGGTCCGCCGGGCCAGGCCGCTCCTGGCCCCCGTCGACGTCAGCACCAGCCCGGGCAGCATGCGCCCGCTCAGCAGCATCCTGCCGCCGGTCAGCCGGTGCACCGCGCGATCCACCGCGGGCACGAAGTGCGGCGCGATCCGCGCGAACGCACGGCTCGTCGAGACGTTCTGGACCAGGCGCTCGAAGGCCGCCATCACAGCACCACCGCTTCCCGTCCGTCCGTGGCGTCAAACAGCCCGGCGGCCGTCGCCGCCCGTGCGCGCAGGCCGTGCACCGGCCCGAACAGCAGCTCGTCCGACGCCGCTCGTTTGAAGTACAGCTGGGCGTCGTGGTCCCAGGTCACCCCGATGCCCCCGTGCAGCTGGATCGCCTCCCCCGCCACCACCCGTGCCGTCTCCAGGGCCCGCGCGAGGGCCACGGCAGCGACGGCACGGCCCCGCGCCCCGTCCACCGCGCCCCCGGCGGCCCACGCCGCGTAGTACGCCGCCGAGCGGGCCGCCTGTACGGACACGTGCAGGTCGGCCAGCCGGTGCCGGACCGCCTGGAAGGCTCCGATCGGCCTGCCGAACTGTTCCCGCACGCGCGCGTACTCCACCGTCCGCTCCAGCACCCCGCTCGCGGCGCCCACCGCCTCCGCCGCCAGGACGGCCGCGACCGTGCCGCCCAGCGCCTCCAGGGCGGCGCGCACGGCGCCGGGCGGGATGTCGTCCGGGGAGCCGAGCGGCTCGGCGGGTACGTCCCGCAGCTGGACCCGGGCCTGGGGGCGGGTCTCGTCCAGGGTCGTCAGCCGCCCGCGGACCACCCCGGGCGCCTCGTCCGGCAGCACGGTGAACAGCAGCGTCCGGCCGCGCGTGTACCCGCCGGTGCGCGCGGCGACCAGCAGGAGGCCCGCGCTGTGCCCGTCCAGCACCTGCGGGGCCTCGCCGTAGAGCCGCCAGCAGCCGTCCACCCGCCGCGCCTGCACCCCGCCGGCCCGCCCGCCACCGGCCCAGTCGCAGGCGGAGGGGTCGCCGGTGGACGAGGTGCTGATCGGTGCGGTGAGGCCGACGGCCGTCGACACGGTGCCGCCCGGCAGGGCCGGCGCCGCGGTCAGCTCGCCGGAGGCGAGCCGGGGCAGCAGCCTCTCGCACTGCTCCGGGGTGCCGAGCGCGACGACCAGCGGGGCGGCGAGGACGGCCGTCGCGAACAGCGGCGACGGGCACAGCGCGCGCCCGGTCTCCTCGCAGGCCAGCGCCAGCTCAGTGGGCCCGTACCCGGCACCCCCGTACCGCTCCGCCACCGCCAGCCCCGCCAACCCCACGTCCCGCCCGAGCCTGCGCCACAGCGCCTCGTCGTAGCCCGCGGGGGTCAGCACCGCCGCCCTGACGTCGCCGGGCCCGCAGTGCTCGCGCAGCACGGCGCGCACGGTGTCCCGGATCTCGCGCTGCTCCTCGCCGACCGTCGCGTCCATGGGCGACACCCCTCTCGGAGACTCTGCTCCCGGAGACTCTGCCGGGGCGCCATCGTAGGTTCGCCGATCCGCCTTTCCCAGAGCTGAACTGATGTACCGTCAGATTTATGACTCCAGGCAGGCGCGGAACCGCGGTCCTCGGCGTCGCCCTCGCGGACTACGGCCGTCTCGACGCGGTCACGCCGTACGCCCTCCACGCGCAGGCCGCCCGCCGCGCCCTCGCCGACGCGGGGCTCGACCGGAGCCTCGTCGACGGATTCGCCTCGGCCGGGCTCGGCACGCTCGCCCCCGTCGAGGTCGCCGAATACCTGGGCCTGCGCCCCACCTGGGTGGACTCGACCTCCGTCGGCGGCTCCACCTGGGAGGTCATGGCCGCCCACGCGGCCGACGCCATCGCCGCCGGCCACGCGAACGCCGTCCTGCTGGTCTACGGCTCCACCGCGCGCGCCGACGTCAGGGCGGGCCGCCGCACCGCCGCGCTCTCCTTCGGCACCCGGGGTCCGGCGCAGTTCGAGGCCCCGTACGGCCACACCCTCATCGCCAAGTACGCCATGGCCGCCCGCCGCCACATGCACGAGTACGGCACGACGCCGGAGCAGCTGGCCGGCATCGCCGTGCAGGCCCGCGCCAACGCCGCGCACAACCCGCACGCCCTGTACCGCACCCCGGTCACCGTCGACGACGTCCTCGCCGGGCCCGTGATCGCCGACCCGTTCACCCGGCTCCAGTGCTGTGTCCGCTCGGACGGCGGCTGCGCGGTGCTGCTGGCGGCCGAGGAGTACGTCGCGGACGCCGCCCGGCCGCCGGTCTGGGTGCTCGGGTCCGGCACGGCCGTCTCGCACAGCTCCCTGTCCGAGTGGGAGGACTTCACCGTCACCCCGGCCGCCGTCTCGGGGCGCCTGGCCTTCGAGCGGGCGGGCGTCGCGCCGCACGAGATCGACGTGGCGGAGCTGTACGACGCCTTCACCTACATGACCCTCGTGACGCTGGAGGACCTGGGCTTCTGCGCGAAGGGCGAGGGCGGGGCGTTCGCGGCGGACGGACGGCTGACGATCGGCGGGGACCTCCCCGTGAACACCGACGGAGGCGGTCTCTCCGCCTGCCACCCGGGCATGCGGGGGCTCTTCCTGCTGGTGGAGGCCGTGCGCCAGCTGCGCGGGGAGGCGGAGGAGGGCCGCCAGGTGCGCCGACGGGACGGCCTCCCGCCCCGGCTCGCCGTCGCCTCCGGTACGGGCGGCTGGTTCTGCTCCTCGGGCACGGTCGTCCTGGGGCGCGACTGAGCGGCTGCCGCTCCGAAACCGGTCCCGCGTCGCTCCGAAACCGGTCCCGCGCGGTCTCACGCGGTCCCACTCCGTCTCACGCGGTCTCACGCCGGCCGGAAGACCGGCACCGTCACCGTCCCCTCCGGCGCCCGGCGGAACGCGACCCGCAGCGGCATGCCGACGTACAGCTCCTCCGCCGGACACCCGACCACCTCGGTCGAGACGCGGGGGCCCTCGTCGAGGTCGACGACGGCCGCCGTGTAGGGGAGCCTGGCCGCGAACGGCGGCAGGTCGTTCACATGGACCACGGACCAGGTGTAGAGCACGGCACGGCCGCTCGCCTCCTCCCACGCGACGTCGTCGCTCCAGCACCGCGGGCAGAACTCGCGCGGGTAGTGGTGCGCCTTCCCGCAGCCGGCCGCGCGGCAGCGACGTACGAGCAGCCTCCCGGCCGCCGCCGCCTCCCAGTACGGCCGCGTGAACTCGTCGATCTCCGGCACATCGGGCCGCGGCGAACCGTTCACTTCCCACCCACCTCGTCGAGGGTCCGTCCGGCCCCGGATCTTTCCGGCGCAGGACCATTCCTGACTGGTTGTCAGATCGGTAATCTGACTCCACGTCAGCTTATCCGGCCAGCGAGCAGGAGTGGGCGAGAACGATGCTCGGATCGACTCACGGCACCCTCACCACCACCTCCCGTCCGGCCCGTGTGGCGGCCTGCGGCACCCGCCCGGGCCCCGTGGTCCACGGCATCGCCGCCGCCGAGGACGTGGACGTCGGCGGCCGCCCCCTGCGGTCGGACGTACCCGATCTGGACCGTCTCTTCCGGCCCCGGACCATGGCCGTCATCGGCGCCTCGGAGACCGAGGGCCGCCCCAACACCGGCGTCACGCGCCGCCTGATCGACTGGGCCGCGCGGTCCGGCGCCCGCGTCCACCCCGTGCATCCCACCCGCACCACCGTCTTCGGCCTCCCCTGCCACGCCTCCGTCCGCGACCTGCCCGCGGAGATCGACCTCGCCGTGCTCCTGGTCGGCGACCCCGTCCCCGTCGTCGAGGAACTCGCCGACATCAAGGTCGCGTTCGCCGTCGTCTTCGCCTCCGGCTTCGCCGAGACCGGCCCGGAGGGCGCCGCCGCCCAGGACCGGCTCGCCGAGGCCGCCCGCACCGCCGGCATCCGCCTCCTCGGCCCGAACACCAACCTCAACGCCTTCGAGCGCTTCCGCGACGACCTCGAAGGCCCCGCCATCGCCCTGATCACCCAGTCAGGCCACCAGGGCCGCCCGGTCTTCGCCCTCCAGGAACTGGGCATCCGCCTCTCCCACTGGGCCCCCACCGGCAACGAGGCCGACCTGGAGTGCGCCGACTTCATCTCCTACTTCGCCACCCGCCCCGAGGTCGGGGCCATCGCCGCGTACGTGGAAGGCCTCAAGGACGGCCGCGCCTTCCTGCTCGCCGCCGACCGGGCCGCCCGCCGCAAGGTGCCGGTCGTCGCCGTCAAGGTCGGCAGGACCGAGACCGGCGCCCGTACGGCCGCCACCCACACCGGGAAGCTGACCGGCGCGGACGACGTGGTGGACGCCGCCATGCGGCAGTTCGGCGTGATCCGCGTGAACGGCCTGGACGAGCTCCAGGACACCGCCGCCCTCCTCGCCCGCGCCCGGCCGCCCCGGGCCACCGGCGTCGCCGTCTATTCGATCTCGGGCGGCACGGGCGCGCACTTCGCGGACCTGGCCACCGCCGCCGGCCTCGACCTGCCCGTCCTCTCCGCCGCCAAGCAGGACGAGCTGCACCAGTGGATACCCGGCTATCTGAGCGTGGCCAACCCGATCGACAACGGCGGCCACCCCGTCGGGGACGCGCGCGGCCGCCTGATCATCGACGCCCTGCTCGCCGACCCCTCCGTCGGCGTCCTCGTATGCCCCGTCACCGGACCCTTCCCACCCCTCAGCGACCGGCTCGTACGGGACCTCGTGGACGCGGCGGAGACGACGGACAAGCTGGTGTGCGTCGTGTGGGGCTCGCCGGTCGGCACCGAGGAGGCGTACCGCACCACGCTCCTCGGCTCCTCCCGCGTGGCGACCTTCCGCACCTTCGCCAACTGCGTCACGGCCGTCCGCGCCTATCTGGACCACCACCGCTTCACGGACGGCTACCGCTCCCCCTTCGACGACGCGCCGCGCTCCCTCTCCCCCTCCGCACGCAAGGCCCGGGCCCTGCTGCGGCCGGGCGAGCAGCTGAGCGAGCACGCCGCCAAGCAGCTGCTGCGCGCGTACGGCATCCGCGTGCCCCGCGAGCAGCTCGTGACCAGCGCGGCGGCGGCCGTGCGGGCGGCCGCGCAGGTGGGCTACCCGGTCGTCCTGAAGGCCTCCGGGCCCCGGCTGGCCCACAAGACCGAACTCGGCCTCGTCCGCGTCGGGCTGACCTCCGCCAGCCAGGTCCGCGACGCCTACCGCGACCTGGCCGACATCGCCCGCTACGAGGAACTGCCCCTGGACGGCATCCTCGTCTGCCAGATGGTCGGCCCGGGCGTGGAGATGGCCGTGGGCATCACCCACGACGCGCTCTTCGGCCCCACGGTGACGGTGGGGGTCGGCGGGGTGCTGGTGGAGGTCCTGGACGATCTCGCCGTACGCGTACCGCCGTTCGGCGAGGCGCAGGCGCGCACGATGATCGGCGAACTGCGCGGGCGGGCCCTGCTGGACGGCGTCCGGGGGGCTCCCCCGGCCGATGTGGACGCCCTCGTGGAGACCGTCCTGCGCGTCCAGCGCATGGCGCTCGAACTCGACGGCCTCGCCGAGCTCGACATCAATCCCCTGGTGGTGCTCGAACACGGTCAGGGCGCGGTGGCCCTCGACGCCCTGGCCTTCTGCCGCTGACCGCGCCGGACCGGCCCGGCGGCCCGCCGGACGAGGAGGCTTTCCCATGACCCTCTCCCCCCATGAGTCGACTCCCGGGCCCGGTGGGCGCGGTGGCCACGGCGCATCCGCCGGGCCCGCGGCGACCGCCGGGTCCGTCACGTCATTGATAGGGCACACCACCGACAACGGCGTCTCGTGGATCACGCTCAATCGGCCCCACGCGCTCAACGCCATCACCTCCGACCTGCGTGTACAACTGATCGACCAACTGTCCAAGGACTCGGCCGACCACGCCGTGCGGGCGGTGGTCCTCACCGGCGCCGGGCGGGGTTTCTGCTCGGGCGCGGACCTGCGCGCGGCCCCGGACGCCGCGCTCGCCGAGCGCGTGCCGGGCGATGTGGCCCGCATGATCCGGGACGGCGCCCAGCGCTTGATCCACACGGTGCTGGACTGCGAGAAGCCCGTGATCGCCGCCGTGAACGGCGTCGCCGCCGGGCTCGGGGCCCATCTCGCGTTCGCCTGCGATCTCGTCCTAGCCGCGGAATCGGCGCGGTTCACCGAGGTGTTCGTGCGCCGCGGCCTCGTCCCGGACGGCGGAGGAACATATCTGCTCCCCCGCCTCGTCGGACCGCATCGCGCGAAGGAGCTGATGTTCTTCGGCGACTCCCTCCCGGCCGCCGAGGCCGAGCGCCTCGGGCTGGTCAACCGTGTGCTGCCGGACGAGGAACTGGCCGCGACCGCCCGCGCCTGGGCCACCCGGCTGGCGGCCGGGCCGACCCGGGCACTCGCCCTCACCAAGCAGCTCGTCAACGCCTCGCTCGACGTGGACCGGGCGGGCGCCTTCGCCGCCGAGGCCGCCGCCCAGGAGATCAACACCGCGACGGCCGACGCGGCCGAGGGCGTCGTCGCGTTCGTCGAACGACGCGAGGCGGCGTTCAGGGGGCGGTGAGCGGGATGGCGGGGTCGATGAGCGGGATGCGGGGTCGACGAGCGGGACGGCGGGGCGATGAGCGGGACGGCAGAGGCGACGAGCGGGATCGCGGGGACGGCGTACGGGGTGGCGTACGGGATGGCAGGAACGACCGCGTCTCCCCACGTGCTCCACGCCGTCCACAGGGTTCCGATCTTCCGCGCCCTTCGGATTGAATGGTCGGCATGATGGGACACGCCGGCATGGCGGCCATCGCCGTGCGTCACCTGGGCACTTCGGGCTCGCGGACCTCCGCCGCCCCGCCGTCCGACCCCCCGCCCCGGCCCCGGTTGCGGGCCGTGCGGGCGGACGAGCCGCCTCCACCGACGCCGCGGGAGTTCCGGAACGTCCTCGGTCACTTCGCCAGCGGCGTCACTGTCATCACCGCGCCGGGCGAAGACGGGGGACCGCCCGCGGGCTTCGCCTGCCAGTCCTTCTGCTCCCTGTCCCTGGACCCGCCGCTCGTCGCGTTCATGGTCGGCCGCTGGTCGGCGACGTGGCCGCGTATCGCGGACGCCGGGGTCTTCTGCGCCAACATCCTGGGATCCGGGCAGAAGGACCTCTGCCTGGGGTTCGCGGCCAGCGGCGCGCGCACGGCCGACAAGTTCGCCGGCGTCGCGCACTCGCCGTCGCCGGTGACCGGTTCGCCGGTGCTCGCTGACGCGCCCGCGTGGATCGACTGCACGGTCCACGCCGTGCACACCGGCGGCGACCACCTCATCGTGGTCGGGCGTGTGACGGCGCTGCGGGTGGACGAGCGCGCGGCGGAGGCCGGCCCCCTGCTGTTCCACCGGGGCGCGTTCGGCGCGTTCGACGCCTTCGGTACGTACGAGGGCTGAGGGACGGAGGGGTAGGTGAGAGGCGCCTACTTCCGGTGTTTGACCACCTTGGTCAGCACGTAGCGCTTGCCGGAGCCGGGCTTGCCGACCTCGTGGTAGATCCGCGGTGCCTGCTGCGATCCGATGACGTTCCAGTCGCGGGTGAGGTCGCAGCTTCCGATCCGGAGGTAGACGCCCCGCACCGTGCCGTCCTCCTTGACCGGCTTCCAGGTGCCCGAGCCGTCGCAGTCCTTCGGCTTGTCCTTGCCCGTGCCGTCCCAGCTGAAGTTGTCGAGCCCCTCGGCCACCGCCCTGCCGTCGTCGCCGAGCCTGACGGTGCCCCCGCGCCCGTCGGACCAGGTGCCCTCGAGGTCCGCCCGGTCCAGTCGGGGCGGTTCGTAGACGCTCACCAGGCCGCTCGCGTACGCCCCCGTGCCCAGCGCGGCGACGACGAGCCACGTCACCAGAGCGTCCCGCGACAGCCTGCGGGCCGTGCTTCCGGACCGGCCCGCGCGCACGCGCAGGGCGGCGGCCCGGCCGGCCAGGGTCGCGGGCAGCAGGGTGGCCGTGAGCACTCCCCACCACACGAGATAGCTGAGCGGTGACGCGAGGGAACGGCTGCCGAGTGCGGCGACAGTGCCGAACACGGCCACCGTCGCGGCTGCCACCAGGGGCACACATCCCGCGGTCCGCCAGGGACCCACGGGCTCGTCACGGCCGGGCGCCGTCCTGCGGGCCAGTGCCAGCGCGGGCATCACCGCGGAGGCGGTGACGAAGCCACTGGCGAGCACGGCGAGGAGCAGGGCGCCGAGCCCGAGCGCGCCGACCAGCAGGGCGTTCTCGGGGATTCCGTCGTGTTCGCGGGAGAGCATGACGAGCACGGCGAGGGTCCCGCCGATGACGGCCTCCGCGCACAGCGCGGCCATCGAGGCGCAGAAGGCGGCGCCGAATCCGTCGCGCCGCGCCTCCTGCCGGGACGCCGCACAGCGCTCCTCCCCGGGCCCGGCTTCCTTCGCTTCCTTCGCTTGCTCCGGTATCGCGTGCGGCTCAGCCTGCTGTGTCATCTCCACCCCTCCCACCCGAAATGAGTCCCCCAGAGGTCGAGAGGTTCCGCTGCGAGGAGCCCGGGACCGCGCTCGGTGTCCGCCGCCCCACAGGCTGTGAGGGGCGGATGAGGACTCCGAGCCGACCTGACGCCCCATTCTTACCGAATGGTCCCGTTTGGTCCGCGTCAGGGTCGTCCGGGCTACGTCCGGGCCACCGGTGCCGAGGGCGGAGCTCCGGCTACCGGTCGAACGTGAGGACGCAGCGGGCCGCGGAAGGGTTGTGCGTGGTCGCGACCGCGCGCGCGAATTCCTCGACGGGCCGGACCTCGGTGATCAGCTCGTCGAGCAGGAGCCGTCCCTCGCGGTACAGCCGCGCGTAGAGCGCGATGTCGTGCTGCGGTCGGGAGGAGCCGTAACGGCAGCCCAGGATGGACTTGTCCAGGTAGAGGGACGCGACGCGGAAGGACGCCTCCGCGTCGGCGGGCGGGACGCCGAGCAGCACGACGCGGCCGTTCCGGTCGAGGAGGTCGATCGCCTGACGGACGAGGCGGGTGTCGCCGACGCACTCGAAGGCGTGGTCGGCACCGGTCGGGAGGATCTCGCGCACCGCGGCCGCGGTGTCGGGGACGGCGGACGCGTCGACGAAGTGCGTGGCGCCGAAACGGTGGGCGAGCGGGGCCTTCTCGGCGGCCGTGTCGACGGCGACGATCGTGGAGGCCCCGGCGATCCGCGCTCCCTGGAGGACGTTCAGCCCGACGCCGCCCGCACCGAGGACGAGGACCGACTCGCCCCGGTCCACCCGCGCACGGTTGAGGACCGCGCCGACGCCGGTCAGGACGGCGCAGCCGATGAGGGCGGCCGAGCGCAGCGGCAGGTCGTCGGGGATCCGCACGGCCTGGACGGCCTTGACGACGGTGCGTTCCGCGAGGACGGAGGTGGCGGCGAACTGGAACAGCCGTTCACCGCCCCGGGTGAACGGCCTGCCGGGCCTGCCCATGGCGGCACGGCAGAGGGTCGGCCGGCCCCGGCCGCAGTCGGCGCAGGTGCCGCAGCCGGCGAGGGTGGACAGGGCGACGTGATCGCCGGGTGAGACGTGTGTGACGCCCGGGCCGACGGCTTCGACCACGCCCGCGCCCTCGTGGCCGAGGACCACGGGGACGGGGTACGGAATGGTGCCGTCGACGACCGAGAGGTCGCTGTGGCACAGGCCCGCGGCGGCGACCGCGACGAGGACCTCGCCGGGGCCGGGCCCTCGGACCGTCAGGTCGTCGACGACCTGCGCGGATGTACCGTCGAAGATGACGCCTCGCATGGGTGGTCTTCCTTCAGGAGGGCCAGACGAGCGACTGGAGTTCGCTGTAGGCGTGGAGGGCGAAGGAGCCGCCGTCGCGGCCGACACCGCTGCCCTTGAAGCCCCCGAAGGGCGTCTCGGGGTGCCGCTGGGCGGTGTTGACGCCGACGTTCCCGCTGCGCAGCCGGGCCGCGAGGGCCCAGGCGCGCTGGGTGTCGGCGCCGAAGACGTAGTCGTGAAGGCCGTACGGGGTCGCGTTGGCGATACGGACCGCCTCGTCCTCGTCGTCGAAGGGCAGGACCACGACGACGGGGCCGAAGATCTCCTCCTGCGCGACGGCCATCTCCGGGGTGACGTCGGTGATGAGGGTCGGGGCCACGTAGAAACCCCGGGCGAGCGGGGGGCGCGTGCCTCCCGCGGCGATCCGGGCCCCGTGCGCGCGGGCCCCGGCGATGTGGGCCTCGACGCGGTCGCGCTGCGCGGCGGAGATCAACGGGCCCACGACGGTGGAGTTATCCACAGGGTCCCCGATCGTCAGTGCCCCGGCGTACCGTGTGAGGCCGGTGACGACCCGCTCGTACAGCGATCGATGGACGAGCGCCCGGGTCGGTGCCGTGCAGACCTGCCCGCTGTGGAAGGACCAGACCGAACCGATCGCCCCGATCGCCGACGCGAGAACGGACTCGTCGGCGTCCCCCAGGACGATGGCCGCGCCCTTGCCGCCCAGTTCCATCAGGGTGCGCTTCATCGACCTCCC
The DNA here is from genome assembly GCF_056434285.1 of Streptomyces sp. NPDC044063. Taxonomy (NCBI): domain Bacteria; kingdom Bacillati; phylum Actinomycetota; class Actinomycetes; order Kitasatosporales; family Streptomycetaceae; genus Streptomyces; species Streptomyces sp. NPDC044063. The sequence goes on from NZ_JBWKFM010000044.1 coordinate 10,894, forward strand.
CGCTGATTCGGCGATCCGCCTTCCCACCGTGGTGGACCCGGTGAAGCTGATCATGTCCACGCCGGGGTGGGCGACGAGCGCCTCGCCGGCCTCCGGGCCCGAGCCGGTGACGACGTTGAAGACCCCGTCCGGGAGGCCGGCCTCCCGGAAGAGGGGCCCCAGTTCGAGGCAGCAGAGCGGGTCCTGCGGGGCCGGCTTGGCCACGACGGTGTTCCCCATGGCCAGCGCGGGGGCCACCTTGCCCGCGAGATTGACGACAGGGAAGTTGTAGGAGGTGATGCAGCCGACGACACCCACCGGCCGCCGGACCGCGGCGGCGTTCAGCAGGGCGCCGGGCGCGAGCGGACCGGACGGCACGGGCCTCGGTGCGAGCGGGAGGACGTCCGGCTCCAGCGCGCCGCGCGCGTAGCGCCGGAAGCGGTGCGCGGCCGGGGCCGTCTGCAGGGTGGTGGCGACGCGGCGGGTGGCGCCCGTCTCGGCCTGGAGAAGAGGAAGGAGATCCGGCAACCGTTCCGACAACAGATCGGCGATCCGGTCCAGTACGGCCGCGCGCTCGCGCGGGTCCGTACGGGACCAGCCGCTCCACGCGGCCCGCGCGGCGGTCACGGCGGCGGCGACTTCGGCGGAAGTCGCCTCCGGGGCCTCCCCGACGACCTCTTCGGTCGCCGGATTGACAACTGGATAGTGCCCTTTCTCCGGCGCACGCCAGGCGCCGGCGATCCAGTGCCCGTACGCCCGTCCGTACGCCGATCCGTACTCCGGTCCGTGCGCCGATCCGTGCGTCATGGCCGGGGCTCCTTCGGCAGGCCGAGTACGCGCTCGGCGATGATGTCGCGCTGGATCTCGTCCGAGCCGCCGTAGATGGTGTCGGCCCGGCTGAAGAGGAACAGGCGTTGCAGGGCGTCCAGCCGGTAGGGCTCGCCGGGGTGCCAGTCGTCCGGTCCCAGGACGGCGTCCGCGCCGCGCACCCGCATCGCCAGTTCGCCGAGCCGCCGGTGCCAGCCGCCCCACAGCAGCTTGGCCACATTGGGTGCCCCCGGGTCGCCGCCGGACCCGAGGGTCCGCAGGGCGTGCCAGCGCATGGTCTGCAAGTCGGCCCACTGCCGTACGAGCCGGTCCCGTACCGCCGGCTCCTCTGCGGCACCGGTCCGTACGGCGAGCCGGATCACCCGCTCCAGTTCGGCGGCGAAGCCGATCTGCTGGGCGAGGGTGGAGACGCCGCGCTCGCGGGCGAGGAGGCTCAGCGCCACTCGCCAGCCGTTGCCCTCGCCGCCGACGAGGTGCTCTGCCCGGGCCTCGGCGCCGTCGAAGAACACCTCGTCGAAGTCGGACGCCCCGGACAGCTGGCGGATCGGGCGGACCTCGACGCGGCCGGGCTGGTCCATCGGCACGAGCAGCAGGGAGAGGCCGTGGTGGCGACGGGACCCCTCGGTGGTGCGCGCCAGGACGAAGCACCAGTCTGCCTCATGTGCATGCGAGGTCCAGATCTTCTGCCCGCTGACCCGGTAGGCGGCGCCACCGTCGGCGCGCACGGCGACGGTCCGTACGGCGGCGAGGTCGGATCCGGCGCCGGGTTCGCTGTAGCCCTGGCACCAGAGTTCCTCACCCCGGGCGACGGCGGGCAGGAAGCGGGCGCGCTGGGCGGCGTCGCCATGGGCGAGGAGGGTGGGGGCGAGCAGGTTCTCGCCGAGGTGGCCGAGGCGGACGGGCGCCCCGGCGCGGGCGTACTCCTCGGCCCAGACGACCTGCCCGCTCAGATTCGCGGTCCGGTTCCCGTAGGTGCCGTGGGAGGTGTCCCAGCCGAGGCCGATCCAGCCGCCGCTCCCCAGCTCGCGTTCCCAGGCGCGCCCGGGGACACGAGGCGGGTCGCCGGGGAGGCGCTCGGCCAGCCAGGCGCGTGCCTCCCGGCGGAACGCCTCGTCCCGCGGTCCGAACGCGAAGTCCATCTCCCCACTCCTTCGCACGCCGTGGCGGTCTCAGGTGTTCGGGCGTTCCTTGGCGGAGGCCGCGGCGGCCATCTCCTCCAGCCGGTCCAGCAAGGGCATCGGGTCGGTGCCGACCGTTCCCGGGAGGACGTCGGCGATGCGCTCGGGGGTCCAGGACCCCTCGGCGTAGGCGGCGCGCAGTTCGCGGGGCTGGGCCCAGACGGCGATCTTCGGTCCGGCCACGGTGTAGACCTGCCCGGTGATCCGTTCGTGGCGGGCCCGGTCGCTCAGCAGATAGACGACAAGGGGCGCCACGTCCTCCGGTTCGCCGATCTCCTTGAGCTCCATGGGGACGCCGGCGGACATGCGGGTACGCGCCACGGGGGCCACGCAGTTGGCCGTCACCCCGTACTTGTGCAGACCCAGGGCGGCACTGCGCACGAGGGAGATGATCCCGCCCTTGGCGGCGGCGTAGTTGGCCTGGGACACGCTGCCCTGGTGGTTGCCGCTGGTGAAGCCGATGAGGGCGCCGGTGCGCTGTCGGCGCATCACGGCGGAGGCGGCGCGGAAGACGGTGAAGGTGCCCTTGAGATGGGTGGCGACGACCGGGTCCCACTCCTCCTCGGTCATATTGAAGATCATGCGTTCGCGCAGGATGCCCGCGACGCACACGGCGCCGTCGATGCGCCCGTACCGGGCCAGGGCCGTGTCGACGATCCGCTGTCCACCCGCCATGGTGGAGACGTCGTCCGCGACGGCGACGGCCTCGCCCCCGGCCGCCGCGATCTCCTCGGCCACCGCCCGGGCGACCTCGCCGGCCGGGTCACCGCCCGTGAGGGACACCCCGTAGTCGTTGACCACGACACGGGCGCCTTCGGCGGCGCAGGCCAGGGCGACCGCCCGGCCGATGCCGCGGCCCGCTCCGGTGACGGCGACCACCTTGCCGGCCAGGAAGCTCCCCATGGCGCTGCCCCTTCCCGCACTATCTGACGGACCGTTAGATTTTTGAGCAGGGCGCCCACGAGCACAAGACCCGGGCGAGCGGGAAACGGCGGACGCGCCACGACCACGGCATGCGCGTCACGACTGCGGGAGGGAAGCCATGGCACTGCCTGCCGAGTTCCACGAGCTGGCCAAGCGGCTGAACAACTGGGGCCGATGGGGGGACGACGACGAGATCGGCACCCTCAACCTCATCACCGACGCGGTCGTGCGCCAGGCCGTGGCGACCGTCGTCAGCGGACGGCGCGTACCGCTGGCCCTGCCCCTGCGGCAGGACGGCGTGCAGACCGGGGTGATCCCCGGCAGGGTCAACCCGCTGCACACCATGGTGGCCATCAACGCGGAGTTCTTCGGTCTGGACACGGTCGCCACCAGCGACGACGTGGTGACCATGGGCCTTCAGGCGGGCACCCACTGGGACGGCCTCGCCCACGTCTCGCACGGCGGCCGGCTCTACAACGGCCGCCCGGCGGACTCGGTCACCGCCCAGGGCGGCGCCGCGTTCCACGGCGTCGAGAAGGCGGGACCCGTCGTCTCCCGCGGCGTCCTGCTGGACGTCGCGCGCGCCCGGGGCACGGAGCGGCTCGCCGGGGACCACGCCGTCACGCCCGAGGACCTGGAGGCGGCCGAGGAGTTGGCCGGCGTCACCGTCCGGTCCGGCGACATCGTGCTGGTGCGGACCGGCCAGATCCAGCTCTACCTGGCGGGCGACCGGGACGCGTACGCCTACCCCTCACCCGGCCTCTCCGTCCGCACGCCGGAGTGGTTCCATGCCCGGGACGTCGCCGCCGTCGCCAACGACACGCTGACCTTCGAGATCTTCCCGCCGGAGATCGAGAACCTCTGGATGCCCGTACACGCGCTCGACCTGGTCGAGATGGGCATGCCGCAGGGGCAGAACTGGAATCTCGAGGAACTCTCCCTGGCCTGCGCCGAGGCGCGGCGGTACGCGTTCCTGCTGTCCGCGGTGCCGGAGCCGTTCGTGGGCGGAACGGGAACGCCCGTGGCGCCGGTGGCGGTTCTCTGAAGAACGGGCGGGCGGCGGCGCACAGATGCGCACCCCGAGCACGGCACCGTACGCCGCCACCCAGCTCCGGCGCCCGAGCCCTGTTGTCGCGCCGGATCCGCGACCCGCTTTCGCCAAGATGCCCCGCAGGGCAGGCCTCTCGGCGTCCCCTCACAACGGAATCGCTGCATCCAAGGGTGATCACGTGAACACTTCACGTCAACACCTGGTCTGGACTTCGTCGACTAAGCCCGATTTGTCGCGGCGTGTTGCGGCTCGAAAGCGCCGCCCCAGCACGGCCCTCCGCGATCGACCTCGCACCAGATGCGCTTGCCCGCGCCCTCCCGGTGCCAACCCCAGCGATCGGCGAGGCCGTCCACCAACTCCAGGCCCCTGCCGCCGGTCTCGTCGCCCAGCGCCCGTCGCCGCCGGGGCGCGCGGGCACTGATGTCGGCCACCTCGACCCGGACCGTCCCGCCGGCGCCGACAGCCACCCCGGCGGGCCCGCCGGCCCCGGGAAGGAGCATCCTCAGCACGGCGGGACACCCCGTGTGCACCACGGCGTTGGTGACCAGCTCCGAGATCAGCAGGATCAGGGTCTCGGCCAGCGGCTCGTCCGCCCCTATGCCGGAGCCGGCCAGCCGGGACCGCGCCCACCTGCGAGCACGCCCCACTTCCGCGGGGTCGGCCCCGACCTCCATCTGCACCTGAAGCACCTGCACCGCTCACACCATCCGAACCGGCGGACACAACGCCTCGCGTCCCGAAGGGATCACGGAACGTGACCCAACTGCGAGACAGCATGGTTGACGTACAGTTACCCCAACAAGCGCTTCGGGCATATTCCGGCGCAAAGGAGTATGCGTGCTGCATACTGTGCGACGCGCGCCGCCGGGGCTCGAACAGGGGCACGCACGGCGCCCTTGAACGCGGCGAGCGGGAGTCTCCCCCGCGTCCGGTACCGCCGCTCCGGGCCGTACCGCGCTGTTGAATCCTTGAACCGCTCGCACCTGACGGAGCGTACCCGAGCGCCGGCCCGACTCCATACCGTGACGAGTTACACGAAGAACACAAGTCGATATCGACACAGAGTGATCATTCATCGGGTGTGATGCGGGTAATTCACCCACATCGCTCACACGGCACCGTTCCGTCCACCCGGCCCCTCTTCGGCGCGATGCCGCGGATCATCCAGGAGCCCGGCCGCCAGGCGCTCCTCGGCATCGGCCGCCGACCACCACTGCGCCCGCCGGATCCAGGCCCGCTTCAGGTACAGATGGACATCCGCCTCCCAGGTGAAGCCCACACCCCCATGTAGTTGCAAACAGTCACGGGCATTACGGACAGCGGCCTCATCCGCGAGCAGTTTGGCCACAGCCACGTCACCTTGTGTAGCCGTCAGCGCGGCGGCGTACACGCTCCCGCGTGCGATTTCCGTACGTGCGAGCATCTCGGCGCAGAGGTGCTGGACCGCCTGGAAGGCACCGATCGGCCGACCGAACTGGGACCGGCTCCGGACGTGGGCGACGGCCGACTCCAGGGTGCGGGAGGCGCTGCCCAGTTGCTGAGCCGCCGTCAGCAGGGCCGCTTCGAGGCGCAGACGGAGCACGCCGCCGCCGGGGGGCACCGCCGTCCCCTCGCCCTCCGGCACCCGGTGGAGCGGGGTCGTGGGGTCCACCGACCGCAGGGGCCGGGCAGCCCCTACGACGGGGTCCCCCTCGCCGGCGGGCGCCACCCGGACCGTCGGGCCGCCCGGCAGCAGGACGGCGTCGGCGGAGTCGAGGTGCTCGACGACGCCGGACTCCTCCAGCGCCGTCACCACGGCGGTGCCGTCGGCGGCACCGGCCACCAGCCCGGCCGCGAGGTGGGTGGCGACCAGGGGGCCGGGCAGCAGAGCCCGGCCCGCCTCCTCGAAGACGAGCACCGCCTCGGGCAGCCCGAGTCCCGCGCCCCCTTCCTTCTCGGCGAGCCGCAGGGAGAACAGCCCGGTCCGCCCCAACTCCCGCCACAGGGCGCGGTCCAGCGCCGGTCCGGGCCCGCCCCCGGACCCCGCGGCCCGGCGGAGCTCCTCGCGGGGGAAGCGTGCCACCAAGAGGGCGCGCATGCCCGCGCGCAGGGCCCGTTGGTCGTCGCTCGGCCGGAAGTCCATGACCGCTGTCACCGCCCTTTGGGGAGACCGAGGACGCGCTCGGCGATGATGTTCCGCTGGATCTGGGAGGTCCCGGCGGCGATGGTGTACGCGAGGGACGAGAGCCGATCGAGGGTCCAGGTGTGGGAGGTGTCCAGGGACAGGGGCCCGAGCACCTCGGCCGCCGCGTCGTAGAGCTCCTGGCGCGCGTGGGAGTAGCGCAGTTTGAAGACGGAGGCCCCCACGCCCGGCACTCCGGAGCCGCCGGTGCGCAGCGCGTGCGCGGCCTCGCTCGCGTTCCACTGGGCGAGCCGCCACAGAGCGGTGAACTCGGCGTTCAGCCGGCCGAGCCGGCGGCGCAGGACGGCGTCGTCCCAGGTGCCGTTCTCCCGCGCTGCGCGGGCGAGCAGGGCCAGGGTGCGGCGGCAGGCGACGACCTCCCCGGCGAAGGCGGTGCCGCGCTCGAAGGAGAGGGTGACCATGCTGACGCGCCAGCCGTCGTTCTCGGCGCCCACGCGCTGGGCGGCCGGGACGCGGACCTCGTCGAGGAACACCTCGGCGAACTCCGTGGATCCCGCGAGGGTGCGCAGCGGGCGGACGGTGACGCCCGGGCTGTCCATGCGCATCGCGAGCCAGGACAGCCCGCGGTGGCCAGGGGCGGACGGGTCGGTGCGGACGAGCAGTTCGCACCAGTCGGCGACCTCGGCGTGGGAGGTCCACGTCTTGCCGCCGGTGACGATGTACGCGTCCCCGTCGCGGACCGCCCGGGTGCGCAGCGAGGCGAGGTCGGAACCGGCCTCGGGTTCCGAGAAGCCCTGGCACCAGATCTCGTCGCCGCGCAGGATCGGCGGCAGCCAGCGGGTCCGCTGGGCGGGGGTGCCCTCGACGGCGATGGTGGGGCCGGCGTGCAGCAGCCCCACGAAGTTGGCGCCCACGTAGGGCGCGCCGGCGCGCTCGGTCTCCTCCAGGAAGATCAGGTGCTGGACCGGGGTGGCGCCCCGGCCGCCCGCGTCGGCGGGCCAGTGCAGGCCCGCGTACCCGGCGTCGTACAGCGCCCGCTGCCAGGCCCGGTCGTGGGCGCGCCGGGCGGGCCAGTCGGCCGGGGACGGGCGCGGGGGCAGGGTGGGCAGCGTCGCGCGCAGCCAGGCGCGCAGCCGGACGCGGAAGCCCTCTTCCTCGGGGGTGTCGGTGAGGTCCACCGCTCACGCACCCGGCGTGCGGTGGCCGGGGTGGCGGCCCGTGACGGGGTCCAGGCCGAGCATGCGGATGGCGTTGCCGCGCATCACTTTGTGGACGGTCTCGTCGTCCAGTCCGCGCACATGGTCGAGGGCGACCTGGCGGGTGTGCGGGAAGGTGGAGTCGACGTGGGGGTAGTCGGTCTCGAAGGTGGCGTTGTCACGGCCCACGACGTCGAGGGAGTCGATGCCGTGCCGGTCGCGGAAGAAGCAGCAGTAGACCTGCCGGTAGTAGTAGGTGGAGGGCGGTTCGGGGACGAGGTCGCGTACACCGCCCCAGGCACGGTGCTCCCGCCAGACGTCGTCGGCCCGTTCCAGGAGGTAGGGGATCCAGCCCATCTGGCCCTCGCTGTAGGCGAGGGTGAGGCGGGGGAAGCGGACGAGGACGCCGCTGAAGAGGTAGTCGGACAGCGACGCCATGGCGTTGTTGAAGGACAGGGTCGCCTGGACGGCGGTCGGGGCGTCGGGGGAGGCCGCCGGCATCTGCGAGGACGAGCCGATGTGCATGGCGACGACGGTCCCGGTGTCCTGGCAGACGGCGAAGAGCGGGTCCCAGTGACCACTGTGGATGCTGGGCAGGCCCAGATGGGTGGGCAGTTCGCTGAAGGTCAGGGCGCGGACGCCGCGGGCCGCGTTGCGCCGTACCTCGGCGACGGCGAGGTCCACGTCCCAGAGGGGGACGATGCACAGCGGGATGAGCCGCCCGCCGCTGTCACCGCACCACTCCTCGACCATCCAGTCGTTGTAGGCGCGGACACAGGCGAGGGCGACCTCCTTGTCGCGGGCCTCGGCGAAGGTCTGGCCGCAGAAGCGGGGGAAGGTCGGGAAGCAGAGGGAGGACTCGACGTGGTTGAGGTCCATGTCCTTCAGCCGCTCCACGGGGTCCCAGCAGCCGGGGCGCATCTCGGCGCGGGTGATGCCCTCGAGGGTCATGTCGTCGCGGTCGAAGCCGACGGCGGCGATGTTGCGCTTGTACGGGAAGCGGAGGTCCTCGTAGATCCACCAGTCCGTGGGCGGCCCGTCGGGGTCCATGGTGACGCGGTAGGCACCGCCGGTGTAGCGCAGTTCGCCGATGCCGTGGGTGAGGGGCCTGGGCCCGCGGTCGCGGTGGCGGGCGGGCAGCCATCGCTCGAAGAGATGGGCGGGCTCGATGACGTGGTCGTCGACGCTGACGATGCGCGGCAGGTCCATGGGCCGGCTCCCTCCGATCTCTGACGCTCCGTCAGTTCTGCTGAGGCTAGACCGCGCCCCCTGGACCGGCAAGGCATGACGCCCTACGCTCCCGGTCGACATGACGCCCCGTCAGTTCGAGCGGCGTCCCGTGATCCGGCGCCCCTCGGGAGGTCCGCCATGCCGTCCGGCAGCGATCGGGAAATGGCCGCCTCCCGCACCCTGTGGGAGCTACTGGAGCACCGCGCCGCCCGCACCCCGCGCGCCGTCGCCCTGATCCAGGCCGACGACCCCGGCCCCGCCCTCGCCGAGGCCCCCGGGTTCCAGGGTGCCGGGCCCGACCGGAGCCTGACCTTCGGCGGGCTGCGCGACCGCGCCGAGCGGGTCGCGGCCTGGCTCCACCTCCTGGGGGTGCGGCAGGGCAGCCGGGTGATCTGGCAGCTGCCCACGCGCGTCGAGACCGTCGTCCTCACCTTCGCGCTGGCCCGGCTCGGCGCCCTGCAGAGCCCCCTCGTCCCCGCCTGCCGCGACCGGGAGGCCGGTCACGCCCTGCGGGCGACCGGGGCGGAGTTCTTCGTGGTCCCGGGGGTCTGGCGCGGCTTCGACCACACCGCGATGGCGCGCCGCCTCGCCGCGGCGGGGGACGTCCGCCCTCTGGTGCTCACGGCGTACGACGCACTGCCCGAGGCCGACCCGGCGACCCTGCCGCCACCGCCCGCCGACGGCACCGAGGTCCGCTGGGTCCACTGGACCTCCGGCACCACCTCCGAGCCCAAGGGTGCCCTGCACACCGACCGCGGCCTCATCGCCTCCGGCGCCTGCCTGGCCGGCGCCCTCGGCCTCACCTCCCGCGACGTCGGCTCGATGGCCTTCCCCTACGCGCACGTGGCCGGGCCCGACTACACCGTGGCCGCGCTGATCGTGGGCTGCCCCGCCCTCCTGGTCGAGCACTTCTCGCTGCCGGGCTCGCTCGGCGCGTACCGGCGCCATGGTGTGACGGTGGCCGGCGGGTCCACCGCCTTCTACACGATGTTCCTCGGCGAGCAGCGCCGGAATCCCGGGCGCCGGCTGATCCCCACCCTCCGGCTGATGGCGGGCGGCGGTGCGCCCCGGCCGCCGGAACTCCACGACCAGGTGCTGCGCGAGCTGGGCTGCGTCCTCGCCCACGGCTACGGCATGACGGAGGCGCCGATGATCACCATGGGCTCCCCGGGCGACCCGCCGGACCGGCTGGCCGGCACGGAGGGACGGCCGGCCGCCGGCATGGAGATCAGCGTCACCGGCCCCGACGGCCGGTCGGTGCCGCCCGGGACCGACGGGGAGATCCGGCTGCGGGGCGAGGCCGTGTGCCGGGGGTACCTCGACCCGGCGCGCACCGCCGAGGCCTTCGACGCTGACGGCAGGCTCCGCACCGGCGACCTCGGGCACCTCACCGAGGACGGCTACCTGGTGCTCACCGGGCGCGCCAAGGACATCATCATCCGCAAGGGCGAGAACGTCTCGGCGCAGGAGGTCGAGCAGCTGCTCCTGAGCCACCCGGCGGTGGCGGACGTGGCCGTCGTCGGCCTGCCCGACGCCGAGCGCGGGGAACGCGTCTGCGCGGTCGTCCAGCGGGCCCCGGGGGTGGCGGAGCCGACCCTGGCCGAGGTGGCCGCCCATCTGCGGGAGGCCGGTCTGGCGGTGCACAAGCTCCCCGAGCAGCTGGAGCTCATGGCCGAGCTGCCGCGCGACGGCACCCTGCGCAAGGTGCGCAAGCAGGAGCTGCGCGAACGGTTCTCCCACTGACCGCGCGCCGGCGGCGGCCCGCCCGGGGCGTCCCCGGGCCTCCCGCTCAGCTCGGCGGGCGGTACGTGTCGCGGGCCCGCTCGAAGAAGGTGTCCACCGAGCGCTGTTCGTCCATGGGCCCCCGGACCTGCACCAGGTGGTAGCGCCCGTCGATGATCATGGCAGCGTTGCGGACGTAGACCTGGCGGCCACTGCCGTCGTTCCAGTTGAAGGCCCCCTCGGCGGTCGCGGTGCCGCCGACGTCGCCCCGGCGCAGGCCGGAGGAGCCGGACCAGGACGAGGAGCGGTACGGCGCGAGCTCGGGCTCCTTGTCCTGCTGGTAGGCCATCGGGTCGCCGCCGAACTCCGCGACCTTGTCCCGCCCGGGCACCACGACCAGCTCGTAGTCGCCGCCGACGTAGACGATCTGGCCGCGTTCGTTCTCGCCGCGGCGCTGCCAGTCCTCGGCGACGGCCACCGTGAACCCCTTGGGGTCCTTGCGTGGGGCGACGTCCTTGGCGAGGCTGCCGCCCCCGTCCACGTGGTCGTCCTGGGTGCCGGTCGCGGCGGCCGTCCGGCCGACGGTCCCGGGGCCGTCGCCGGCGGCGCTCAGCGCGCCGGTGGTGCCGGTACGGTCGGCCGCCGGGGCCCCGCCCGCGTTCTCCTCGGCGCGAGGCATGAACAGCAGGGCGTAGAGCACCGCCCCGATCAGGGCGAGCAGGATGGCGCCCAGCAGCAGCCGGCCCAGGCGGTGCGGGGACGGCGCGGCCGCCGCGTACTGCCCCTGGAGGTGGCTCGTGGTGGGGGCGCCCCGCCCGGCGGCGGCCGTGCGCTTGTGCCGGCCGTGGCCCGGCGCCGGCTCGGCACCGGGGGCGCGCCCGCGACGGCGGGCCACCTCGCCGCGCCGCCGGACCGCCGGCAGCCGGCGGAGGTCGGCGGGGGCGGCCGGGCCGAGCGGCGGCACGGTGACCGTACGGCTGCCGATGTCCGGCTCCGGGGCCGAGCGGATCAGCGAGCGGAGCCAGCCGCGCAGCTCCTCGAACTCCGGGCGCTCCCCCGGTTCCTTGCGCATCAGCGACTCGACCACGGGGCGCAGGGCGCCGCACTCCTCGGCGTAGGCGGGCGGTTCCGCGCAGACGACCTGGACGAGCTCGGCGGTGCTCTCCTCGGGGAACGGCGCGTGGCCCTGCACGACGCGGAACAGCAGGGCACCGAGCGCCCACAGGTCGGCGGCGGGCCCGACGGGGGGCGCGAGCTGCCAGTTCTCCTTGACGGGCCAGGCCTGCTCGGGCGCCCAGCGCTCGGTGACGGCCCCGACGACGACCATCCGAGCCTGCCGGGCCCGCTCGGCGTCGAGGGCACCGAGGGGACCGGTCTCTCCCTGAGGACGGACGGAAGCCGCGGCGGGGGCGGCAGGGGCCGCAGCGGGCGGCGCCCCCGCCCCGGCGGCCGGGGTCCCGGCACCGGCGGGAGCCCCCGCCCCGGCGGAAGCTCCAGCGCGTTCCGGGGTCGCCGCGCCCCGCACCAGGGCGTCCGCGGTCCATGGCCGGGGGGTACCGGGACCGGGCGCGGGCGCCCGGCCGCTGGCGGCGCTGCCGCCACCCCAGGTGGACGCCCCGGTGGGTGGGGTGGCGCCGTTCCCGGCCGCCGCGCGCGCGGCGGCACGGGCGGCCGCGTGGTAGGCGGCGATGGCGCCGGAACGCACGGCCCGCGCGCGGGGCTCACCGGGCTCGCTCCCGGGGACACCGGCGGCACCGCCGGCACCGAAGGTGCCACCCGCCGCTCCCGGGCCCCGTTGGCCGGGCCCGCCCTGTGGCGGCACCCCACCGGCCGCCCGACCGGCGGCACCACCACCCGGTCCGCCACCCGGTCCGCGCCCCGCACCGGCCGGTCCGCCCTGACGCGGCACCGCGCGCTGCCCGGCGGCACCGCCGACGCCCGGGCCGACGCCCGGGCCGCCGGACGGCCCGCCCGGCCCCGTGGCGTACGGCGGGCGCTGCCCCGCCCGCGGCCTGGGGACGGGGTCGTAGCCGCACAGGGCTTCCTCGGCCGCGCCGGCGGCCAGGCCGGTGAGGATGGCGCGGCCGTCGTCGCAGATGAGGACCGTGCGCGCGGTGATGTTGCGGTGGGTCCAGCCCTGGGCGTGGAGGGCGCGCAGCGCGGCCAGGACGTCGGCGGCCACCTCGGCCGCGCGGTGCGGCGAGAGCGTGCGCTCGGCGAGGAGCGCGGCGAGCGGGCGGGCGGAGACGAGTTCGCTGACGATCCAGAGGCTGCCCGCCTCGGCGAAGACGTGGAAGACCTGGTCGAGCCTCGGGTGGTCGGGGATCTGCGCGGCGGCGGTCGCGGCCGCCAGCGCGCGGCTCACCGACGGGTCGTCGCCGGCCCGCCGCGCGCCGGGCCGCTCCGCGCCGCCGGCGGCCCCGGCGCCGGCGACCTCCGGCAGCGGGATCTGCCGGACCAGCACCTCCTGGCCGCTGAAGGTGTCGAAGGCCCGGGTCTCGGCGAGCTCGAACGCCTCGGACGGTGGCAACGGCAGACGGTAGCGGTCGGCGAGCACCCGGCCCGCATAGTCGTCCACGACGCCTCCCCAATCGCGCGATCCACGCAAACGTGCGATCCACCACCATGCCCCGAAAGACCGTCAAAGCCGGTCGTTCCGCTGCTTATTGCGGCTGCGTACGGTCCCCGAGGATTCACGATACGTGCCGAACCCGCCCCTTCGGGCCCGTACGGCTCAGTACGTCCCCCGGCCCGGCGACGGGTATGCCTCGGCCGCCGGCTCCCGGCGGGTGCCGGTCCGGCTCGCGGTGACCCCGGGCTTAGTTCGCGCGCGGAAAGGCGTGCGGAACGGCGTGCGCCACGGGGGTCACGGGCACCACGACGGAGACCGAGGCCTTCTTGTGCGGGGTGGTCGAGCGGCCCTTGCCGTCGTCGCCCTTGTCGTCGCCGCTCAGGGTGAGGGCGAGCACGGTGCCGATGACGGCCAGCACGACGACGACCACGGCCGCGAGCAGGACGCGGCGCGGCACGATGTCGGTGACGGACGGGCGGCCGTAGGTGGTGACCCTGCCGCCCCGGGCGCCGCGCGCACTGGCGGCCACACTGCCCACCCGCAGGCGCACGGGCTGTCCCGCGCCCTCCGGCTCGGCCGTGACGGAGGAGCTCGCGGGGGTGTCGTCCCGCAGCGGGCGGAAGGCGCCGCGCGTCCGCTCCGTGGCCGCGTCACCCGCGCGCGGGCCCCGGGCGGAGAGCGACGAGGACGACCGGCCGGACGACGGGGCCGCCGAGGACCTTGAGGACGACGCGCTGAACGACGACCGCGCCGACGGGGAGGGCTTCTCCGGTATGACCGGCACGGCGATCGCCTGGGTGGCGTCCAGATCCGGCGTCGCCGGCTCGGGCGGCTGCGGAAGGCGCTCGTCCGGGGCGTTGACGGCGTCGGTCATCAGGGCCCGCGCGCCGGCCTCGTCGAGCCGCTTCTGCGGGTCCTTGGCGAGCAGCCCGTACATCACCTCGGCCAGCGGGCCGGCGTTGCGCGGCGGCCCGAGGGGCTCGGTCATGACGGCCGTGAGGGTCGCTATGGCCGACCCCTTGTCGTAGGGCGGGACGCCCTCCACGGCGGCGTAGAGCAGACCGCCCAGGGACCACAGGTCGGCCGGCGGACCGGGCTTCTGACCACGGGCCCGTTCGGGGGATATGTACGAGGGGGCGCCGACGAGCATGCCCGTGGAGGTGACCGACGGATCGCCCTCGACCTGCGCGATGCCGAAGTCCGTGAGGACGACGCGGCCGTCGTCCGCGATGAGGACGTTGGACGGCTTCACGTCGCGGTGCAGGATGCCCTCGCGGTGCGCGGCGCGCAGCACGTCGAGGACGGCGAGACCGACCTCGGCGGCTCTGCGCCATTTGAGTGGCCCGTCCTCGCGGATGACGTCGGCGAGGGAGCGGCCCTCGATGAGCTCCATGACGATCCACGGGCGGTCGTCCTCGTGGACGACGTCGTAGACCGTGACGGCACCGGCGCTGCGGATACGGGCGATGGCCTTCGCCTCGCGCAGCGTGCGCGTGATGAGACGGCGCTTCTCGTCCTCGTCGATGTTGGCCGGGAAGCGCAGCTCCTTCACCGCGACCACGCGGCCCAGCGTCTCGTCCGTCGCACGCCAGACCGTGCCCATGCCACCGCGCCCGAGGACGTCCCCGAGGCGGTATCGCCCGGCAAGGAGGCGCCCTGCCGTCCCCTGCGTCTGCTCCGCCTCCGACATGCGTCCCCTCTGGCAATCAGCTCTGCGACCAACCGACCCTGGCAGAGCGACCATTGTCCCTCATCCACGGACCGGCGGAAGGCCAGGGTCCGAGAGGCCATGGATGATGAGCGCATGCCGACGCGTGCCGCCTTCCCGCGCCTCACGGCGACCATGGCCGCGCTGACCTGCGCCGTGGCGGTTTCGGTGACGTCGGGAGGCAGTGGCGTCGTCACCCGCTCCCCTGTAGAGGACCTGGTTTCGGAGCGTACGGTTCCCGGCGCGGCAGAGCTGTCACAAGACGCTCACGGGACGGTCCGGTTCGCTACGGCGGGCGTCGCGGACGTCCGTACCGGACGCCCCATCCGCCCCTCGGACCGCTTCCGCGCCGGCAGCATCACCAAGACGGTCGTCGCCACCGTCGTCCTCCAGCTGGTGGCCGAACACCGGCTCGGGCTGGACGATCCCGCCGCCGACCACCTGCCGGCACCGGCCGCCGCGGCCCTCCGAGGCGGCCCGCACGACCGCCCGGTCACGGTCCGCCAACTACTGGGGCACACCAGCGGCCTCTTCTCCTACACCGACGACCGCGACTTCTCCCGGCGCTTCTTCGGCCCCGGCTTCGCCGCCCACCGCTACGAGTCCCACACCGCCGAGGCGCTGCTGGGCACGGCCCTCGCCCACCGGCCGTACGCGCCGCCCGGAGCCCGCTACCGCTACTCCAACACCGGCTACCTCCTGCTCGGCATGGTCATCCGTCAGGTCACCGGCCACCCGTACGCCGCGGAGGCCCGGCGGCGCGTCATCGTCCCCCTGGGCCTGACGGGCACCAGCTTCCCGGGCGTCCGGTCCACGCTCCCGGCACCGCACGGCAGGGCGTACAGCCGCGCGTACGGCCCGTCAGCCCCCGGACCCACGACTCCCGGACCCACGGCCCCCGGACCCACGACCCCCGCTCCCGCCCTCGCCCCGGCCGCCATCACCGTCATCGGTCCCCTCGCCGACGTCACGGACCTCAACCCGTCCGCCGCGGGCGCGGCCGGCGAGCTGGTCTCCACACTGCCCGACCTCAACCACCTCTTCGCCGCTCTGCTCTCCGGGCGGCTGCTGCCCCCGGCCCAGCGCGCGGAGATGCTGGACACCAGCGCGTCCGGCGGCCGGTACGGCCTGGGCGTGTTCCCCGTCCGGCTGCCGTGCCGCCTGACGGTGTGGGGCCACAACGGCGAGATCAGCGGCTCCTACGTGCAGACGCTGGCCACGCCCGACGGCCGGCGCGTGGTCAGCTACCGCCTCAACAGCGACGCGCCCGCCCCGCGCGCGGCCGAGGCCCGGCTGCTGCGCGCGGCCTTCTGCCCGGACGGGCACGAGCAGCCGGACGGGCACGAGAAACCAGAGCAGCACGAGAAGCCGGAGGGGCACGAGAAGCCGGACGGGAGCGGGAAGGGCTGACCGGCCGCGTACGACGCACCACGACCCCTCAGATCGGCTGGATCTCCGGGGCGCCCAGCCGGGCCGCGTCCGCCGTCAGGTCGTCGGGCTGGAGCTGCGACTCGCGCTCCGCCTCCACGCGCTTCTCGTAGTGCTCGACCTCCTTGTCGACCTGCGCCGCGTCCCAGCCCAGCACGGGCGCGATGAGCTCGGCGACCTCCCGCGCGCTGCGCGTCCCCCGGTCGAAGGTCTCGATCGAGATCCGGGTCCGCCGGGTGAGGACGTCGTCCAGGTGGCGCGCCCCCTCGTGCGAGGCGGCGTAGACGACCTCGGCCCGGAGGTAGTCGTCGGCCCAGGCCAGCGGTTCGCCCAGCGCCGGGTCGGCCAGGACGTAGGAGAGCACCTCGTCCACCATCGAGCCGTAGCGGTTGAGCAGGTGCTCGACGCGGGCCACGTGCAGGCCCGTGCGCCGGGCCAGCTGGGCGCGGCCGTTCCACAGCGCGCGGTAGCCCTCGGCGCCCACCAGCGGCACGTCCTCCGTGACGCAGTCCGCCACCCGCTGGGCGAGGCCGTGCACCGCCTCGTCCACGGCGTCCTTCGCCATCACCCGGTACGTCGTGTACTTGCCGCCCGCCACGACCACCAGGCCCGGCACCGGGTGCGCCACGGTGTGCTCGCGCGAGAGCTTGCTGGTGGCGTCCGACTCGCCGGCCAGCAGCGGGCGCAGCCCGGCGTAGACGCCCTGCACGTCGTCACGCGTCAGGGGCACCGCCAGCACGGAGTTCACGTGTTCGAGGAGATAGTCGATGTCGGCGCTGGAGGCAGCCGGGTGGGCCTTGTCCAGGTCCCAGTCGGTGTCCGTGGTGCCGATGATCCAGTGCCGGCCCCAGGGGATCACGAAGAGCACGCTCTTCTCGGTCCGCAGGATCAGCCCGGTGGTGGAGTGGATGCGGTCCTTGGGCACGACCAGGTGGATGCCCTTGGAGGCCCGGACGTGGAACTGCCCGCGCTCGGCGATGAGCTGCTGGGTGTCGTCCGTCCACACGCCGGTCGCGTTGACGACCTGACGGGCCCGCACCTCGAACTCGCCGCCCTGCTCCAGGTCCCGCACCCGCGCCCCGACCACGCGCTCGCCCTCGCGCAGGAAGCCCGTGACCCGCGCCCGGTTGGCGACGTCGGCGCCGTACGCGGCGGCGGTGCGCACGAGGGTGGTCACGTAGCGCGCGTCGTCCATCTGAGCGTCGTAGTACTGGAGGGCGCCGACCAGCGCGTCCTTGCGCAGGCAGGGCGCGACGCGCAGGGCCTTGTGGCGGGTGAGGTGACGGTGCGCGGGCAGGCCGCGGCCGTGCCCGGAGGAGAGGGACATCGCGTCGTAGAGGGCCACGCCCGCCCCGGCGTAGAACCGCTCCCAGCCCCGGTGCTGGAGGGGGTAGAGGAACGGCACGGGCTTCACCAGGTGCGGCGCCAGCCGTTGCAGCAGCAGGCCGCGTTCCTTGAGCGCCTCGCGGACCAGGGCGAAGTCCAGCATCTCCAGATAGCGCAGACCGCCGTGGATGAGCTTGCTGGAACGGCTGGAGGTGCCCGCGGCCCAGTCCCGCGCCTCGACGAGGCCGGTGACGAGCCCGCGCGTGGCCGCGTCCAGCGCGGTGCCGGCGCCGACGACTCCGGCACCGACCACCAGGATGTCCAGTTCCCGATCCGCCATCCGGGCGAGCGCCTCGCCGCGCTCGGCCGGACCGAGTGTCGCCGTCCTCACCATTGCCTCCCGCCTGACCGCTCTGGCCGTCGTTGCCGGTGACCCGTGCACTGCCGCTGCCGCGCGCCTCCCGTCGCGCCCCCGGCGCGCCGGGCGGACACCCGTCCTCCTTCGATGCTGCCCCAGATCCGGCGCACGGGCCGCGCCGAATCCGGGGCGCCACCCTCCGAGCGCCTCCGCGCCCCCTCCCACGCCCCCGCCGTCACCGAGGCGGCACGGCACCGACTCTCCCGCCGCAATACCGGAGAACAGTCATATATCCGCCTAACCTGATGTAACGGCCTACCCCGCCGGAAACCCGCCGGTAATCCCCTCCGGGAAGGACCGCATCCCCCCATGCCCGCAGATCTCGCCGTCATCGGTCTCGGCTTCCTCGGCCTGCCCCTCGCCCAGGCCGCCACCGCCGCCGGCATCGCCACCGTCGGCTACGACACCGACCCCCGCACCGTCGCCGAACTCCGGGCCGGCCGCGTCCCCGCCGAGGTCTACGACAGGTCCCTGACCGCCGCCGGTATCCGCCGCATGCTCTCCGCCGGCTTCCGCCCCACGACCGAGGACGCCGAGCTCGGCAAGGTGCGCACGGCCGTGCTCTGCTCCCCCACCCGGCTCGGCGACGACCGCGCACTGGACCTGAGCGCCCTCGACGAGGCGGCCCACGCCCTCGCGGCCCGGCTGCGCCCGCGCATGACCGTGCTCCTGGAATCGGCCGTCCACCCCGGCACCACCGAGGACCACCTGCGCCCCATCCTGGAGGCCGGCTCCGGGCTGCGCGCCGGGCGGGACTTCCACCTCGCCTACTCGCCCAGCCGCCTCGACCCCGGCAACCGCCACTACGGCTTCGCCAACACCCCCAAGGTCATCGGCGGCCTCACCCCGGCCTGCACGGAGGCGGCCGCCGCCTTCTACGGACGCGTCTGCGAGCGCGTCGTCCGCGCCCGCGGCCCCCGGGAGGCCGAGGCCGTCAAGGTGCTGGAGACCAACTACCGGCACGTCAACATCGCGCTGGCCAACGAGATGGCGGTCTTCTGCCACGACATCGGCGTCGACCTGTGGGACGTCGTCCGCTGCGCCGAGACCAAGCCGTTCGGCTTCCAGGCCTTCCGCCCCGGACCGGGCGTCGGCGGCCACGGCGTGCCCATCGACCCCAACTACATCTCCTACAAGGGCCGCAGCCTCGGCTATCCGCTGCGCATGGTGGAGCTGGCGCAGGAGGTCAACGGCCGCATGCCGCGCTACGTCATCCAGCGCTGCGCCACGCTGCTCAACGAGCACGGCAAATCGGCCCGCGGCGCCCGCGTCCTGCTCCTGGGCGTCGGCTACAAGGCCGACGTCGGCGACCAGGAGGGCTCACCCGCCCGGGAGATCGCCTCCCGGCTGATGGAGATGGGCGCCCAGCTCAGCTACCACGACCCCCACGTGGCGCAGTGGCGCGTGCTGGGCAAGCCGGTGCCCCGCGCCGACTGCCCCCAGGAGGCCGCCGCGGCCGCCGACCTGACGGTGCTTCTCCAGCACCACAGCTCGTACGACCTCCAGGGGCTCACGGTCAAGGCCCAGCTCCTGCTGGACACCCGAGGGGCGAGCCCGGCCGGCGCGGCCCACCGGCTCTGACCCGTTCACCCACCCGACCGTCCGCGAGCGCCTACAGACGTCCCAGCATGCGCGGCTGCGCGTCCAGAACCGTGCGCAGCGCGGAGAAGTTCTCCACGCAGCGGCCGGTGCCGACCGCCACGCAGTCGAGGGGGTCGTCGGCGACGATCACCGGGATGTCCAGCTCCCGGCTCAGCCGGACGTCCAGGCCGCGCAGCAGCGCGCCGCCGCCGGTGAGGACGATGCCCCGGTCCATGATGTCGCCGGACAGCTCCGGCGGGGTCTCGTCGAGGGTCTGGCGCACCGCCATGACGATCGCGTCCACCGGCTCGGTCAGCGCGTGCCGGATCTCGTCGGCCGTCAGCTCCAGCGTCTTGGGCAGTCCGCTGACCTGGTCGCGGCCGCGCACGGTCAGCCGGTCGCCGGGGCGCAGGCCCTGGGTCACCTCGGAGTCCGCCGCGGTCTCCTCGACGACGCCCTGGTAGGCGACGGGCGAGGCCGAGCCGATGGTCATCTTGATCTCTTCGGCCGTCCGCTCGCCGATCGCGAGGGCGTACTCCTTCTTGATGTACGACATGATCGCCGTGTCCATCGCGTCGCCGGCCGTCCGCACCGAGCGCGCGGTGACGATGCCGCCCAGGGAGATCACGGCCACCTCGGTGGTGCCGCCGCCGATGTCGACGACCATGCAGCCGGTGGGCTCGCTGACCGGCAGGCCCGCGCCGATCGCCGCCGCCATCGGCTCCTCGACCAGGTGCACCTGCCGGGCGCCGGCCCGCGAAGCGGCCTCGATGACGGCCCGTCGCTCGACGCCGGTGATGCCGGACGGCACGCACACCACGACGCGCGGGCGCGAGAGGAAGCGGTTGCCCATCACCTTCTTGATGAAGTGCCGGAGCATCCGCTCGGCGACCTCGAAGTCGGCTATGACGCCGTCCCGCAGCGGGCGGATGGCCACGATGTTGGAAGGGGTGCGGCCGATGGTCTCCTTGGCCTCCGAACCGACCGAGAGCACGCTGCCGTCCTCGGCGTTGACGGCGACGACCGAGGGTTCGTTGAGCACCACTCCCTTCCCCCGTACGTACACCAGCGTGTTCGCGGTGCCGAGGTCGATGCCCATGTCCCTGCCGCTGAACGACTTGCTTTGCGCCATAAGTCGCCAGTATTCCCTACGATCGAATCTTTATGCGGAGCTGACGGCGGGGTCCGGACATGGCGAAGGGCCCGGACCTCCGTGGAGGTCCGGGCCCTGTCGACCGGGGCTCAGCGCTTGTCGTGCTGCGACGGAGCGACCGTCACCTCGACGCGCTGGAACTCCTTGAGGTCGCTGTAGCCGGTGGTGGCCATGGCACGACGCAGGGCGCCGAACATGTTCATCGAACCGTCCGGGGTGTGCGAGGGACCGGTGAGGATCTCCTCGGTGGAGCCGACCGTGCCCAGGTTCATGCGCTTGCCGCGCGGCACGTCCTCGTGGACGGCCTCCATGCCCCAGTGGAAGCCCCGGCCCGGCGCGTCGGTGGCGCGGGCGAGCGGGGAGCCCATCATCACGGCGTCGGCACCGCAGGCGATGGCCTTCGGCAGGTCGCCCGACCAGCCCACGCCGCCGTCGGCGATGACGTGGACGTAGCGGCCGCCGGACTCGTCCATGTAGTCCCGGCGGGCGGCGGCCACGTCGGCCACGGCGGTGGC
Organism: Streptomyces sp. NPDC044063; assembly: GCF_056434285.1. NCBI lineage: Bacteria > Bacillati > Actinomycetota > Actinomycetes > Kitasatosporales > Streptomycetaceae > Streptomyces > Streptomyces sp. NPDC044063. The sequence goes on from NZ_JBWKFM010000044.1 coordinate 31,825, forward strand.
CATCGGGACCTGGATGCCCAGGACGTTACGGGTGGTGTGCGCGGCGCCGCCGCCGAAGCCGACGAGGACACCGGCCGCGCCCGTGCGCATCAGGTGCAGGGCGGCGGTGTACGTGGCGCAGCCGCCGACGATCACCGGGACGTCGAGCTCGTAGATGAACTGCTTCAGGTTCAGCGGCTCGGCGGCGCCGGAGACGTGCTCGGCGGAGACCGTCGTGCCGCGGATGACGAAGATGTCCACACCGGCGTCGACGACGGCCTTGGAGAACTGCGCGGTGCGCTGCGGGGAGAGCGCGGCGGCGGTCACGACACCGGAGTCGCGGACCTCCTTGATGCGCTGCCCGATCAGCTCTTCCTTGATCGGCTCGGCGTAGATCTCCTGGAGACGCTTGGTCGCGGCGGTCTCGTCCAGCTCGGCGATCTCGGCGAGCAGCGGCTCCGGGTCCTCGTAGCGGGTCCACAGACCCTCGAGGTTCAGCACGCCGAGGCCGCCCAGCTCACCGATGCGGATCGCGGTCTCGGGCGAGACGACCGAGTCCATGGGGGCGGCCAGGAACGGCAGCTCGAAGCGGTAGGCATCGATCTGCCAGGCGATCGAGACCTCCTTGGGGTCGCGGGTACGGCGACTCGGGACGACAGCGATGTCGTCGAACGCGTACGCCCTCCGGCCGCGCTTGCCGCGCCCGATCTCGATCTCAGTCACGTCTGTGGCCTTTCACTTTCCTTGGCGCTCCGTCTGCCGCATACCAGTATCCCCGACGCGGCGGAGCCCGCGGCCTGGCGGCTGCGGGCTCCGGGGGCGCTGTGCGAAGCTCCTACTACTACCGGCGGGAGTAGTTCGGGGCTTCAACCGTCATCTGGATGTCGTGCGGGTGGCTCTCCTTGAGGCCCGCGGACGTGATCCGCACGAAGCGGCCCTTGTCCTTGAGCTCCTGGATGTCCGCCGAGCCGACGTAGCCCATGGAGGCGCGCAGGCCGCCGATGAGCTGGTGGGCCACCGAGGCCAGCGGGCCGCGGTAGGGGACCTGGCCCTCGATGCCCTCGGGGACCAGCTTGTCCTCGGAGAGGACGTTGTCCTGGAAGTAACGGTCCTTGGAGAAGGACCGCGCCTGGCCGCGGGACTGCATGGCGCCCAGCGAGCCCATGCCGCGGTAGGACTTGAACTGCTTGCCGTTGATGAAGACCATCTCGCCCGGCGACTCCTCGCAGCCCGCGAGCAGCGAGCCGAGCATCACCGTGTCGGCACCGGCCGCGATCGCCTTGGCGATGTCGCCCGAGTACTGCAGGCCGCCGTCGCCGATCAGCGGGACGCCCGCGGCGTGGCAGGCCTGGGCGGCCTCGTAGATGGCGGTGACCTGCGGGACGCCGATGCCGGCGACCACACGGGTGGTGCAGATCGAGCCGGGGCCGACGCCGACCTTGACGCCGTCCACGCCGGCGTCGATCAGCGCCTGGGCGCCGTCGCGGGTGGCGACGTTGCCGCCGACGACGTCGACGCTGATGTTGGACTTGATCTTGGCGATCATGTCGAGGATGCCGCGGCTGTGGCCGTGGGCGCTGTCCACGACGAGGAAGTCGGCACCGGCCTCGACCAGCGCCTGGGCCCGCTCGAAGGCCTCGCCGCCGACGCCGACCGCGGCACCGACGACCAGGCGGCCCTCGGAGTCCTTGGCGGCGTTCGGGTACTTCTCGGCCTTGACGAAGTCCTTGACCGTGATGAGGCCCTTGAGCACACCGGCGTCGTCCACCAGCGGCAGCTTCTCGATCTTGTGGCGGCGCAGCAGCTCGATGGCGTCGTCGCCGGAGATGCCCACCTTGCCCGTGACCAGCGGCATCGGGGTCATGACCTCGCGGACCGCGCGGCTGCGGTCCATCTCGAAGGCCATGTCACGGTTGGTGACGATGCCCAGCAGCTTGCCCGCCGGGTCGGTGACCGGCACGCCGCTGATCCGGAACTTGGCGCACAGGGCGTCCGCCTCGGCCAGCGTGGCGTCCGGGCGGACCGTGATCGGGTCCGAGACCATGCCGGACTCGGAGCGCTTGACGAGGTCGACCTGGTTGGCCTGGTCCTCGATGGACAGGTTGCGGTGCAGCACGCCCGCGCCGCCCTGGCGGGCCATGGCGATGGCCATCCGCGCCTCGGTGACCTTGTCCATGGCGGCGGACAGCAGCGGGATGTTGACCCGTACGTTCCGCGAGACCCGGGAGCTGGTGTCCACCGCGTTCGGCAGGACCTCCGAGGCGCCCGGCAGCAGCAGGACGTCGTCGTATGTCAGACCGAGCATCGCGAATTTCCCGGGCATTCCGTCGGCGTTGTCCGTCATGACACCTTCCCAAATGGTCTTGCCCCAGCGAGGACTCCCATGCTAACGGCCGTCACGCGTGTCCCATTCCACGACGACTGAGTCCCGCATCACTTGGAGATTCCTACGATTTCCGCCCGCGCGGGCTTCTCGCGGCCGTTTTCGCCGCTCCCTCACTGCTCCGCGAGCGCGCGGAGCCTGCTGAGCGCGCGGTGCTGGGCGACCCGGACGGCACCCGGGGACATCCCCAGCATCTGCCCGGTCTCCTCCGCCGTCAGCCCGACCGCGACCCGGAGCAGGACCAGCTCGCGCTGGTTCTCCGGGAGGTTGGCGAGCAGCTTCTTGGCCCACTCGGCGTCGCTGCTGAGCAGCGCCCGTTCCTCGGGGCCGAGCGAGTCGTCGGGCTGCTCGGGCATCTCGTCGGAGGGCACGGCCGTGCTGCCCGGGTGCCGCATGGCGGCGCGCTGGAGGTCGGCGACCTTGTGCGCGGCGATGGCCACGACGAAGGCCTCGAAGGGGCGCCCGGTGTCGCGGTAGCGCGGCAGGGCGCACAGCACCGCGAGGCAGACCTCCTGGGCGAGGTCGTCCACGAAGTGCCGGGCGTCGCCCGGGAGCCGCGACAGCCGGGTGCGGCAGTAGCGCAGGGCGAGCGGGTGCACCAGGGCGAGCAGGTCGTGAGTGGCCCGGCGGTCGCCCTCGACCGCGCGGCTGACGAGGGCGCCGATCTCCCCCGGACCTGCGGCCGCGGGGGGCTCCGGGGTCTCGTCGTCGCGCATCGGTCCATGGTGCCTTGGCGTCAAGCCATCCACGGCATCGCCTTCATAGTTGTGCGTCGAACCGTTACGCGTCGGTGTCCTCGCACTCACGTCTCGCGTCGCCCCCTTCCGGGTATACCCGCCCCGCGCCCACGACTCCACCGATAGCTTGTGCCCGTGCCGCGCGGCACCGGGCAGGGCCTGTCCGTCATGAGGTCTCGTCCGGCCGAGTGAGAAACCTCGGCCTCCGCCGGGGAGGAGTCACACTCCAAGCATGCGGCATCCCTCGGGCTTTCGGAGTCGGACGCCCGTCACCGGGGCGATCGCAGGGGTGATCGCGCGCCGGCGGCCGCCCGGCCGCGCACCCGCGACCAGGGCCGCCGGGGCCCGCGGGGGCGCACCCCGCGACACGGGGCCGCGGTGCGCACCACCTGTCCGAGTGACGCGTACCGCGACCGCACGGCGCCCCGCGCCACGGCCCTCCTAGCGGACCAGACCCCAGCGGAAGCCGAGCGCCACCGCGTGCGCACGGTCCGAGGCGCCCAGCTTCTTGAAGAGCCTCCGGGCGTGGGTCTTGACGGTGTCCTCGGAGAGGAAGAGCTCCCGGCCGATCTCGGCGTTGGAGCGGCCGTGACTCATGCCCTCCAGCACCTGGATCTCCCGCGCGGTGAGCGTGGGCGCGGCGCCCATCTCGGCCGAGCGCAGCCGGCGGGGGGCGAGCCGCCAGGTCGGGTCGGCCAGGGCCTGGGTCACCGTGGCGCGCAGCTCGGCGCGCGAGGCGTCCTTGTGGAGGTAGCCGCGCGCCCCGGCGGCGACCGCGAGGGCGACGCCGTCCAGGTCCTCGGCCACCGTGAGCATGATGATCCGGGCGCCGGGGTCGGCGGAGAGCAGCCGGCGCACGGTCTCCACACCGCCCAGGCCGGGCATGCGTACATCCATCAGAATGAGGTCCGAACGATCGGCGCCCCAGCGGCGGAGGACTTCCTCGCCGTTGGCCGCCGTCGTCACGCGCTCGACGCCGGGCACGGTCGCCACGGCGCGACGGAGCGCTTCTCGGGCAAGCGGGGAGTCGTCGCAGACGAGGACGGATGTCATGGCCGCCCTCCGCAGCTGATGCGCGTCACCTTGAGCCTCCAGAGGCTGGTACTGATCGTCACCTGTGCGGTTGACGACGCCCGGGCACCTGCCACCCGCCCGACTGCTTCACGCGTCAACCGTCTCCGCACTCTCAACGACGGTCACCCGAAAGAGTTACGGTCTCGGTCGGTCGTGTTCGGCACTCTACGTGAGGGCGCGGACACGGAGCAGGGCGCACGGGGGGCGCCCTGCCCTGGGGCCAAGCTATGCCCCATTTGCCCACTCGGACCTGTTTTTCTTCCCATTTGCTGCCGTCTGTGGCTAGATTCGCAATGAGTCATATTTTCATCTGCTCACACAGCAGATGAACGGCACAGGGCACTGCATCAGATCGCTTCGACCAGGTCACTCGTCAAGGTCACACCACGGATCGCTTCGACAGATCGCTTCGAGGGGACAAGCAATGGCAGATTTCTCCCGCCTTCCCGGCCCCAACGCCGACCTGTGGGACTGGCAGCTCCTGGCGGCATGCCGCGGGGTCGACAGCTCGCTCTTCTTCCATCCCGAGGGGGAACGGGGCGCCGCGCGCAGCGCCCGGGAGACCTCCGCGAAAGAGGTGTGCATGCGCTGCCCGGTACGCGCCGAGTGCGCGGCGCACGCGCTGGCGGTGCGGGAGCCCTACGGCGTGTGGGGCGGCCTCACGGAGGACGAGCGCGAGGAGCTCATGGGGCGTGCGCGGCACCGGTCCATCTCGGCGAGCGGCGCGGGCGCGGGCGCGATGACGGCCTGAGCGCCCTGATCCCGCACCACACCCCTCCGAAGAAACGTTTCAGTAGCCATCCGATCCCGCAGCCATCCGATCCCGCGAGGCCGCGCCGGCCGACCATGTCAGCCGCCACGTCGTACCGACCACCTCGGGCCGAACCGCCTCGGGCCGACCACGTCGGGCCGGACGTGTCACCGGCCCGCCGCCTCCGCGAGCCGGTCCAGCATGGCCCCGACCGCCGGCACCCGCGCCAGGTCCGGCAGGGTGAGCGCCACGATCTCGCGCTGCACCACGGGCTCGACCGGCACGATCCGCGCCCCCTTGGGCCGCACCGACTCCAGCGCCAGCTCGGGCATCACGGCCACGCCGAGCCCCGCGCCGACGAGGCCGAAGACCGCCGGGTAGTCGTCCGTCGCGAAGTCGATGCGCGGCGTGAACCCCGCGGACTCGCACACCTCGACCAGATGCCGCCGGCAGCGCGGGCAGCCCGCGATCCACGGCTCCCCCTCCAGCTCCGCTATCGCGATCCGCTCCGCCCCGGCGAGCCGGTGCCCCTCCGGCAGCACGCCGATGAGGCGGTCGGTCAGCAGCGGCCGTACGACCAGGTCGTCCCACTCCGCGCCGGCGGCCGGATCGGCGCCGCGCACCTCGGGGTAGCGGAAGGCCAGGGCGATCTCGCAGTCGCCCTCGCGCAGCATCTCCACCGAACGCGGCGGCTCCGCCTCCACCAGCGACACCTGTGTGCCCGGGTGGGCGGCGCGCATCTCCGCCAGCGCGGTCGGCACCAGCGTCGAGCTGCCGCTGGGGAAGGAGACGAGCCGCACCCGGCCGGCCCGCAGCCCCGCGATCGCCGCGATCTCCTCCTCCGCCGCCGTCAGCCCGGCCAGGATGCCGGTGGCGTGCCGGACCAGGGCGGCGCCCGCCTCGGTCAGCCGCATCTCCCGGCCTGTACGGATCAGCAGGGGCGTACCCGCCGACTGTTCCAGGGCCTTCATCTGCTGGCTGACCGCGGGCTGGGTGCACCCCAGCTCGCGCGCCGCGGCCGAGAACGAACCGGTGCCGGCCACCGCGCGCAGCACCCGGAGATGACGTGCCTCGATCATGCTTCGAGCATAAGCCCGACTTGGGGCGACCGAGAAATACCGCCACGGCACTTTGAGACGGCCGGGGTCCCCCTTCGGGACGTGACCGGTCCGCCGCGAAAAAGCCCGGGCCCGCCCCGAGGCGCCCCGCCTACCCTTCCCCCATGCACCTGATCTCCGTGAACACCGGCCGCGACCGCACCTCCGACGACCGCTCGGCACCCGGTGGCGCCTTCACCGGCGGGCTGCGCACCGGCATCGACAAGCGCCCGGTCGACGGCCCGGTCGCCGTGGCGGCCCCCGGCCCGAAGGGCGTGGCGGGCGGCGGCGTCGCCGGTGACACCGTCGTCGACCTGCGCCACCACGGAGGCGACCACCAGGCGGTGTACGCGTTCGCACGCGAGGACCTCGACGACTGGGAGCGCGCGCTGGGCCGGCCGCTGCCCGGCGGCTCGTTCGGCGAGAACCTCACCACGGGCGGAGTCGACGTCAACGGCGCGCGCATCGGGGAGCGTTGGCGCATAGGTACGGATCTGGTGCTGGAGGTGGCCTCGCCGCGCATCCCCTGCCGTACGTTCGCCGACTGGCTGGGTGAGAGCGGCTGGATCCGGCGGTTCACCGAGAAGGCGGCACCGGGCGCGTACCTGCGGGTCGTGCGCCCCGGGGAGATCCGGGCGGGCGACCCCGTCGCGGTCGTCCACCGGCCCGGCCACGACGTGACCGTCTCCCTCGTCTTCCGGGCCATGACGACCGAACGGTCGCTGCTGCCCGCCGTCCTGGCCGCCGGCGACGCGCTCGACCCCAAGGTGCGGCAGAAGGCGCTGACGTACAAGGAGCGTCGGGAACCGTCCGGGCAGGGTACGGAGGGGCGACCGGAGACCGCGGAAGGGAACCACGGCACCGCGCCGAGCACTAACGTTCCCGTATGACGACTGCACTGATCACGGGGGCGACTGCGGGCATCGGCGCGGCCTTCGCCCGCCGGCTGGCGGCCGACGGACACAACCTGGTGCTCGTGGCGCGCGACGAGAAGCGGCTCAACGAGCAGGCGACCGAACTCCACGACCGGCACGGGGTGGAGGCGGAGGTGCTGCGCGCCGACCTGTCCGAGGACGCGGGCATCGCGGCGGTCGAGGCACGCCTGACCGACCGCAGGAACCCGGTGGACCTGCTGGTCAACAACGCGGGCTTCGCGAACAAGGGCCGCTATCTCGAGGTCCCCATGGCCGACGAGCTGATGATGCTCAAGGTGCACTGCGAGGCCGTGCTGCGGCTGACCTCGGCCGCGACCGCGAGCATGCGCGAGCGCCGGCGCGGGGGCGTGGTCAACGTCGCGTCGGTCGCCGCGTTCGTGCCGCGCGGTACGTACGGGGCGAGCAAGGCGTGGGTGGTGCAGTTCACCCAGGGTGCCGCGCGGGATCTGGCGGGAAGCGGGGTGCGGCTGATGGCGCTGTGCCCCGGCTTCGTACGGACCGAGTTCCACCAGCGGGCCGGCATGGGCGTGGACAACGTGCCCGGCTGGATGTGGCTGGACGCCGACAAGCTGGTCGAGGCCGCGCTGAAGGACCTCGCGCGGGGCAAGTCGCTGTCCGTCCCGGACCCCCGCTACAAGGCACTGACCGGCCTGATGAAGCTGGCCCCGCGCCGGGCCGTCTCGCGCGCGGGCGCGTCGACCGGCCGCCGGTACGGGCCGAACTGACGCCGCGCCCGCCCGCGCGGCCCACGCGGGAAACGGCCGCGGGGGGGGGGGGGGGGGGGGGGGGGGGGGGGGGGGGGGGGGGGGGGGGGGGGGGGGGGGGGGGGGGGGGGGGGGGGGGGGGGGGGGGGGGGG
>NZ_JBWKFM010000045.1:0-38307 GCF_056434285.1 Streptomyces sp. NPDC044063
ACCCCCCCCTCCCCCCCTCCCCTCCCCCCCCCCCCCTCCCCCCCCCCCCCTCCTCCCCCCCCCCCCCCCCCCCCCCCCCCCCCCCCCCCCCCCCCCCCGCGCCTGTTCGCGCGCCCTGACGTAGCGCCTCCTACGTCACGCGTCGTCAAGTGCTGCTCATCGCAAGCGGACTTGGTGTAAGCATTTTCCAGCGCCGCCCCGGCCAGTGGTGGCAGGCTGCGAGCAGGAGAGAGCAGCATGACGGAGCCGGAGGTGCGTCCCGTGGCGTCCAGTGTCAACCCCACCGTAAGGCGGCGCCGATTGGGGCAGGAGCTGCGCAAGCTCCGCGAGCTCAAGGGCATGACGGCCGAGGAGGTGGCCGAGCGGCTGCTGGTCTCGCAGTCGAAGATCAGTCGGCTGGAGAACGGCCGGCGCAGCATCAGCCAGCGGGACGTCCGCGATCTGTGCAGTGTGTACGGGGTCGAGGACCACCGCATCGTGGACTCCCTGATGCAGATGGCCAAGGAGTCGCGGCAGCAGGGCTGGTGGCACGCCTTCGGCGACATTCCCTACAGCGTCTATATCGGCCTGGAAACCGACGCCGCCTCCTTGCGGGTGTACGAGGCGTCGCTCGTTCCCGGTCTGCTGCAGACCCCGAATTACGCCAGCTCGGTGACCGAGGGTTCCTGGCCGGAGGCGACAGCGGCGGAAGTCGAGCGACGGGTGCAGGTGCGGATGCGGCGCCAGGAGCGCATCACCGATCCGGAGAACCCGTTGCGGCTGTGGGCGGTGATCGACGAGTCGGCGCTGCGCCGGATCGTGGGCAGCAACTCCATCATGCGCGAGCAGATGGAACATCTGGTGGAGTTCAGTCTCCAGCCGCACATCACGGTGCAGGTGCTGCCCTATTCCGTGGGACCTCATCCGGGCATGTACGGAAAATTCTCGATCCTTGAATTCCATGACCCGCAGGACGCCAGCACGGTCTATCTGGAGGGGATCACCAGCGACCTCTACCTGGAGAAGCCCAATGACGTCCAGGCGTACAGCGTGATGTACGAGCATTTGCGGATGCAGGCGCTCAATGCCGAGGACTCCCGGCGGTTCATGCTCCAAGTGGCCGAGGACTGGTCGGAGGCCGGTTCGGAGGCCCTGGAGGACTGAGAGCGGATTTCACCCGTCCGCTCGTGGGGGGCCGAACCGTACACCGCTCTCCGCACCGCGCGGAAGGGGTGAATGGAAATGCCATCCGGTCGGGTGATGAGCCCGTTCATCCGGTGATGTTGGCGCGTAACGTCGCTCGCGCCTCGGGAAACCGGCGGTCTGATCCACGCGATCAGGGCTCATCTGCACAGCTGTACCTCACATGGCATCGGAGCAACTCATGGCGATTCAGCAGGGAAAGACCACGTGGCGGAAGTCCTCCCACTCGCTGGCCCACGGCGACTGCGTGGAGGTGGCCTCTCCCGTGCGGCACTCCATCGCGGTGCGTGACTCGAAGGACCCCCAGCGCGCGGCCCTGTCCTTCTCCCCCGAGAACTGGTCCGCGTTCGTGGCGATCGTCGACGACCGTTCGCGCGCTCTCTGACCCGTCCGAGCCATCCGATACGGAAGAGTCAATTCCGTCCGGACGGCCCGCGTCACCCGTTCGGCGGATGAAGGGCCGGTCCCGGGACTCCCGGGACCGGCCCTTCGCGCCGTCGGCCTCCTCGGCCGGCCGTCAGCCCTTCTTGTAGGGGCGGACCGTAGCCATGATCTTGTCGATCTGCTCGGTCGACAGGGCGTCCGGGACGCCCTGGTCGGCGTAGAGGACCCAGCCGTGGAAGGTGCCGTCGGGCATCTTCTGGGCGATGCTCTTCACGATCGCCGTGGCCGGCACACAGGGGCTCGGGCGGTTGGCGACCGTCACCTTGGCGGTCGCGGTCCAGCCCTCCAGGCCGTTCTGCGTCCAGGCCTTCTCGTCGGTGATCTCGATCTTCGGCTTGTGCTCCTTGCCGCCGTAGGCGTAGAAGCCCCAGTTGCCCGCCCAGTTGCGGGCGTTCGTCTTGAGGTCGCCGTCCTTGCCGCCGCCCGTGGTGCCGACGGTGGCCAGCTGGCCCTTGCCCGCCTCGCCGACCGAGTCGGGGTTGGGGCTCGAGGCGCAGCCGCCCTCACGGAAGTTGGCGGTGCCGGTCATCACGACGGCCGGCTTGCCGTTCTCGGTGTAGGTCAGCGCGGTGCTCGTCGGGAACACCTTCCACTTGTCGCCCTTGCCCGGCACGTCGTACTGGAAGAAGTGCTCGGCGCGCGCCTGCGTCTGCCACCCGGCGACCATCGGCTGGGACGTGCCCGGGGCGCCCGACGAGGCACCGGCGTCGCCGCCCGACCCGCCCGGCGCGTCGGGCTTCTTGTCCTGACCGGCCGCGCCCGGCTCCTTGGGCGCCTCCTTGGCGTCGTCCGCCTTCTTGTCGTCACCGCCACCGACGAGGGCGTACGCGCCACCGCCGATCACGGCGAGCGCCACGACACCGCCGACGACGGCGAGCAGCGTCCTGTTCTTCTTCGGCGGCTGCGGCGCGGAGCCGCCACCGCCCGGCGGCATGCCGTACTGCGGCTGCTGGCCGGCGTACGGGGCCTGCGGCTGCTGGCCGGGGTGCGGGGCGCCGTGCGGCGGGGCCATACCGGGGCCGCCGTACGGCCCCTGACCCGGCACGGGCACCGGCACCTGGCCGGGGACGGGACCCTGGCCGGGGACGGGACCCTGGCCGGGCATGCCGTGGCCCTGGCCGGGCACGGGGCCCTGGCCGCCGACCGGGCCCGGCGGCGGGGGCGGGGGCGGCGGGACCGCGCCGCCGCCCCGGGACGGACCGGGCGGCGGGGGCACGGCGGGCTGGGAGATCATCGTCGGCTGCGCATGGCCGTCACCACCCGGAACACCGGGAGCACCAGGCGCTCCGGGCGCCCCCGGACCGCCCGGAGCACCCGGACCGCCCGGGCCCGGGGCCGGCGGCGGAGGCACGGCCGGCTGGGAAATCATGGTGGGCTGCGCATGCCCGGCACCTTCCGGACCCCACGTGGGCGCGGGTCCGAAGCCGCCCTGCGGGGGCTGGGGGTGCTGCGGCTGCTCGGGCTGCTGCGGGTGAGGGTTCTGGGGCCAAGACATGCGGGACACCCTATGCGCGGTCTGTCGCCGCCGGGTCGGCGGCAGGCGACAGAACCGCAACACTTGTACGAATCGGACGCGTCCTCAGTCGGCGTCCAGGACCGGCAGCAGCTCGGGCAGATGGCCGTCCGAGGTCACGGCCGCCTTCCGGCGCTCCTCCGGCACCGTCCCGTAGACCGTCGTGCGCGGCCGCGACGGACGGCCCGCCGCCTCCGCTATGGCCTCCAGGTCGCGGATGGAGCGGTACGAGCCGTACGAGGAGCCGGCCATGCGCGAGATGGTCTCCTCCATCAGCGTGCCGCCCAAATCGTTGGCGCCCGAGCGGAGCATCTCGGCCGCGCCCTCGGCACCCAGCTTCACCCAGCTCGTCTGGATGTTGGGGATGTGGGGGTGGAGGAGCACCCGGGCCATGGCCGTGACCGCGCGGTTGTCGCGCAGGGTCGGGCCGGGGCGGGAGATGCCGGCGAGGTAGACGGGCGCGTTGGTGTGGATGAAGGGCAGGGTGACGAACTCCGTGAAGCCGCCCGTCTCCTTCTGGATCTCGACCAGCGTCCGGAAGTGCCCCAGCCAGTGCCGGGGCTGGTCCACATGGCCGTACATCATCGTGGAGGACGAGCGGATGCCGAGCTCGTGCGCGGTCTTCACCACCTCGATCCAGGTGGCCGCGGGCAGCTTGCCCTTGGTGAGGACCCAGCGAACCTCGTCGTCCAGGATCTCGGCGGCGGTGCCGGGGATGGTGTCGAGTCCGGCCTCCTTGGCCGCGGTCAGCCACTCACGGATCGACAGCCCCGTGCGCGTCGCGCCGTTCACGATCTCCATCGGCGAGAAGGCGTGCACATGCATGTCCGGCACCCGCTCCTTCACCGCCCGCGCGATGTCGAAGTAGGCCGTGCCGGGCAGGTCGGGGTGGATGCCGCCCTGCATGCACACCTCGACGGCGCCCACGTCCCACGCCTGCTCGGCGCGGTCGGCGACCTGCGACAGCGAGAGGGTGTAGGCGTCGGCGTCGGTACGCCGCTGGGCGAACGCGCAGAAGCGGCAGCCGGTGTAGCAGACGTTGGTGAAGTTGATGTTGCGGGTGACGATGTAGGTGACGTCGTCGCCGACCGCCGCGCGCCGCAGGTCGTCGGCGACGCGGCAGAGGGCGTCCAGCGCCGGGCCGTCGGCGTGCAGCAGGGCGAGCGCCTGGGCGTCGGTGAGCCGGGTGGGGTCGTCGGCGGCCTGCCGCAGGGCCTCGCGGACGTCGGCGTCGATGCGCTCGGGCACCATGCCGGGCGCGGCGGCCTCGCGCAGCGCGTCCCAGTCGCCGTAGACGTCGTCGAAGTCGTCGCGGCGGTCGGACGTCCGGCCCTCGGTGTCGATGGCGCGGTGCAGGTCGGTGCGGCCCGAGGCGGTGAAGACTTCCTCGGGTTCCTGCCAGGGGAGGCCCTTGACCTCGGCGCTCTCATCGGCGAGGCCGGTCTCGGGGTCGGCCAGGGCGCGGACGTGCGGCATGATCCGCGGGTCCAGCCACGGCTCGCCGCGCTGGACGAACTCCGGGTAGACCGCGAGGCGTTCCTTGAGGCGGAAGCCGGCGGCGGCCGAGCGCTCGGCGAGCTCCTCGATCTGGGGCCAGGGGCGCTCGGGGTTCACGTGGTCGGGGGTGAGCGGGGAGACGCCGCCCCAGTCGTCGATGCCGGCGCCGATGAGCCGCGCGTATTCGTCGTCCACGAGGTTCGGCGGGGCCTGGAGGCAGCCGGAGGGGCCCATGATGTGCCGGGCGACGGCGACGGTGGCGACCAGGTCGTCGAGGGTCGCGTCCGGCATGCGGCGCATGGCCGTGTCCGACTTGGCGCGGAAGTTCTGGATGATGAGTTCCTGGATGCCGTGGTAGGCGCGGGCGACGCGGCGCAGCGCGAACAGCGACTCCGCGCGCTCTTCCGGCGTCTCCCCGATGCCGATCAGCAGTCCGCTGGTGAGCGGTACGGAGCTGCGGCCGGCGTCCTCCAGGTGGCGCAGCCGGACGGCGGGCTCCTTGTCGGGCGAGCCGTGGTGCGGCATGCCCGGCTCGCTCCACAGCCGCTCGGCGGTGGTCTCCAGCATCAGGCCCATGGAGGGCGAGACCGGCTTGAGGCGCTGGAAGTCGGTCCAGGTCATGACGCCCGGGTTGAGGTGGGGCAGCAGGCCCGTCTCCTCCAGGATGCGGATGGAGATGGCCCGGACGTAGGCGATGGTGTCGTCGTAGCCGTGGGCGTCCAGCCATTCGCGGGCCTCGGGCCAGCGGTCCTCGGGCTTGTCGCCGAGGGTGATCAGGGCTTCCTTGCAGCCGAGTTCGGCGCCGCGCCGGGCGATGGCCAGCACCTCGTCCGGGGACATGAACATGCCCTCGCCCGCGCGCCGCAGCTTGCCGGGGACGGTGGCGAAGGTGCAGTAGTGGCACTTGTCGCGGCAGAGGCGGGTGAGGGGGATGAAGACGCTCTTCGAGTACGTGATGACGCCGGGCCGGCCGGCGGCCTCCAGGCCCGCGTCACGCACCCGCGCGGCGGAGGCGCACAGGTCGTCGAGGTCGGCCCCGCGCGCCTGGAGCAGGACGGCGGCCTCGGCGACGTCGAGCGCGACACCGTCGCGGGCGCGCCTGAGGGCTCGCCGCATCGCGTTGGCGGTCGGTGCGGGTCGCTCGGCTCGCTGTGCGCTCGAAGTCATTGTCCGAGCATACGAGCGGGCGCTGACGCCGTAACGTACTGGATGCGTCGGTTCCGTGTGCCGCTCATCACGTTATACGGAGGCACCCTCCGGCAATGCGCGAGGCCCTCCTCCCGACCACCGCGGACCTCCCCTTCTAGAGGAACTCCGCGTGCGCGTCCAGCGCCCTGAGCACCTCGGCCTCGGGCGCCGACGGCAGCCCCACCACGACCTCCCTGACGCCCAGATCGGCATAGTGCGCGAGCTTGCCCGCCGACGGGTGCACGGCGTACGGCACCACCTCGGGCTCCCCCGCCCGGCCCGCCTCCGTCCACACCCGCCGCAGCTCCGGCAGCGCCTCGCCCAGTCCGCTGCCCCCGACCGGCATCCAGCCGTCCGCGTACTCCGCGACGTGCGCGAAGAGCTTCGGCCCTGCCGCCCCGCCGATCAGCGTCCGCGGTCCGGTCAGCGGCTCCACGCCCTTGCGCTCGCGCGGCGCCAGGCGGGGCTTGGGGTGCGCCCAGCTGGCCTCCACCGAGCCGAAGTCGCCCGCGAACGCCGTCGGTTCCGCCGCCCACAGCGCCCGCATCAGCGCCATCCGGTCCCGCACCAGCGCCCGGCGCGTCTCCCAGTCCACCCCGTGGTCCGTGCCCTCCTCCACGTTCCAGCCGTAGCCGATGCCCAGCGTGAACCGGCCACCGCTGAGGTGGTCCAGCGAGGCCGCCTGCTTGGCCAGAACGATCGGGTCCTGCTGCGCCACCAGCGCCACGCCCGTCCCGATCTCGATCCGGTGCGTCACGGCCGCCGCCTGCGCCAGCGCCACGAACGGGTCCAGCGCCCGCCCGTACTCGCGCGGCAGCGGATCACCCGCCGGCGCCGGTGTCACCCGGCTCACCGGGATGTGGGTGTGCTGCGGCAGGTAGAGACCGGCGAAACCGCGCTGCTCCAGCTCATGGGCGAGCCGGACCGGAGTGATCGTCTCATCGGTCAGAAAAGTCGTGGTGGCGATGCGCATGCCGGGCACCCCTGTCGTCGCGTGTGACCCACGGTAAGCCCTCACGGGCCGAAACGGCCCGGAAGGACGAACAGCTGACACACAACTGGCCCACACGCCACACCCTCCGCGACACTGCGGCCATGCGCCGCCGCGACGTACTGAGGCTGACGGCTGTCGCCGGAGCCGCCAACGTGCCTACGCTCGGGAGCGTGAGCCCCGCCCACGCCGACGGACCCGCCCGCACCACGGGCGAGGAGACCCGCAGACTCACCGGCCGGCTCCCGGCCGGCGCCCCCGACTTCGTCCACCTCCCCGTGGACGTCCCGCCCGGCGTGCGCGAGCTCGCCGTCTCCTACACCTACGACCGCCCCACCGTGCCCCCCGGCACCCAGGGCAACGCCTGCGACATCGGCGTCTTCGACGAACGCGGCACCGCGCTCGGCGGCCCCGGCTTCCGCGGCTGGTCCGGCGGCGCGCGCACCGAGTTCACCATCTCCGCCGACCACGCCACCCCCGGCTACCTCCCCGGCCCCGTCCGCCCCGGCACCTGGCACATCGCCCTCGGCCCCTACACCGTGGCCCCCCAGGGCCTGGCCTACGAGGTGACGGTCACCCTGCGGTACGGGACGGCCGGCACCACCCCGCGACCGGTGTACCCGCCGCGCCGGGCCCGGGGCCGGGGCCGTGCCTGGTACCGGGGCGACAACCACCTCCACAGCGTCCACTCCGACGGCCGCCGCACCCCCGCCGAGATCGCCGCCGCCGCCCGCGCCGCCGGCCTGGACTGGATCACCACCACCGAGCACAACACGACCTCGTCGCACGCGGCGTGGGACGGCCTCTGGGGCGACGACCTGCTCATCCTCACCGGCGAGGAGGTCACCACCCGCAACGGCCACGTCCTCGCCCTCGGCACCGACCCCGGCGCCTTCATCGACTGGCGCTACCGCGCCCGCGACGGCGTCTTCCCCCGCTTCGCCCGCGCGATCCACCGAGCGGGCGGGCTGGTCGTCCCCGCCCACCCGTACGGCGGCTGCGTCGGCTGCAACTGGAAGTTCGGCTACGAGGACGCCGACGTCGTCGAGGTCTGGAACAACACCTGGACCCCCGACGACGAGGCGGCCGTCGCCACCTGGGACGCGATGCTCGTCGCCGCCACCCGAACCGGCGGCCGCTGGCTGCCCGCCATGGGCAACAGCGACGCCCACCGCGAACCCCAGACCGTCGGCCTCCCCCAGACCGTCGTCCTCGCCGACGACCTCTCCCGCCCCGCCCTCCTCGCGGGCCTACGGGCAGGCCACAGCTGGATCGCCGAGTCCAGGGCCGTCGACCTGACCTTCGCGCTCACCGGCGCGCGCGGCGCCCACGCCGGCATCGGCGACCGCCTCCCACCCGGCACCGGGCCGGTGGACGCCACGCTGACGGTCCGCGGGGCGGCGGACTGCACGGCGTCGTTCATCACCGACCAGGGCGTCCTCTTCACGGCCCCCGTCCCCGCGGACGGCCGGCTGACCTGGCGCACCACCCGCGACCAGGCCGCGTACGTACGGGCGGAGGTCCGCCGCGCCTCGGGCCAGATGGTGGCGCTGACGAACCCGGTCTTCCTCCCCCCAGGAATGTCCGACTCTTGACGAACATGTGTCCTGCCGGGCACTTCGCCGCCCCGAGTACGGGCCCTAGCCTGGCAGTTCGTCACCGACCGAGCATTGGGGGACCCCCATGCGCAACGTCAGGACCCGACCCGCCCTCCGCCGCGCCGGCGCCGTGGCCGCCGCGGCGGCGGCCATCGCCCTCGGACTCGCGGCCCCGGCCCAGGCCCAGGCCCAGGCCGACAACCCCGGCCCGATCCCGCCACTGACGGCGAACGAGCGGACGCTGCTCAACTCCAGCGTCCCCAAGACCGTCGCACTCGACCCGGCCACCGGCAGAATCCTGTCGGTCAAGGAAGGCATACGCCCCACCGAGCAGACCATCGGCAACCACAACATCTGCAACTCCGGCGACGGCTGCTACTACAGCGGCCGCATCCCCTACGCCCACCAGGGCTTCTACGGCTCCGCCGGCACGATCCGGGGCAACTGGCCGTACCGCAGCGGCTACGACACCGGCAACTACACGGCCCTCGCCTGCTGGACCCAGGCCTGCACCGAGCGACCCCTGCCGCCCCACACGTACGCGGGCTTCGGCGGCACACTGGTGACCGGCACGGCGTTCCGCATCTACTGAGCCACCCGGTGGGCGGCCTGAGCCGCCCACCGGACCGCCGCGACAGCACACGTGCAGCCGGGCTGCGCCGCGAACAGCGGCGCGTAGCCCTTCCGCGTACCGGCGGACATCCGCGCGGACGGCATCGCAGGCGGCCCACCGGTGTGCGCGAGCCGCGGCGGGGGCGGCGGCGGGGGCACCGGATGGCGCCGCGACGGCTGCGCCTGCGCTTGGGCGACGCACCGCCGCCACCGAAGCCGGCCCCTCACGCCTCCTCCCCCTGCCGCAGCCGCCGCTCGTGCCCGAGCAACTCCTCGGCGGCCCGCCCCAGACTCCGCGCGTACGTGATCGCCGACGCGTACCCGTCCCCGGGCCCCAGCCCGACCCGATGCCGCGCCTCCACGACGGCGGCGAACGCGGGCCGCCGACGCGCGTCGTTAACGGGCAGCGCCCGAGCGGCGACCTCGACGTCGTAGGCCTTCTCGTAGACGAAGGCCCGCAGCCGAACGGAAACGCTCCGCACCCGGCTGGCCGTCGGCAACCAGGCGTCACCGGCGGCGGTTTCCCGGATCACGTCCTCGATGGACAGAACGGCGAGCGGAGCGGGCGACCGGGGCGGCCCGCTGTACGCGGTGTGGGGGAAGAAGGGCATGGCGGCTCCCTTGGAGCGGGGGGTGGAAATGCCGGGCGGCTGTCGCCGACGGCCGAATTCAACGCTCCCGTAGGGAGAACTTGGGTCGCAAGCGAGCCCACAAAAGGGGTGAGAAATTGGAATATGCCAGACCAGAGCATCGCCGCCACACGCCCCAACACAGCCTGTAAGACTGCCAACACGTCGAGCTTGACCATCAACAGGAGCTCGCCGAGACACAACAGGGCCGCGCCGAAGGGGTACAGGGGCGCGACGACGGGTACTGCACCGGAAGGGCTCAACAGTGGCTGCACGACGTGGTCCAACGTTCCGCCGGAGGGAGCTGGGCAAAGAGCTCCGGCGGCTGCGGGAGAAGAAGGGGTACAGCACCAAGGCGGCAGCGGAAGCCATCGAGAGCTCCGAGTCGAAGCTCAACAGAGTCGAGTCGGGCCACAACCAACTGCCGCGCGTCCGTGATCTGGAAGACCTGCTCGAGCTGTACGGCGTCACCGACCGAAACGACCGCGAACACCTGCTGATGCTGCACCGAGACTCGCTCAGCGCGGACTGGTACCGGCCGTACCAGAACTTCATGCCGTCCGGACAAACGCTGTACGTGGGCTTGGAGTCCGACGCCCGCGCGATGCGCGCTTGGCACTCGCAGCTCGTGTTCGGCCTCCTGCAGACCGAGGCCTACGCGCGAGCGCTGTTCAATACAGCGAAGCCGGTCGAGGAACGAACGACCGAGTTCGTAGAGGAATCCGTGGCGGTCCGCATGAAGCGCAAGGAGTCCGTCTTCGGAGGCGACCCAGTGGAACTGCGCGTGGTCCTGGACGAAGCGGCCCTTCGGCGTGTGATCGGCGGTCCGGACGTCATGCGTGAGCAGTACGACGCGATCGCGAAGGCAGCTGAGCTCGATCACGTGACGATCCAGATCCTTCCGCTCAGCCTGCCCACGTACCGGGCCAGCGCGAACTTCGTCATCCTGGACTTCGAATCCGGCCTCGATCCGGTGGTCATGGAGGACAGCCCGTCCGTCATGACCGTCTCCGACAAGCGGCGTGAAGTCTGGAAGCACGCGCGCATGTTCGACGCCTTGCGAGAAGGCGCGCTGGCGCCTGCCAACACGGCTGATTTTCTGCAACGACTGGGAAGTGAGATCGATGACTGCTAGCACCCGCCCCACGGCCCTCGAAGTGGCTGCCGAGAACGCCTGGTACAAGTCCTCGTACAGCGGCGAGAACGGCGGAGGAGGCTGCGTCTCGATCGCGCCGCTCACTCACCGCGTCGGGGTACGCGACTCGAAGCGCAGGAACGGGCCCGCGTTCGTCGTACCAGTCACCGCGTGGGGCGCGTTCGTCCAGGGCGTCCGCACCCCCGGAGGGGCGATCAATGGCGTCTGATGGGACCGCCTGGGTCGCATCGTCCTACAGCAACGCCGGGCAGAACTGCGTCGAAGTCGCCGGCCTGGGGGCCGCGCACCCCGTGATCGGGGTGCGCGACTCGAAGCGCAAGACCGGCCCCACCTTCGTCGTCCCCACCGCGGCCTGGACCGCATTCATCCGGGAGGTCCAGGCGGCGAACCGCCTGGACTGAACCAGCGGCGCGCCCCCGTGCGCCGGTATGCGACCGGCGTGCACAGCGCAGCGTCCGGGTACCACCGAGGAATCGCGCGAGCGCACGGGGGAAGCGATGAAGCCGGGTGACATGCTGGACGGACGGTACCGACTCGTCGACACGCTCGGGGAGGGCGGGTTCGGGGTCGTTTGGAAGGCCTTCGACGAGCGCATGCTGCGCCATGTCGCCGTCAAGGTCCTGTCCGGCGCGGGGCCCGGCTCCGAGAAGGCCGCGGTGCGGTTCTGGCAGGAAGCCATCACCTCCGGGGGCCTGTCGCATGCGCACATCGTCACGGTGCACGACTTCGGCCGGACGCGACTCAACGGCACTCAGCGCGACTTTCTGGTCATGGAGCTGCTCAAGGGACGCTCGCTGTCGCAGATCCTGGCGGCAGGGCCGCCGCCACCGCGGCAGGCCGCGATATGGGCCGGTCAGATAGGCGCGGCGTTGCGGGCCGCGCACGCGGTCGGGGTGATCCATCGGGACATCAAGCCGCAGAACGTCATGGTCGACGAGGAAGCCGGCACGCTCAAGGTGGTCGACTTCGGTATCGCGAAGAACAAGGCCCTGCGCTTGGACCTGACGACGCCGGGCGCGGTCATCGGGTCCGTGCACTACATGGCTCCCGAACGCGCTTCCAAAGGACCGGTGGACGCGCGCTCGGACCTGTACTCGCTGGGGTGCGTGTTCTACGAAATGCTCACCGGCAGGCCACCGTTCGGCGCCCCCGGCATGGAACCGCTCGCGGTACTCCGTTGCCACCTGCACGAACCACCGCCGACGCCCCGCGCCACCCACCCGGAGCTGCCTCAGGAGGCGGACCGGCTGGTCCTGGACCTTCTGGCGAAGGACCCCGGCATGCGTCCAGTCGACGCGGACACCGTGTGCGGACGCCTGACCGCTCTCGCCTTGATGTTCGAACAGCCGGGCGGGACTGTTGCCACAGGGGGCGCGTCGGGCAACAGTCCAGGGACGAACACGCTGCGTCGCCTGCAGGAGGCGGTACGGATCGGCGAGAAGGGGCAGGCCGACAGGGCCAGGAACCTCTTGCGCGGGGTGGTGTCCGACAGCACACGGATGCTCGGGCCGGTTCACCCGCACACGCTCACCGCACGCCTTCACCTCGCCAACTTCACAGGAGAGACGGGGCGGGTCGTAGAAGCCCGCGACCTGGCCGCCAGGCTGGTCGACAGTTGCCTTATAGCTCTCGGACCCCAGCACCCACTGACGCTGCGGGCGCGGATTCAGCACGCGGTCTCCAACAGCGACGCGCTGAGGCCCGACCTGGCACGGGCTCTGATCCCCTCAGTGGTCGACGACTGCACAGCGACACTCGGCCCGGATGCATCCGAGACGCTGGAAGCCCGGCTGTGCGACGCCGAGACCCTCAACTCGATGGGCGGCCACGCCCAGGCACGGGACGTGAGCGTCGCGCTGACGGGCCACTGTGCCCGCGTGCTGGGCCCCGGGCATCCGCTGACGCTGCGTACGCGCACGCTGCATGTGGAGGCCACTGACGATGCCGGTGAGGATGACCGGGCAAGGGATCTGTGCACGTCACTGGTGGCCGACTGCACGGCAGCTCTGGGGCCCGACGCACCCGTCACGTTGATGGCCCGTATGCATGAGGTGGGCCACACCCTCGTCCCCGATCCGGCCTACGCACTGGACATCAGTGGAGCACTGGCAGCCGACTGTGCACGTGTCACCGGACCCAACTCGGCCTACACGCTGCTCGCACGAGTAATGCAGATGGCGGCCATCGCCGCGTTCGGGGGGATGGCCGAGGCATTGAAACGGACGGAGGCCATGCTCGCCGACACCACGGCTGTCCATGGCCCCGACTCGCCTCTGACGCTGCTGTTCAGGAAGTGCCTTACCGACCTTGCGGGGGCCTCGGGAGACAC
This sequence comes from Streptomyces sp. NPDC044063, assembly GCF_056434285.1. Classification (NCBI taxonomy): domain Bacteria; kingdom Bacillati; phylum Actinomycetota; class Actinomycetes; order Kitasatosporales; family Streptomycetaceae; genus Streptomyces; species Streptomyces sp. NPDC044063. The sequence goes on from NZ_JBWKFM010000045.1 coordinate 13,140, forward strand.
CGCGCGTGCGCGAGACCTGGCGGAATCCCTCGCGGCGGACTCCCTGCGGGTGCTCGGGCCCGACGCCCCGTTCACCGCCCAGGCCCAGGCGAATCTGAGCGAGTGGAAGAAGGCTGCTCCCCGGGGCCTGCGGGAATGGTTCAAACAGCTCTGACGCGGCCGCCCACCATCGCGCAGCGCACACCAACCGGCCGACGCAGAAGACGGCATCGGGGTCCGTTCAGTGCGAGAGCCCGGTCAGGCCGTCCGATCGCGCCAGGCGTCGAGGACGGCCTGCACGGCGGCGGACGCCTGGCCCTGCTGGCTTCGGTCGGCCCACAGGTGGGCGTCGTGCTCGGTGAGCTCGACCGGCTGGCCGGTCTCGGTGACGGCGGCGGTGAAGTTGAACTGGCGGGTCTTGCGTCCGCTGCCGGAGCGGTAGTCGAAGTGGCCGAGGTAGTCGCCGACGGCGGCGACGGTGAGGCCGGTCTCCTCGGCGACCTCGCGCCGCAGGGCCTCGGTCAGGCCCTCGCCGTCATCGACGCCGCCGGAGGGCAGCTCCCACAGGCCGCCGAGGTAGTCGTCGGCCGGGCGGTGCAGCAGCAGTACCTTCCCGGCCCCGTCCGTGATGACGGCACCGACGACCGTCTTGTCGATGCCGTCACGTTCAGCGGCGCGGATGAGGCCTTCGAGGAGGGCGGTGTCGACGGTTGACGTCACAGCAGTCCTTGTGGTGGGCGGCGACTTTGACGATGGCCTGGGTGTAGGCGCCTGCGAGTGGCCAGCGTAGCCGGGCGACGGACTCACGGCCCGCGTCAGCGTCCTGACCTCATACCGGCCGACAGCTCCGCCTGACGACACCGCGCAGCGGACGTGCCCAAGGGCGCGGCCCCCTCTCCGCACCGCTCTGGCGTCACATGGCACCGCGCGGCACCATATGGCGCCACCCTGCGCCATCGCCACGTTTCCGCAGGTCAGGACGCCAAGCACCAAGCGGGGCCCACGATTGGCGCCACACCCTCTTGCGCATGGCGCCACCATGGTGCCATCATGACGTCATGGACCTCACCCCGTATGTCGACACCCTCCGCCGCGAACTGGCGGTGGCCGCCGAGGCCGGCGGCGATGACGCTCGTGAGCTGGCCGAGCGGCTCACCGCTCCTCTGGAGTCGGCGACGCGGCTGACCATGCTGAACGTGCTGTCCGCCGCCATGGACGAGATCACCCGTGACCTCGCGCCCGGCTCGGTCGACGTACGGCTGCGCGGGCTGGACCCGGACTTCGTGGTGACGCTGCCGCCCACCGACGCCGGCGCCCCCGCGGAGCCGGCCGCGCCCGTCGAGCCGCTGAAGGCCCCGGCCCCGGCCGACGGCGACGAGGGCGGCACCGCTCGCGTGAACCTGCGCCTGCCGGCCCACCTCAAGGCCCGCGCCGAGGAGGCCGCGGCCCGCGAGGGCCTGTCGGTCAACGCGTGGCTGGTGCGGGCCGTGTCAGCCGCGGTCGACGGCGGCGGCGCCCGGCCGCGTACGGCGGAGAGGCCCCGGACCGTCGGGCAGAGCATCACCGGCTGGGTGCGCTGAGCGCGCCCGGCCCGGCACCACCTCACCTCACACCACACACCACGTCCCACCAGGGGGGACGTTCCGCAGACCCAAGAGGACGGGACAGCCATGCCTTCTTTCGACACTCCCGAAGCGATCTCGGTCACCGCGCACGTCGACGCCGGTTCCATCCGGTTCACCGCGGCCGACCGCCTCGACACGGTCGTCGAGGTGCGGCCCCGCGACCCGAAGAAGGACCGTGACGTGCGGGCCGCCGAACAGACCGAGATCACGTACGCGAGCGGCGTACTGACCGTCAGGACGCCCAAGCTGCGCAATTCGCTCCGCCGCCCCGGCACGGTCGACGTGGAGATCGAGCTGCCCACGGGCTCGGACATCGACATGACGGGCGCCTGGGCCCAGGTGCTCGGCGAGGGGCGGCTCGGCGAGGCCCGGGTGAAGACCTCGTCCGGTGACGTCCGCCTCGACTCGACCGGCCCGCTGCACCTGAAGGCCTCGCACGGCTCGATCACCGTGGACCACGTCAAGGGCGCGGCCGAGATCACCACCAGCACCGGCAGCCTGCGCGTCGGCTTCCTCGACGGACCCGCCGTCCTGAAGAACTCGCACGGCACCACGATCGTCGGCGCCGCGACCGGCGAGCTGCGCGTACGCAACGCCAACGGCGACATCGACATCCGGCGCGCCGGGGGCTCGGTCACCGCCACCACCGCCCACGGCACCGTGCGGGTGGGCGAAGCGACGCGCGGCACCGTCCAGCTGGAGACCTCCTACGGCGCCATCGAGATCGGCATCCGTAACGGCACGGCCGCCTGGCTCGACGTCAGCTCGGACAACGGCCAGGTGCGCAACATGCTGACCGCGTCCGAGGCCCCGGAGGGCACCGAGGAGACCGTCGAGGTCCGCGCCCGCACCCGCTACGGCAACATCGACATCCTCCGCGCCAAGGCCTGAGCTCCACCCCATCCCCCACCCACCTCAGCCTTCTCATGGGAGGACCCATGCGGTCTTTTGTCATGCCCACATCCAGCTACCCGCCCGCCGCCATCTCCGCCGTAGGCCTCCGCAAGTCGTACGGCGACAAGGCGGTCCTCGACGGCATCGATCTCCACATCCCGGCCGGCTCCGTGTTCGCACTGCTCGGGCCCAACGGCGCCGGCAAGACCACCACCGTGCAGATCCTGTCCACGCTCATCGGCGCCGACGGCGGGCAGGCCCAGGTCGCGGGCCACGACATCGCCACCGCCCCGCACAGGGTGCGCGCCGCGATCGGCGTCACCGGGCAGTTCTCCGCCGTCGACGGGCTGATCACCGGCGAGGAGAACATGTTCCTCATGGCGGACCTCCACCACCTGCCCAAGCGCGAGGGGCGGCGGGTCGCCGCCGAGCTGCTGGAGCGGTTCGACCTGACGAAGGCGGCGAAGAAGCCCGCCTCCACCTACTCCGGCGGCATGAAGCGCCGCCTGGACATCGCCATGACCCTCGTCGGCGCCCCGCGCATCATCTTCCTCGACGAGCCGACCACCGGCCTCGACCCGCGCAGCCGCCACAACATGTGGCAGATCATCCGCGAGCTGGTCTCCGACGGCGTCACCGTCTTCCTCACCACGCAGTACCTGGAGGAGGCCGACCAGCTCGCCGACCGTATCGCCGTCCTCGACAACGGAAAGATCGCCGCCGAGGGCACCGCCGAGGAGCTCAAGCGGCTCGTCCCCGGCGGACACGTACGGCTCCGCTTCTCGGACCCGTCCGCGTACCAGCGCGCCGCCGCCGCGCTGCGCGAGGTCACGAGGGACGACGACGCGCTGGCGCTCCAGATCCCCAGCGACGGCAGCCAGCGCGAGCTGCGCTCCGTCCTCGACTGGCTGGACTCCACCGGCATCGAGGCGGACGAACTGACCGTGCACACCCCCGACCTCGACGACGTGTTCTTCGCCCTGACCGGCGGCACCGTTCCCAACCAGCCCAACCAGCCCAACCAGCCCAACCAGCCCAACCAGCCCAACCAGCCCAAGGAGAACGTCCGATGAGCTCCCCCGGGATCTCCCTCGCCATCCGCGACTCGTCCACGATGCTGCGCCGCAACCTCCTCCACGCGCGCCGCTACCCCTCCCTCACCCTCAACCTGCTGCTGACGCCGATCGTCCTGCTGCTGCTCTTCGTCTACATCTTCGGCGACGTGATGAGCGCCGGCATGGGCGGCGGCGCCGACCGCTCCGCGTACATCGCCTACGTCGTGCCGGGCATCCTGATGATGACCATCGGAGGCACCGTGGTCGGCACCGCGGTGTCCGTCTCCAACGACATGACCGAGGGCATCATCGCCCGCTTCCGCACGATGGCGATCCACCGCGGGTCCGTGCTCATCGGGCACGTCATCAGCAGCGTGCTGCAGTCGGTCGCCAGCGTGGTCCTCGTGGGGGCCGTCGCCGTGGCCATCGGATTCCGGTCCACGAACGCCACGGCCCTGGAGTGGCTGGCGGCGTTCGGGCTGATGGCGCTGGTCGCCCTGGCGCTCACCTGGATCGCGGTCGGCATGGGCATGGTCAGCCCGAACGCCGAGGCCGCCAGCAACAACGCGCTGCCGCTGATCGTCCTGCCGCTCATCTCGAGCGCCTTCGTGCCGATCGACGCGATGCCGGGCTGGTTCCGTCCGATCGCCGAGTACCAGCCGTTCACGCCGGCCATCGAAACCCTGCGCGGGCTGCTGCTCGGTACGGAGATCGGGAACAACGGGTGGCTCGCGATCGCCTGGTGCGTGGCGCTCTCCGTGCTCGGCTACGTCTGGTCGAAGGCGTCCTTCGACCGCGCTTGACCTCAAGTGAACTTGAGGTGTGAGTCTTCTCGACATGAACAGCGACGACATGAACAGCGACGACATGCGGCAGGCCCTGCGAGCCCTCACCGACCGCGCCGAGATCACCGACCTCATGGACCGCTACCTGCGGTCCCTGGACGACGGGGTCTTCGACGAGGAGTGGGCCCGCGCGTTCCACACCGAGGACGTCATCGCCGAGATGCCCATCGGCACCGTCCACGGGCGCGACGCCCTGCTGGAGCACGTCCGCCGCGCGATGGCGTTGTTCGACCGGACCGTGCACATGGGCACCAACGCCGTCATCGAGATCGACGGCGACCGCGCCACCTTCCGCGGCGCCCAGCTCAGCACCCACATCCTGGCCGACGGCTCGGACGGCTCGGACGGTTCGAGCGACCTGTTCGTCTCCGCCGGGCATGTGAACAACGAGCTGGTCAGGACCGCCGACGGCTGGCGCGTCAGCGCCTCGTCCCTCCGGGTGGTGTGGACCCGGGGCACCCCGCCCCGCATCCCCGTCACCGCCTGACACAACTCCCTTCCCGCGAAGCTCAGTCCTCCGCCACCAGCGCCGGCGTCGCGCGCGTCAGGACCTCGCCCCGGAAGAACGCCGGGCTGCGGCGCCACATGATCAGCATGAGGACGACGCCGAGGAGCAGCAGGCCCACGCCGATCACGAAGACCGAGCCGACGCCGAGGACGGCGCTGCCGCTGCCGTAGGACGGGTTCCACATGTCGGCGAGGGTCTTGGCGAAGACGGCGGCGAGCAACACCCCGCCCAGCAGCGGGAAGACGCCCTTGAAGAAGAGGTCGCGCGCGGAGTCCCGCAGCTCGTGGCGGAAGTACCAGGCGCAGGCGAACGCCGTGATCGAGTAGTAGAAGCAGATCATCAGACCCAACGCGTAGACCGTGTCGATCAGCACGTTCTCGCTGAGGAAGCTCATCACGGCGTAGAAGACGCCGGTCGCGGCGCCGGCCGCGATCGTGGCGCGCCCGGGGGACTTGAAGCGCGGGTGGACACGGGCGAACGAGGCCGGCAGGGCCTGGTAGGTGCTCATGGCGAGCACGGTCCGGGCCACGGGCAGGAACGTGGTCTGCAGACTGGCGGCCGCCGAGGCGAGGACGGCGACGAAGAGGAGCACGCCGAGCGCGGTGCCCAGCACCGGGTCGGCGAGGGCGGCGAAGACGTTGCCGGCGGTGTCGGGGTTGCCGAGGCCGGTGCCCTCCTCCCCCGTACCGGCGAACATCTGGGCGGCGACGGCGGTCAGCAGGTACGAGCCGACGAGCACGACCATGGCCAGGAGCGCGGCCCGGCCGGGGGTGCTCGCGCTGCCCTCGGTCTCCTCGTTGACGGTGAGGCAGGCGTCCCAGCCCCAGTACATGAAGATCGAGAGTGACAGGCCGGCGGTGAAGGCGCTGAAGGACTCGACGCCGAACGGGTTCAGCCAGGTCCAGGAGAAGCCGATCGAGCCGGGCAGGTCACCGGATCGGGCCTTCGCGATGGCCGCCACCACGAAGACGGCCAGAACGACGAGTTGGAGGCCTACGAGCGCGTACTGCACGCCCTTGGTGGCCGTCATGCCGCGGTAGCTGACGGCGGTCGCGACGGCGATGAGCGCGAGGCACGTGGCGACGTGGACGGGCCGGTTGCCGTCCAGGTCGGCGACGGCCCCGCTGCCGGTGATCTCGCCCAGCAGGAGGTAGAGGAAGGAGGTGGCGACGCCCGCGAGGTTGGACAGCACGATGATGGTCGCGATGACCAGCCCCCAGCCGCACATCCACCCGATCCGGGGCCCGAAGGCCCGTACGGTCCAGGTGAACGACGTACCGCAGTCGGGGAGCACGGCGTTCAGCTCGCGGTAGGCGAAGGCCACCAGCAGCATCGGGAGGAAGCCCGCCAGGAAGACCGCGGGCATGTGGACCCCGACCTGCCCGGCGGTGGGGCCGAGCGTCGACGTCAGGCAGTAGACGGGCGCGACGGTGGAGATCCCGATGACGGCGCTGCCCAGCAGGCCGACGGAATTCCCGCCGAGACCCTTGGCGCGCACCGCGCGCTGGTCCCCGGCATTGCGGGCCCCGGCGTCGCGGGCCCCGGCGTCGCGCCCCACGACGCCGCCCCTGACCGTGCCTCGGGCCCGTGGCCGAGGATGTACCTGAACCATGGCGAGGACGTTAGGTGCTGCCGAATCCGTAACCGGGAGCGAATCTTCCGAATCCATGACCTTCAACCGCCTATAAAACAGCGGTAGTTGATCTTGCAAACGAAGGCGACACGGACGTTACGCCCGGTAACATTGCGACCCGAGGGGCATCTTCTCGCCCTACGAGAACCGCAACGCCACCCCTTTTGTCCCAGTTCAAAATTTTCCCGTCCCCACCGTCTCCGTGTCCCGCCCCGACCGCAGCACCCGCCCCGGCAGCTCCCCCGTCACCACGTCGTGCCGCACCGTCTCCACCCCGTTGACCCGTACGCTCACCACCCCCACCGCCCGCGAGTCCAGCCGCGCCCCGCCGCCCGGCAGGTCGCGCACCAGCGTCGCCGGGCCCGCGTCGACGCGCTCCGGGTCGAAGAGCACCAGGTCCGCGCGCCAGCCCTGGGCGATCCGGCCGCGCCCGCGCAGCCCGAACAGCCGCGCCGGCGCGTCGCTCAGCATCCGTACCGCCCGCTCCATGGGCACCAGCCCCCGCCCGCGTAAGCAGTCGCCGATGAACCGCGTCGTGTACGGCGCCCCGCACATCCGGTCCAGGTGCGCCCCCGCGTCGGAGCCGCCGAGGAGCACGTCCTCGTGGTCCCAGGCGCGGCGGCGCAGCTGCCAGCTGGCCGGGTCGTCGTCGGTGGGTGTGGGCCACAGGACCGTGCGCAGTTCGTCGGCGGCGCAGATGTCGACGAGCGTCGCGAAGGGGTCGGTGCCGCGCTCGGCGGCGATGTCGCGGACGGTCCGGCCGGTGAGGCCGTCGTTCTCCTTCGTGTAGGTGTCGCCGATGACGTAACGGTCGAAGTCCGTCAGCCGCGCGAGGACGCCCGCCTCCGGGCTCGCGGCGCCCCGAAGCAGCCCCTCGCGCACGGCGGGGTCGCGCAGCCGGGCGATCCGCTCGGGCACCGGCAGGGCGAGGATCTCGCCCCAGCCGGGCAGCAGGTTCAGTGCGCAGAAGGTGCCCAGCGACATGTTCATGGGGGTGAGGATCGGCATGGTCAGGGCGACGATCCGGCCGCCCGCGGCGCGGGCCCGTCCGGAGACGGCGAGCTGGTGCGGCAGGCGTTCCGGCACGGCGGAGTCGATCGTGAGGACGTTCCAGTTCAGCGGGCGGCCGGCGGCGGTCGTCATGCCCACCAGCAGCTCGGCCTCCGCCTCCGAGAAGCGGTCCAGGCAGCCGGCGACGATGGCCTCCAGCTGGGTGCCCTCGTGTTCGCCGACCGCGCGGGCCAGCGCCAGCAGTTCGTCCGGCGCCGCGTGCCGCGAGGCGACGGGGGCGCCGGCCCCGTCGCTGTGGGTGTCGGACTGGGTGGTGGACAGCCCCCAGGCGCCGGCGTCCATGGCCTCGTGCAGCAGCGCGACCATCCGCCGCAGCTGGTTCCCGTCGGGCGTGCCGCCCACCGCGTCCGGCCCCATCACGTACCGGCGCAGCGCGCAGTGCCCGGCCATGAAGCCGGCGTTGACCGCGATCCCGCCGCGCTCCAGCGCGGCGAGGTAGTCGCCGAACGACGACCAGTCCCACGGAGCGCCCTCCTCGAGGGCGGCCAGCGGCATGCCCTCGACGCGGCTCATCATCCGCCGCGTGTAGTCGGCGTCGGCGGGCCGCGCCGGGTCGAGCGGGGCCAGGGTGAAGCCGCAGTTGCCGCCGACGACCGTGGTGACGCCGTGGCTCATCGACGGGGTGGCGTACGGGTCCCAGAAGAGCTGGGCGTCGTAGTGGGTGTGGGGGTCGACGAAGCCGGGGGCGAGGACCAGCCCGTCGGCGTCCTCCTCGGTGCGGGCCCGTTCACCGGTCCGTCCGCCCGCCCTGACCGGTGCCCTGCCGTGCCGGTCGCGCTCGATCACCGCGATCCTGCCCTCCCGGATGCCGACGTCGGCGACGTAGGAGGCCCCTCCGGTGCCGTCGACGACGGTGGCGCGGCGGTAGAGGTGGTCCAGCACGGTCTCGTCCTCTCCCTCGTGCGATGGAGGCCGGTCGTACGGGTGGCGGGGGCCGGGGCGGGGGCCGGGGCAGGGGCCGGGGCAGGGGCCGGGGCGGCGGCCCGGGAGGCGCCGCCCCGGTGCGCGGGGTGGCCGCTCAGGCGTGGCCGGCGGCCCGGCGGTAGCGCGTGGTGCGGTGGACCGGGTCGGTGTCGATCTTCGGGATGACGTGTTCGCCGATGAGCCGGATGGTCGTCGTCGTGTCCTCGGCGGAGATACCGATCGGCAGCCCGAAGGACAGCTGGTCGGCGCCGGCCTGCTCCCAGCGCTTGCACTGCCGGAACACCTCGTCGGGGTCGCCGCAGATCATCAGCTCCTCGGCGATGAGCAGCTCGATGATCTCCTCGGTGTACTCCGGCAGCAGTTCGGGCCACCGGGGGATGCCCTCGGGGCGGGGGAAGGTGTCGTGGTAGCGGAAGAGCAGCGACTGGAGGTAGTGGAGGCCGCCGCCCACCGCGATCTCGACCGCCTTGGCGTGCGTCTCCGCGCAGATGGCGGTGGAGGTGACCATGACGTTGTCGTTGACGTAGTCGCCGACGGGCCGGGCCTCCTTGATCGCGTTCTTGTAGGAGTCGACGACCCACTCCATGTCGGAGACCTTCTGCACGCTGAAGCCGAGGACGCCCAGCCCCTTGCGGGCCGCCATCGCGTACGAGGCGGGCGACCCGGCGGCGTACCACATGGCGGGGTGGGAGGGGCCGTACGGCTTGGGCAGGACCGTGCGCGGCGGCAGGGACCAGTGCTCGCCCGTGAAGCCGGGGTACTCCCCCGGGGCCCACATCCGGGGGAACTCGGCGATGCTCTCCTCCCACATCGCCCTGGTGGCGTCCATGTCGGTCACGCCCGGCAGGAAGCCCAGGATCTCGTGGCTGCCGGCGCCGCGCCCGGTGCCGAACTCGAAGCGGCCGCCGGAGAGGTGGTCGAGCATGGCGGCCTTCTCCGCGAGCTTGACCGGGTGGTTGACCTTGGGCAGGGGGTTGAAGATGCCGGAGCCGAGGTGGATGCGCTCGGTGGCGTGGGCGAGGTAGCCGAGGTAGACGTCGCTGGCGGAGAGGTGGGAGTACTCCTCCAGGAAGTGGTGCTCGGTGGCCCAGGCGTACTTGAAGCCGGACTTGTCGGCCTGGACGACGTAGGCGGCCTCCTCCATCAGCGCGTGGTGCTCGGCCCGCGGGTCGGTGCGCGACCGGACCGCCGGCACATAGCCCTGTACGAAGATCCCGAATTCCACGGAGGTCACCGCCCCTGGTTACTGACGCCTCTGGCACTTCTGACGCTTCGTCAGATCGGTTGACGCGATGCGACTGTGGCACCGGTCACATGGGCCGTCAAGCCCGCCGCCTCACGCCGTGGCGGCCCCCGCCCGCGGCCCCTCGGCCGTCGGCCCGCCCCCGGCCCCTCGGCCGTCAGCCCGCCCACAGCCCTTCCGGCGTGAGCCCCAGCAGCTCGATCGCGTTGCCGCGCACCACGCGCTCCACGACCTCCGGCGCCAGGTGCGCCATCTGCTCCTCGGCCACCTGCCGCGAGCGGGGCCAGGTGGAGTCGGAGTGCGGGTAGTCGGTCTCGTACAGCACGTTCCCCACCCCGATCGCGTCGAGGTTGCGCAGGCCGAAGGCGTCGTCGAAGAAGCAGCCGTACACGTGCTCCGCGAACGCCTCCGAGGGGGGCCGCAGCACCTTGTCCGCGACACCGCCCCAGCCGCGGTTCTCGGCCCACACCGTGTCGGCGCGTTCCAGGATGTACGGGATCCACCCGATCTGCCCCTCCGCGTACATGACGCGGAGCCCCGGGAAGCGGTCGAAGTTGCCCGACATCAGCCAGTCCGCGAGCGAGAAGCAGCAGTTGGCGAACGTGAGCGCCGAGCTCACGGCGGGCGGCGCGTCGGTCGAGGTGGACGGCATCCGCGAGGACGAGCCGATGTGCATGGCCACCACCGTCCCGGTCTCCGCGCAGGCCCGCAGGAAGGGGTCCCAGTCGCCGGAGTGGACGGACGGCAGGCCCAGGTGGGGCGGGATCTCGGAGAAGCACACCGCGCGCACGCCCCGCGCGGCGTTGCGCCGCACCTCGGCGGCGGCGAGCTCCGCGTCCCACAGCGGCACGATGCACAGCGGGATCAGCCGGCCCCCGGCCTGGGGGCCGCACCACTCCTCGACCATCCAGTCGTTGTAGGCCCGTACGCACAGCAGGGCCAGCTCGCGGTCGGCGGCCTCGGTGAAGGTCTGGCCGCAGAAGCGCGGGAACGTCGGGAAGCACAGGGCCGACTGGACGTGGTTGAGGTCCATGTCGGCCAGCCGGTCGGGGACGCTGTACGAGCCCGGCCGCATCTGTTCGTAGGTGATCCCCTCCAGCTTGATCTCATCCCTGGAGCATCCGACGGCGGTATCCAGCCGCGTGAGAGGACGGAACAAATCCTCATAGATCCACCAGTCCGCCACGGGCCCTTCGTCCCCGGGGGCACCCATGGCGGGGGCGAAGCGTCCGCCTGTGAACGTCATGCCCGTGACCGGAGCCCTCACGATGCGCGGTCCGACGTCGTGAAATTTCGCCGGAAGCCGGTTCCGCCAGACGTCGGAGGGCTCGACCGTGTGGTCGTCCACCGAAATTATCTTGGGGAAGCTCGCCATGGCCGACACCGTAGCGCCGATCTGACGAACCGTCAGTAACCCCTGGGCAGGGTACCCGGCAGGACGACCGGAGAGGGCCGTTACCCCTGCTGACGCGGAGGGCCCGGACAAGGCAGACTGGCCGGTGCGACCGAGCAGGACAGGCAGGGGGTCACGATGGCCGGTGATACAGGGCACGGGCTGCGGCTGCGTTTCGCTGTGCTCGGGCCCGTTCGCGCCTGGCGCGGGGACGAAGCGCTCAACACCGGATCACCGCAGCAGCGGGCCCTGCTCGCCGCCCTGCTGCTGCGCGGCGGCCGGACCGCCACCGCGCCCGAGCTCGTCGACGCCCTGTGGGGCGGGGACCCGCCGCACGCGGCCCTCGCCGCCCTGCGCACGTACGCCTCGCGGCTGCGGAAGGCCTTCGGGACGGACGCCGACGCGCTGGTGAGCGAGGCCGGCGGCTACGCCATACGCGTACCCGTCGACGGTCTCGACATCGACGTGGCCGAACGGCTCGCCGCCGAGGCCGACAAGGCCCGCGGCGGCGGCGACCGGACCCGGGCCCGCGAGCTGATGAACGAGGCCCTGGAACTGTGGGACGGCGAGCCGCTGGCCGGCCTGTCCGGCCCGTACGCCGACACCCAGCGCACCCGGCTGGAGGAGTGGCGGCTCGGCCTCCTGGAGACCCGGCTCGACCTGGACCTGGAGGTGGGCGGGCACGCGGAGGCGGTCTCCGAACTGACCGCCCTGACGGCCGCTCACCCGCTGCGGGAGAGGCTGCGGGAGCTGCTGATGCTGGCGCTCTACCGCAGCGGCCGGCAGGCCGAGGCCCTCGCGGTCTACGCCGACACCCGCCGGCTGCTCGCGGACGAGCTGGGCGTCGACCCCTGCGCCGAGTTGTCCGAGCTCCAGCAGCGCATCCTCAACGCCGACGCCGACCTCACCGTCCACTTCACCCCGGCCGACCGGGTCAGCGCGGGCCCGTCCTTCATCCGGCCCGCCCAGCTGCCCGCCACCGTCTCCGACTTCACCGGCCGCGCCGCCTTCGTCGACGAGCTCAGCGAGCAGCTGGCCACGGCCGAGGGCCGCATCATGGCCGTCTCCGCCGTCGCGGGCATCGGCGGCGTCGGCAAGACCACCCTCGCCGTGCACGTCGCGCACGCCGCCCGGCACCGCTTCCCGGACGGCCAGCTGTACGTGGACCTCCAGGGCGCGGGGCCCGTCGTCGCCGAACCCGAGGCCGTACTGGGCTCGTTCCTGCGCGCCCTCGGCATTCCGGACGCCGCGATTCCGGAGGGACTCGAGGAGCGCGCCGCCCTCTTCCGCTCCACCCTCGACGGCCGCAAGGTCCTCACCCTGCTGGACAACGCCCGCGACGCCGCCCAGGTCCGCCCGCTGCTGCCCGGCACCGAAGGCTGCGCCGCCCTCGTCACCAGCCGCATCCGCATGGTCGACCTGGCCGGAGCGCACCTCGTCGACCTCGACGTGATGAGCCCCGAGGAGGCGCTCGTCCTCTTCACCCGCATCGTCGGCGAGGAGCGGGTGGGCGCCGAGCGCGACGCCGCCATGGACGTCGTGGCCGCCTGCGGCTTCCTGCCGCTCGCCATCCGCATCGCCGCCTCCCGGCTGGCCGCCCGCCGCACCTGGACCGTCTCCGTCCTGGCCCGCAAGCTGGCCGACGAACGCCGCCGCCTCGACGAGCTCCGGGCCGGCGACCTCGCCGTCAAGGCCACCTTCGAGCTGGGCTACGGGCAGCTCGAACCCGGCCAGGCCCGCGCCTTCCGGCTGCTGGGACTGGCCGACGGCCCGGACATCTCGCTGGCCGCCGCGGCCGCCGCCCTCGACCTCGACGTGGAGGACACCGAGGAGCTGCTGGAGTCCCTGGTCGACACCTCGCTGCTGGAATCCGCGGCCCCGGGCCGGTACCGCTTCCACGACCTCGTACGCCTCTACGCGCGTGCATGCGCCGAGCGCGACGAGCAGCCGCCCGCCGAGCGCGACGCCGCCATGTCCCGCCTGCTGGACTTCTACCTGGCCACCGCGGCCGGCGTGTACGTCATGGAGCGCCCCGGCGACCAGCTGCTCGCCCACCTCACGCCCACCACCCACCCCGGCCTCACCTTCACCGACCGCAGCGCGGCCGGCGACTGGCTGTACGCCGAGGCGGGCTGCCTCCTCGCCTGCGTACGGCAGCACTCCGGCGCCCGCGGCGACACCCTGCGGCGCGCGGTGGACCTGCTCCTCGCGACGAAGGACCTCGCCGAGTCCGGGGCCGACGCCCGCCAGTACGAGCTGGCCGCCACGTCCCTCCTGGCCGCCACCCAGGCGGCCGGCGACGCCCGCGCCGAGGGCCGCGCCCGTACGGTGCTCACCCACGTCTACAACTGGTCCGACCGCTTCGCCCTGGCCGACGAGCACGGCCGCCAGGCCGTCCTGCTCGGGCGCGCCTCCGACGACCCCATCTCCTGCTGCTACGGCTCCAACAACCGCGCCATCGCGGCCATCTACCAGCAGCGCCACGAGGACGCCGAGAACTTCGTCAACCAGGCCCTGAGCTACTTCCGCGCCGACGGCAACCGCCCCGGCGAGGCCAGCACCCTCAGCAACCTCTCCCGGGTCCAGCTGGGCCGGGGGCGCGTACAGTCCGCCGTGCACCTCGCCGAGCAGGCGCTGGAGATCTACCGCGAGGTCAACGTCTCCTGGCGGCTCGCCAACGGCCTCTACGCGTACGCCCTGGCGCTCACCCAGGCCGGGCGCTACGACGACGCCCTGAAGCGGCTCAACGAGGCCCTGCCCATCTTCCGGGACAACCGGCAGCGGCTGTGGGAGGGCATGACGGTCTTCCGGATGGCCGAGCTGCACTTCGCCGCCCGGCGCCCCGCCCAGGCGGCGGCCCACGCCGAGCAGGCGCTGGCGCAGCTGCGCGGCATCGGCGGCCCCCGGCGGCGCGGGAACGTCCTGACGGTGCTGGGGCGCTCCCTGGACGCCCTGGGCCAGCCGGGCCGCGCGCAGGCCTGCTGGACCGAGGCCCTGACCATCTTCGAGCAGCTGGGGTCGACGGCGGAGGCGACGGAGGTCCGCGGGCTGCTGACGCCGCTGGCAGCGGCGCAGGGCGGACTACTGGCTCACCGCGCAACAGACAATCGCGAGCAGAGGGGACATTCCCGGCTCGCCCATGCCCGCGCGCGGCCCGAAAAAACGCCGTCACGTGCGTGTTCATCGATCGTTTATCGCGACACGGCACTCTAAGAGACGTCGATCCGTCGCGTCGGGGGGCAGGCGGGTCGTAGGTGAGGCCTCACCTCCAGGGTGAACACCGCCCTGATGTGCCCGTCCGGCGGTCCTCGGGGGAGTCGCCGGGCGGGTTCTGCGATCCCCATCGAACCTAACGACTCGCACTGACCACCTGGAGTACAACGATGAGCGACGAGCCTCACCTCAAGCCCGTCAAGGCAATACGGCAGGACGACCACCCGACGGGCGAGAAGCCCTTCGCCGCGGTGCAGGCCGCGCCGGGAGACGACCATCCGACGGGCGGGGAACCGTTCGTCCTGATGGACGACCACCCGACGAGCCCGCCGCCGCTCCGCCTGATGGACGACCACCCGACGGGCGACAAGCCGTTCCGGACTTCGTCGTCCTGATCAGGTCGTCCTGATCGAAGAGAAGCGCGGCGTCCGGCACACGGAGTTCCGACCCGAGGCGCGCGACGTGGAGCTTCCGCCACACATCGGCCGGAAGCTCCCGGAGCCGCCGGGGTCCCCTGGGGGCGACGGGGGAAAGTCGGGGGACCCGGGTACGCGGGGCACGGAGCCGGAAGTACGGGGGACAACGGGGGACCCCACGGGGGAAAGCGCACAACACGGGGGAAGCACGGGGGACCCCACGGGGGAAGCACGGGGGACCCCACGGGGGAAGCACGGGGGACCACGGGGGGAAGCACGACGCACGGGGGATGAACGGGGGATACGGGCCCCGCGGATTCGGGGGAATCCACGGGGACCCGACGGGGGAACGGGGCAAGGCCCGACGGGGGAAACGGGGGCCACGTCCGACGGGGGTTGGACAGCGGGGGAACAACAGGGGCCGGCGTCGACGGCGGGGAGGGGGAGCCGTCGATGCCGGCCCCTGTGTGGTGTACGAGGCGTTGTACGAGGCGGAGTCGCGCCCCACCCGCGCGGGCGCCTCCCGCGCGTACGCGTACGCCGCCGGGAAGCATCGGGACCACACCGATCGACCCACGCATCACCACCCCCGAATTCGACAGGAGTAGCGATGAACCGCACGACCAGGAAGCACGCGACGTTCCACGGCCGGAAGACCCTCGCGATACTCGGCGTCGCCGCGGCCGCCGTCGTCGCCGGCGCCCTCCCGGCGATCGCCGACGACGACCACCCGGCGACCGGGACCGTCTCCGTGGAGGCCCAGCGGGTCTTCGACGACCACCCGGCCGGTGGCGGTGACGACCACCCCGACGCGGCGGTGAACGGCGCCTTCGCCGTCCGCACGGCCTGACGCGGCACGCCGGACGGGTCGAGGGGAGCCCGTCCGGCTCAAGAGCCGGTGTCGCTGTTCCCGAAGCGCTCCCGCAGCTCCCGTTTGAGCACCTTGCCCGCCGCGTTGCGCGGCAGCGCCGGGAGGAACCGCACCGAGCGCGGCACCTTGTAGTTCGCCATCTCCCGCCGGGCCCAGGCGATGAGCCCGGCGGCGGTGAGCTCCCGCCCGGCCGTCCCGGCGCGGCGCACCACGCAGGCCCGGCCGACCTCGCCCAGCCGGGCGTCCGGCACGCCGACGACCGCGACCTCCGCGACCGCGGGATGGCGGGCCAGGACCCGTTCGATCTCCGCCGGGTAGACGTTGAAGCCGCCGGCCACGAACATGTCGCCGAGCCGGTCGGTGACCCTGAGGTTGCCGGCGGCGTCGAGCACTCCCACGTCACCGGTGTGCAGCCAGCCGTCCGCGTCCACGGCCTCCGCCGTCGCCGCGGGGTCCTCGTAGTAGCCGGACATCACCTGGTAGCCGCGCACCAGGATCTCGCCCGCCTGCCCGGCGGGCAGTAGCGCGCCGCCGGGCCCGGCCACCCTGACCTCCGTGTCCGGCACGGCCCGCCCGGACGTCGTCGCGACCACCTCGGGCGGGTCGTCGCGCCGGCACATCGTGATCAGCCCGGTGGCCTCGCTCATGCCGTAGGCCGTCAGCACCGTGGGCACGCCCAGCGTCCGTAACCGGTCGATCAGCGGCCTCGGTACGACGGCGGCGCCGGTCACGACCACGCGGAGGGACGACAGGTCGTGCGACCGCGCCGCCGGGTGGTCGAGGAGCGACTGGTGGAGGGTGGGCGGGCCCGGCAGCACGGTGATCCGCTCGGCCGTGACGGCGGCCAGCACCGCGTCCGGTGAGAAGACGGGCTGCGGGACCATCGTCGCGCCGCGCATCAGCGAGGCGACGATCCCCGCCTTGTAGCCGAAGGTGTGGAAGAACGGGTTGACGATCAGATAGCGGTCCCCCGCCCGCAGCCCCGCCAGCGCGCTCCAGTCGCCGAAGGCCCGCAGGGTCTGGGCGTGGGTGATGACGGCGCCTTTGGGCACGCCCGTGGTGCCGGAGGTGAAGAGGATGTCCGAGGGCGCGTCCGGTGCGACGGCTTCGGCCCGCGCCCGTACGTCCCGCGCGGGGACCGCTTCCCCGGCGGCGAGGAACTCCCGCCGGCCGCGGAAGTCGGCGGGCGCGTCGTCGGCCAGGACCACCACGTCCCGCAGGTCCGGCAGCCCGGGCAGCGGTCCCGTTCCCGGCCCCGGTCCCGTTCCCGGCCCCGGTCCCAGCCCCGGGCCTGGTCCCGGTCCCGGGCCTGGTCCCGGTCCCGGGCCGGAGCCGGCGGCGCTGCGCAGCGCGGCGACGTAGGAGGTGCCGAGGAAGGGGCCGGTGACGAAGAGCAGCCGGGCCCGGGTGCGGGCGAGGATCTGGGCCGCCTCGGCGCCCTTGAAGCGGGTGTTGACCGGGACCAGGACGGCGCCGGCCGTCACGGCGCCGAGGGCGGAGACGATCCAGTCGAGGGAGTTCGGGGCCCAGACGGCGACCCGGTCACCCGCTTCGACCCCGGCCGCCAGGCATGCGGCGGCGGCGCGCTCCACGCGCTCGCCGAGCTCCCGGAAGGAGACCCGGGTGCGGCCGTCCACCACGGCCTCGCGGTCGCCGTACCGGACGGCCGCGAGGGCCGTGAGCCGGGACAGCGTGCCGAACTCCAGGTCACCGCGCAGATCACCGCGCAGATCACCGCGCATCGCAGGCCTCCTAGCGGCCACCTAGCTGACTGTTCGTCAGATTAGCGATAGCCTTCCGCGCTGTCAGCACCGGCCGAGGACGCTGAACCGGCCGAGGACCCAGCGGTCCGGAGGGCGCGATGACGGCAACTCCCACGGCAACACTCAAGGACACCACCGCGATCGTCGGCATCGGCCAGACCCCGTTCGCCCGGCGCCTCCCCGAGTCGGAGAAGACGCTCGCGTGCCGCGCCGTCCTGGCAGCCCTGGACGACGCCGGCATCGCCCCGGCCGAGGTCGACGCCTTCGCCTCGTACACGATGGAGGAGACCGACGAGGTCGAGCTCGCCAAGTCCATCGGCGCCGGCGACGCGACGTTCTTCTCCCGCGTCGGCTACGGCGGGGGCGGCTCCTGCGCCACCGTCGCCCACCTCGCCGCCGCGATCACCACCGGTCAGGCGACCGTCGGCGTGGCCTGGCGCTCGCGCAAACGCGGCTCGGGCCGCCGCCCGTGGACCGATACCCGGGCCCAGCTGCCCATCCCGGCCCAGTGGACCCGCCCGTACGGGCTGCTGCGCCCGGTGGACGAGATCGCGATGCTGGCCCGCCGCTACCTCCACGAGTACGGCGCCACCCGCGATCACCTCTTCAACGTCGCCCTGGCCTGCCGCGACCACGCCCAGCGGAACCCGGCCGCGATGATGCGCGAACGGCCCCTGACCCGCGAGGCGTACATGACCTCGCGCTGGATCAGCGAGCCGCTCTGCCTCTTCGACAACTGCCTGGAGACGGACGGCGCGCTGGCCTGCGTCGTCGTCTCCGCCGACCGCGCCCGTGACTGCCGGCACGCCCCGGTCTACGTCCACGCGGCCGCCCAGGGACTGCCCGCCCAACACCACGGCATGGTCAACTACTGGACGGACGAGCCGCTGACCGGCCCCTCCTGGACCGCCGCCCGGCAGCTGTGGAAGCAGGCCGACTTCGGCCCCGACGACGTCCATGTCGCCCAGATCTACGACGCGTTCACCCCGCTCATCCCGCTCTCCCTGGAGGGCTACGGCTTCTGCGGGCGCGGCGAGGGCGCGGCCTTCACCGAGGGCGGCGCGCTCGAGATCGGCGGCCGGCTGCCGATCAACACGGCGGGCGGCGGGCTGAGCGAGGCCTACGTGCACGGCTTCAACCTCGTCAACGAGGGCGTGCGGCAGCTCCGCGGCACCTCCACCGCGCAGGTGCCCGGTGCCGCGACCTGCCTGGTCACGGCAGGCGAGGGCGTCCCCACATCGGCACTCCTGCTGAGGAGTTGAGTGATGATGGGCAACGGTCACGACGGACCCCTGCTGCCCGTTCCCGACACCGACGGGGAGCCGTTCTGGGAGTACGCCGCGCGGGGCGAGCTACGGGTCCAGGCCTGCGGCGACTGCCACGCGCCCCGCTTCCCGCCCCGGCCCTGCTGTCCCCGTTGCCGGTCCTTCGCCACCGAGTGGCGCCGGGTCTCCGGGCGCGGGCACGTCTGGTCGTACGTCGTGCCCCACCCGCCCCTGCTGCCCGCCTACGCCGAGCAGGCGCCGTACGCGGTCGTCGTCGTGGAGCTCGACGACTGCCCCGGCATCCGTCTCGTCGGCAATCCGGTGGCGGACGCGGGGCCGGGGCCGGATGTGGGGCCGGGCGCGGCGCCGGGCGCGGGGCCCGGTCTCACCGCGCCGCCGGGGCTGCGGATCGGGGCGCCGGTCAGGGTGGTGTTCACGGAAGTCGCGCCGGGCGTCACCGTGCCGCGCTGGCTCCTGGAGGACCGGCCTCTGGACAACCGGCCTCTGGACAACCGACCTCGGGACAACCGACCTCGGGACAACCGACCTCTGGAGGAGCGATGACCGTTCGTTGCGACGTCCGCCCCGACGGGGTCGCGCTCGTCACCCTGGACCGTCCCGAGCGCCACAACGCCATCGACCTGCCCACGGCCGCCCGGCTGAAGGCCCTGTGGGACTCCTTCCGCCGCGACGACGCCGTACGGGCCGTCGTCCTCACCGGCGCGGGCGACCGGGCGTTCTGCACGGGCATCGACCGCTCGGCCCCGGCCGAGGTGCCGCAGCCCGGCTCGCCCTACTCGCTGGACGACCCGCTCCTCGGCGTCGGCCCCAAGGCCGCCGACCTGTGGAAGCCCGTGGTGGCCGCGGTCGGCGGGATGGCCTGCGGCGGGGCGTTCTACCTGCTGGGCGAGTCGGAGTTCGTCGTCGCCTCCGAGAACGCGACGTTCTTCGACCCGCACACCTCGTACGGCATGGTCAGCGCGTACGAGGCCGTGCACATGGCGCAGCGCATGCCCTTCGGGGAGGCCGCGCGGATGGCGCTGACGGGCACGGCCGAGCGCCTCTCGGCCCGGCGCGCCCACGCCGTCGGGCTGGTCTCGGAGCTGACCCCGCCCGGGGAGGCCACGGCCGCGGCCCTGCGGGTGGCGGCCGTGATCGCCTCCCATCCGACCGAGGCGGTCCAGGGCACCGTGCGCGCCCTGTGGACGGCGCGGGAGGCCGTGCTGGCCCACGCCTTCGCGCTGGCCCCCCATCTCGTCACCCTGGGCAGCCTGGCGCCGGACGCCCAGGCGGCCCGCTTCGCCGCCCGCACCCGGGACCACCGCGTGCGGTGATTTTGTGTGCGTGTGTGGGGGGAGGTCAGCGCCTCGTCAGGCCCGTCCCCTTCTCGGCGTCGAGGGCGTAGACGCACCGGTCCTTGCTGCACGCGTACACCACACCGGCGGCCGCCACCGGCGAACCGGTGATCTCGCCGCCCGTGGCCAGCTTCCAGCGGAGCTGGCCGCCGGTGGCGTCCACCGTGTAGAGGCAGTGGTCGGCCGAGCCGAAGTGCACCCTGCCGTCGGCGACGACGGGCGTGCCGACGATGTCCCCGCCCGCCGCGAACCGCCACCGGGGCGTGCCGGTGACGGCGTCCAGCGTGTACAGCGCGCCGCCGCTGCCCAGGTGGATCGCCCCGGCGGAGACCAGCACCGGCTCGGTGGACTGGCGGGACTCGGTGGCGATGCGCCAGCGGTCGCGGCCGGTCGCCGCGTCCAGGGCGTAGACCGTGCCCAGATAGTCGGCGATGTAGACACCGCCGCCCGTGACGGCGGGGCCGGGGGCGAACGCGGGCGGGCTCAGGAACACCGCCGGCGCCTCGAAGCGCCAGCGCACGTCGCCCCGCGCCACGTCGATGGCGAGGACGCGCGTGCCGGCGGCGACGTAGACGACGCCGTCGGGGGCCGCGAGCAGCCGTACGGGCACACCGCCGCAGGAGGCCGCGTCACCCACGGGGTACGACCAGCGCTCCACGCCCGTACGGGCCTCCAGGGCGCGCAGCCGGGCGTCGGACCAGACGTAGACCGTGCCGTCGTGGACGGCCGGGCCGCAGTCGGGCGTCTCGAAGTCGGTCTGGGCGCCGCCCATCTCCCACAGGAGCTCGCCGTTGGCGGCCTCCCAGGCCTGGACACCGCCGCCGCGGGTGCCGGTGACGACCGTGCCCCGGTCGGCCTTGAGGGAGTAGACCCAGCCGTCGGTGGACAGCCGCCAGCGCTCCGCGCCGTCGGCGGCGTCCAGGGCGTAGAGGGTCGGCCCGTCGGAGGCGTGTATGCGGCCGTCGGCCACCGCCATGGCCCAGGCCACGTCGCGGGTCTTGAACTGCCGTCGCCCGCTGGCCACGTCGAGGGCGTGCACCTCGAACGACGTCACGTACAGCAGGTCGCCGGATACGACGGGCGTGCCCCACACGTCGTTGGACATGCGGAACCGCCAGGGGCGCCAACGCGCCGGGGCGCTCTGGGTGTTGGCACCGCCGTCGGACGCCGGGTCGGACACCGAAGGCTGGGCCGACGGCTGCACGGACGACTGGGCTGACGGCTGCGCCGACGGCTGGGCGGGGACCGCGGCGGCCGAGGCTCCGGCCGGCGGGCGGACCCAGCCGGTCGTGGCACCGGCGGCGGCGCCCGTGCGGTCGTGCGGATCGCGGGCGTCGGCGACGCGCGGCCCGGGGCCGATCGGCACCCGCGAGCCGGCCAGCCGGACCGTGCCGTCGGCACCGGCGGCCATGGAGACGGCCGAAGGCGCGCCGACCGGGGCCGGGGGCGCGGTGACGGGGGCGGCGGCGTGCCGGCCCTGCGGGCCGGCGGGGGCCGCTCCGGTACGGACGCCGGGCGGGCCGCTCAGCCCGCCGCGGGGGTCGGGCGTGCCCGTGCCGGCGGACCGGCCGGCGGCCGGGCCACGGGAGCCGCCCGCGTGGCCGTCGCCGCCCCAGGAGGCCGCCGGACGGCCGCCCTGCGGCTCGTAGGCGCCCACGGGCTCGGGGGCAGGGGCGCGGGCCGGGGTCGGCGGCTGGGCGGGCCGCGGCGGGACGGCGGGACGGCCGGTGCCGCGCGCGCCGCCGCCGGCCGTGGCCGGGCGGTGGCCGGCGCGGCGCTGCTCGATCAGCGAGACGGCGTTGTCGGGCAGCCACGCGGAGGCGGTGCCGCTGTCGTCGCCGCCGGAGGCGAAGAGGTGCGGGGCGAGCTGGGACTGGAGGTCGGCCGGGCTGGGCCGGTTCTCCGCCGCCATCTGCATGCAGGACTCGATGAGCGGCAGCAGCTCGTCCGGCAGGCCGCCGAGGTCCGGGCCCTCCCGGAGCAGCATGAAGACCGTCTCGACGGGGTTGGCGCCGTGGAACGGCGCGTGCCCGGTGGCGGCGAAGACCAGCGTGGAGCCCAGCGAGAAGATGTCGCTGGCGCCCGTCACACTCCGGGAATCGCGCGCCTGTTCGGGTGACATGTACGCGGGGGTGCCGACCGCCACGTTCGTCATGGTCAGCCGGGTGTTGGAGACGCCCGAGGCGATGCCGAAGTCGATGACCCGGGGGCCGTCCTCCACCACCAGCACGTTCGACGGCTTGAGGTCGCGGTGCACGAGCCCGGCGCCGTGGATGGACTGCAGCGCCTCGGCGATGCCCGCCGCCAGCCAACGCACGGCCTGCGCCGGGAGCGGACCGCACTCGTTGACGATCTCCTCGAGGGACGGCGCGGGGACGTACGCGGTGGCCAGCCAGGGCACGGCCGCCCTGGGGTCGGCGTCCACGACGGCGGCGGTGTAGAAGCCGCTGACCGCGCGGGCCGCTTCCACCTCACGAGTGAAGCGGACCCGGAAGAGCTGGTCCTCCGCGAGCTCCGTACGCACCGTTTTGATCGCCACGCGCCGGCCGGACGCCGAGCGCGCGAGATAGACCAGCCCCATGCCGCCGGCACCGAGTCGGCCGAGCACCTCGAACGGGCCGATCCGTCTCGGGTCGTGCTGCGTAAGCTGCTCCACCACTGACCTGCCACCTCCCCGTGGGGGCTTGAAGAGTTTCAGCCCCGTGCAGCGTCTCTCCGCGAAATTATCCCGGGGTACGCACCCTGATTGTTCCTGGCGAAGCCCCCGGTTGCGAACCCGGGGCACGCTTCGCCGTGTCTCCGCCATATCCGGCCATATGCCAACACATGGGGAGCACTCGCCCCGACACCCCCTCCCCACCTGCTGTTTTCCGCCCCAGCCCGCTCCCTTCTCCCTCCGGCCCCGGCTACCCCTCCCCCGCCTCGCCCGTCTCCTCCGCCCCTCTCGCCCCCGCAGCGTCCTCGGCGACGCCGGCGTCCCCGGCGTCCCCGGCGTCCTGGACATCCGAGACGTCGATCACGGCGAAGTCGGCGCCCTGGTCGTCGGCGAGCACGGCGAAGCGCCCGTAGGGGGTGTCCTGGGGCTCGCGGCGGACCCGGCCGCGCAGCCGCAGGGCCGTGTCCACCGTGGCGTCGCAGTCGCCGACGACGAGATAGACGAGGTAGTGGGCGGGCATCTCCTGGGGGAAACGGCCGTCCATGACGGCCCGGCCCGCCACCGCGTTCTCCGGCCCGGCGGGCGCTCCGGAGGGGACCCACACGGCGAACTCGACGCCCGCCTCGTCGCTCACGTCCTGCGTACGGAACCCGAAGACGGCCTCGTAGAAGGGATCGACCGCCGCGGCGTCCCAGGTGAACACCTCGATCCAGCCGAACGAACCGGGCTCGCCGCGCTTCTCGAACCCCCGGTGCGTACCGGCCTGCCAGACGCCGAACACCGCTCCCCCGGGGTCGGCGGCCATGAGCATCGTGCCGAACGGGCCGATCGGCATGGGCCCCATGACGATCTGCCCGCCCGCGGCCCGGATGCGGTCGGCGGTGGCGGCCGCGTCGGCCGAGGCGAAGTACACGGACCAGGCGGTCGGCATCCGTCCGTCGGGCTTGGGCGCCAGCGCCGCGACGTTCTTCCCCTCGTGGAAGGCCTGGGTGTAGTGGCCGTACTCGCCGCCGCTGTCCCGGAAGTCCCAGCCGAGGAGTTCGCCGTAGAACCGCTTGCCCGCCTCGACGTCGGGCAGCATGACGTCCGCCCAGCACGGCACGCCTTCGCGGATTCCGTCCGTGGCTGTGCTCATGGTCGGCTCCTTCCCGTGCGACCGGACCGCGCCGCCGGGGCCCGGAGCCCCCGCCGCGCCGAGTGTTCTCGCTGCCACGGTAAGGGGCTTTCCGGGTTCTCGCGCGGCCTGTGGATAACCCCCGGGAAAGCGTCGGCGGATATCCCCGTCCACAGCCCGTTGATAGGACAATTCACCGGTACGGGCCAATCCAGTTCAACTGTCTCCATGCCCCCGCACACCGGCTCCGACCTGCGGTTCTACCCCGTCGCACACCCCCGCCCCCATTTGCATGCGGCCGAATCGCGCTCCGATCACCCCTCGGTAAGCTGACGGCATGACAGGACAAGTACGCACCGTCGACGGTCGGGTGGCCGGTCGGCGAGGGCAGGCGACGCGGCAGAAGCTGCTCGACTGCCTCAGCGAAATGCTCAGCTCCTCGCCCTACCGGGATGTCAAGGTCATCGACGTCGCGCGCCGGGCGGGCACCTCTCCCGCGACCTTCTACCAGTACTTCCCCGACGTCGAGGGCGCCGTCCTCGAGATCGCGGAGGAAATGGCGAAGGAGGGCGCAAGCCTGACCGAATTCGTCGCCGGACGCACCTGGGTGGGCAAGTCCGCCTGGCAGGCCGCGGAGGAACTGGTCGACGGCTTCCTCGGCTTCTGGCGCAAGCATGACGCGATCCTCCGCGTCGTCGACCTCGGCGCGGCCGAGGGCGACAAGCGGTTCTACAAGATCCGTATGAAGATCCTCAACGCCGTCACCAACTCCCTGACGGATTCCATCAAGGAACTCCAGTCCAAGAACAAGGTGGACAAGGACGTCAACCCGGCGGCCGTGGCCGGCGCGCTCGTCGCCATGCTCGCCGCCGTGGCCTCGCACCAGAAGGGCTTCCAGAGCTGGGGCGTCAAACAGGCCGAGCTCAAGCCCAACCTGGCGCTGCTGGTGCACCTGGGCATCACCGGCAAGAAGCCCACGCGGTAGGTCCCGTACGCCCCGCGTACGGCGCGGGCCACGTACGGAGCGGGTCCCACGTACGGAGCGGGTCCAACGTACGGAGCGGGCCGCGCGAACGGGCCCCGCGCGAACCGCCCCGGAAGCGCCCGGGGATGCGCCCGGGATACGCCCCGCTTACGCCCCGCATCCGCGCCACGACGCCCGCGGCGCGGCAGCACCGCACGCCACCCGCCACCCGCCACCCGCCACCCACCGCATGCCACAACCGCACGCACCTCGTCCTGTCATCGCAGCGGGGGGGGGGGGGGGGGGGGGGGGGGGGGGGGGGGGGGGGGGGGGGGGGGGGGGGGGGGGGGGGGGGGGGGGGGGGGGGGGGGGGGGGGGGGG
>NZ_JBWKFM010000046.1:0-9925 GCF_056434285.1 Streptomyces sp. NPDC044063
TCCCCCCCTTCACCGGCGCCACCACCGACGAGGACGAGGAAACCCCCGGCCGCGAGACCGTCGTCGTCGAGGTCGGCGGCAAACGACTCGAGGTCACGCTCCCGGCCTCGCTCGCGGTGGCCGGCGCCGCGCCCGCCGCGGCCCGCCCCAAGCAGCGCCGCGCGGCCAGGAAGTCCGGCCCGGCGGTCTCCGGTGACGACCTCACCTCGCCCATGCAGGGCACGATCGTGAAGGTCGCGGTCGAGGACGGTCAGCGGGTCGAGGAGGGCGACCTGATCGTCGTCCTGGAGGCCATGAAGATGGAACAACCGCTGAACGCCCACCGAACCGGCATCGTCAAGGATCTGGCGGCGGAGGTGGGTAGCTCGGTATCCTCCGGCACTGTGATCTGCACCATAAAGGACTGATGCGGACGGGGTATGAGATTTTCATAGGGACTCATGCCTCACGCACTGTTTGGGGCCGAATCCCCACTGCGATGCTCCAGTCATGCAAATCGAAGTTCTGGGACCGATCGCGGCACGGGTGAACGGCACCTCGATTGTGCCGACCGCAGGGAAGCCCCGACAGATTCTTGCTCTGCTCGCCATCCGGGCGGGCCGTGTCGTCGCGGTGGAAACGTTGATGACCGAGGTGTGGGGCGACGCGATTCCGCGGAGCGCCGCCACCACACTGCAGACCTACATCCTCCAGCTCCGCCGGAAGATCAGCGAGGCCGGGCCGCAGGAGGACGGCCGTACCGCCAAGGACATCCTGGCCACCTGCTACGGCGGCTACCAGCTCAACCCGGTGGACTACTCCTGCGACCTGCTGGAGTTCCAGCAGCTCGTCCGGCGCGGCAGCCGCGCCATGGCGGAGAACGACCCGGCGACCGCCACCGCCGAACTGGGGCGGGCCCTGGAGCTGTGGCGGGGCCCCGCGCTGGTCGACGTACCGGTCGGCGAGGTCCTCGGCATGGAGATCATCGGTATGCAGGAGGAGCGCACGCGCGCCCTCGAACTGCGCATCGAGGCCGACCTCCAGCTGGGCAGGCACGCGGAACTCATCGGTGAGCTGCGCATGCTCGTCGCCCAGCAGCCGATGCACGAGGCGCTCTGCGCCCAGCTCATGACCGCCCTGTACCGGGCGGGACACCCCTGGCGAGCCCTGGACGCCTTCCAGTCGCTGCGCCGGGCCCTGGTCGAGGAGCTGGGCGTCGAGCCGTCGCCGCGGCTCCAGCGCCTCCACCAGGCCGTGCTCGCCAACGACGAGCGGCTGGAGGCGCCGGCGCCGACGCACGCCCTGCTCACCGCGTAGGGCGTGCGTCGCGAAGGGGGTGGCTAGTCCGTCAGCGGATACCCGG
The DNA here is from genome assembly GCF_056434285.1 of Streptomyces sp. NPDC044063. NCBI lineage: Bacteria > Bacillati > Actinomycetota > Actinomycetes > Kitasatosporales > Streptomycetaceae > Streptomyces > Streptomyces sp. NPDC044063. The sequence continues at coordinate 1,343 of NZ_JBWKFM010000046.1, forward strand.
GTGACCGGGTGTGGGCCGTACTGACGACGTACGGGACGTCGGCGTCGATCCAGTGGGTGGTGAACACCCACTCCACTGGATGCGCCGGTACCCCCCGGGTGTCGTGCAGGACGGCCCGTTCGTCGTGGAGGGAGAAGCCGAACTCCCGGAAGGGCAGGCGCATGCCGACGCCCACGGCCTTGGTGTAGGCCTCCTTCAGGGTCCACAGCCGCAGCATGGCCCGGTTCCGTCCGCTCTCCGGGAGGGCCGCCAGCGCCGCCTTCTCGGCCCCGGTGCACACCCGGCGCACGAGCTCCTCGTTGCACATCGGCCGGCTCAGCGTCTCGCTGTCGGCGCCGACCCGCCCGGTCGTGCTCAGCGCCAGCACCAGCAGGCTCCCGGTGTGGCTCAGGCTCAGCCCGAGCCAGCCGCAGCCGCGCAGGTACTTCCGGCCGCCCGGGCCGACCGCCAGCTCCAGGCTCCACGGGGAGACCCCGAGCGCGGCCGCCGCCGCGAACTTGATCAGCCGCCGGGAGGCCACGAACCGGTCCCGGCAGGCGGCGTGCCGCGCGGCGGCGTAGCGGTTCCGCTCCCGGCCGAGCAACAGCTCCAGCTCGGGGCTGTCGGGCGCGCTCCACTCCTCGACGAGGCCGTACAGCACCACGGTCCGGCCGGCCTCCAGGGCCGCGGACGCCGCGGCGGCCCAGGCGCCGCCCGGGCCGTCCGCGTGCACGACGTCCACGGGGGCCATCAGGGGACCTCTCCGGCCGGACGGGGGCGGCGCATCACACGCCGACCAGCTGACGGGCGGCGGAGCGCGCGGTGCGCACCATCGCCGACGCCGTGCGGCAGTACAGGTCCGCCTCGTCGTAGAGGGCGCCGCTCAGCTCGGCGTCCGGGCCCGCCGGCGTCCGGTCGAGGCGGATCGCCAGCCGGGACAGCGCCCCCGCGAGCCGGGTCAGGTCGGCCGGGCGGCGCTGCCGGAGCCCGCCGCGGCGCTCCCAGTCGTCGACGCAGGCGGCGGCCGCGGTCAGCAGGGCGTAGCGGTCGGCGCGCGCCCAGTCCCGGGCCGTGGCGCCGCCCTCGGACAGGGCGCAGTCGTCCAGCAGCAGCCGGCGCTCGCGCTCCAGGTCGTCCAGCGTCATCAGCAGGGCCGCGGGCAGGTCCGCCGGCCGGACGGACACCATGGGGCGGGAGAGGCGGTCGTCGCCGAGGAGCGGCAGCGACAGCCGCTCCACGACCGCCATGAGCCGCTCCTGGTGGTCCGGGTGCCACATGGCGGCGCCGAGCAGCCGGGCCCGGCGCCGGTACTCGGCGCTGTGCCGGGTGTCCCCGTGGAGCTCGGGGCCGAGCAGCACCACCAGCCCGTCCACGCCCTCCATGAGCAGGCGGGGGAGGAGGAAGCGGGCGCTGGCGGACCTGTTGCCGCCGTCGGCGCGCAGCAGCCGCTCGCACACCCACAGGTCCAGATAGGCGGCACCGGCCGCGGCCTTGGCGAGGCGGGGCGGCGCGTCGTCCGCCACGGTCGCCAGGGCGCTGCGCAGCGCCGCGTCCGCGTGGGCGAGGAGCCGTTCCGGGGTCGGTGACGCCTTCATGGCGCTCAGACCAGCTGGTCGTAGCTGACGGAGCGGGAGCGCAGCAGGATCTCGCCGTCCGTGAGGTCGATGACGTCGTGCACGACGGTGCTCGGCCAGACCTCGGGCTGCTCGTTGGGGCGCACGCGGATGATCAGCGCGTAGACGGTGGAGCGCAGGCTGCCGTCCTCCTGGGGCTCCAGGATCATCTGGTTGAAGTAGTGGCGGCGCTGCGTGGGGTCGTTGTCGTACTTCGTGAGGAACGAGCGCAGCTCGGCGAGGATGTTGTCCCGGCCGACCACGGCGTCGATGCCGGGGGAGTGCTGGAAGCTGCCGTCCTTGGTGAAGGTCGCGGCGTACTCCTCGATCCGGCCGTTGTCCAGGGCCTGCATCTGGCGCGCGTAGAAGTGCTGCACCTGGGTGTAGAGGTCGCTGCTCACGGTCGTGGCGGTCATCGTCGTCCTTTGCGGAAGCGGGGGTGACGGGCCCCGCAAGAATCGCGGCCGCTCCTCGAATCGCCCTTGAGAACCGTCGGGGTGCGGGCGGAGGGTCCGCAAGGCCTCTTCCAGGGGCGTTCCAGTTCCAGGGGCGTTCCAGCGCGGCGCGAGGGGGGCCCGACAGGCTCGGCGCACACCAGCCCACCGCAGCGATTCGGGAGAAGTCCATGGCACAGGAAGTCAAGCCGGTTGCCCTCGTCACGGGTGCGACGAGCGGGATCGGCCTCGAGATCGCCCGCCGGCTTGCCGGCCTCGGCGCCCGCGTCTACCTCTGCGCCCGCCAGGCCGACCAGCTCGCCGCCACGATCAAGGAGCTGAACGACGAGGGCTTCGAGGTCGACGGCACCACCTGCGACGTCGCCGACCCCGCCCAGATCAAGGCGTTCGTGGCCGCCGCGGTCGACCGCTTCGGCAGCGTCGACATCCTGGTCAACAACGCGGGTCGCAGCGGCGGCGGCGCCACCAACGAGATCGCCGACGACCTGTGGTTCGACGTGATCAACACCAACCTCAACAGCGTCTTCCTGATGACCAAGGAGGTGCTGAACGCCGGCGGCATGCTGGAGAAGAAGCGCGGCCGGATCATCAGCATCGCCTCCACCGGCGGCAAGCAGGGCGTCGTCCACGCGGCCCCCTACTCCGCCTCGAAGCACGGCGTCGTCGGCTTCACCAAGGCCCTCGGCCTGGAGCTGGCCCGCACCGGCATCACCGTGAACGCCGTGTGCCCCGGCTTCGTCGAGACGCCGATGGCCGAGCGGGTGCGCACCCACTACGCCGGCATCTGGAACGTCAGCGAGCAGGAGACCCACGACCGCATCACCACCCGCGTGCCGCTGGGCCGCTACGTGGAGACCCGTGAGGTCGCCGCCATGGTCGAGTACCTGGTCGGCGACGACGCGGCGGCCGTGACCGCGCAGGCCCTCAACGTCTGTGGCGGTCTGGGCAACTACTGACCGGACCGGCCGCGGCCCGGTCACGACGACGCCGGCTCCGGAACCCCCCGAGGGTTCCGGAGCCGGCGTCGTGGTGCGTGGCGACGGGCCGGGCGCGTCCTACGCGCTGACGCCGCTCTCCTTGGCGTACGCGGCGGCGTGCGTCATCGTCGCCAGGCTGTTGCGGCCCAGCGCCTCGCGGATGAAGGCGCGCGCGTCGGCGAGGGTGGCCTGCTCGCCCAGGACCTCGGTGACGGTGGCCGGGTTGAGGGCCACGGTGTGCCGGGCGGTGGCCAGCGGGCCGTCCGGGCCGTCGGTGAACGTCCACAGGCCGCTGTGGCCGGTCAGCAGCTTCGGCAGGATGCTCTGCTTGTAGGCGATCCACGAGGGGGCCTGGCAGATGCGCGTCGACCGGGTGGTGTGGGTGGAGCCGTCGGCGGTGAGCGTCTCCATGCGCAGGTCCTGCACGCCGGGCACGTCCTCGGTCAGCTGGACGCTGCTGACGTGCGGGAGCCGCTCGGCCCACAGGTCGGCGCGGTTGACGAAGTCGTACGCGGCCTCGGCCGCGCCCTGGAGCGGGACGATGTCGGTGAAGGAGAACACGATGTCCTCGACGGGGTGGCCGAGCTCCGCGACCCGGGCCAGGGCCGCCAGCTCCTCGCCGCTGTTGCGGTCCAGCGCCGCCAGGATGTTGGCCACGGCCTCCGGCGCGTCGTCCCGCACGCTGAAGCGGTGCCGCAGCACGACCTCGGTGCGGCCGTCGGGCAGGGTGCGGAAGAGCCAGCCGCCGCCCATCGAGGTGACCGGCGGGAAGCTCCGCTGCTGCTTGAAGCTCACGTACAGACGCCGCGGGTCCAGCGCCCGGCGCGAGGTCCAGTTGACGACCTTGCCGTTGACCTGGGCCCAGATCTCGAACACCTCGCTGCGCTCGGTGCGCTCGAGGTGGCGGACGTGCACGCTCGGGCCGAACACGGCCGGCCACAGGGTGACGTCGGAGACCAGGTCGTAGAGCGCCTGGGCCGGCGCGGAGACGACGAGGGTGTGCTCGGTGCGGTGGATCACGGGTGCCATGACGGGTCTCTCCTCGGCTGTTGCGGTGCCGCTCGGGCGGGTCGCGCCCGGCGTGGATGGGCAGGGCCCGTACCCCACCGCCGGTGGGATACGGGCCCGTTCGGATCGCCGACCCGCGGATCAGGCGGCGGACGTCTCCGCGGCGTTCACCAGGTCGAGCAGGGCGCGCGGGGTCTCCACGTCACCGATGGCGTCGTCGGAGAGGTCGATGCCGTACTCCTGCTTGATCCGCGCGGTGCTCTCCATCAGCGCGAGCGAGTCGTAGCCGAGCTCCTCGAAGCTGGTGTCGAGGATGTCGCCGGTGAGGTCGATGCTGTCGTCCTCACCCGCGCAGGCGATCAGGATGCGCCGCAGGTCGTCGATGCCGAGCTGTGCCATGGGGATGTCTCCTGTGGAGTGCGTGGATGTCAGTTGTTGTGGCGGGTCACGACGACCGCGGAGTTGAAGCCCCAGCGGCCGCGGGCCAGCACCAGCGCGGCGCCGACCGGCCGCGTGCGCGGCTCGCCGGTCACCAGGTCGAGGCCGTAGCCCTCGACGACGCGCGAGGTGCGGCCGCTGGCGGGGATGACCCCGTCGCGGATGGACAGCAGCGCGGTCACCAGATCGGCGGGGCCGCCGCCGGAGTACATGCGGCCGGTGAGCGCCTTGGGGGCGGTCACCGCCACACCGCGCTCGCCGAAGACCGCGCGCAGCGCGTCCGCCTCGGCCCGGTCCAGGTCGGGCAGGCCCGCCGCGTCGGCGAAGACCACGTCGATGTCCGAGGGGGCCAGGCCCGCGTCGGCGAGGGCCAGCTCGGCGGCGCGGCGCAGGCCCGGCTCGCGCCCGGAACCCGGCTTCGGGTCGAACGTCGAGGCGTAGCCGGCGATCGTGCCGTAGATCTGCGGGGCGCCGCGCTCGACGGCGGAGGCGGCGTCCTCGGCGATGAGGATCGCGCCGCCCTCGCCCGGTACGTAGCCCGCGGCCCGCTCGTCGAACGGCAGGTACGCGGCCTCCGGGTCGGTGGCCGTGGTGACCCGGCCGCCCGCCAGCTGGGAGGCGTAGCCCCACGGGTCGAACGCCGCGTCGACGCCGCCGGACACCACGAGCCGGGTGCCGCGCTCGACGGTCCGCCGGGCGTGGCCGACCGCGTCCAGGCCGCCGGCCTGCTCGCCCACCAGCGCGGCGCTGGGGCCGCGCAGCTTGTGGCGGATGGAGATCTGGCCGGTGTTGACGGCGTAGAACCAGGCGAACGACTCGTAGACGCTGACGAACTCCGAGCCCTTGGACCAGAGCTTGTTGAACTCCTGGTGGGTGAACTCGAAGCCGCCCAGGGCGTTGGAGGTGACCGTGCCCATGTCGTAGTCGGGCAGGGTCTCCTCGGTGACGCCCGCGTCCTCCAGCGCCCACGCGGCCGCCGTCAGGGCGTAGCGGGTGGAGACGTCGGTCTGCGGCAGCAGCCGGCTGGGCAGGTGCGCCTTGGCCTCGTAGTCCGTGATCTGCGCGGCGAGCCGGGACGGGTACCGCGACACGTCGAAGCCGGTCACGTCCCGAACGGCGTTCTGGCCGGCCAGCGTGGCCTTCCAGAACTCCTCGGTGCCCAGGCCGTTGGGCGTGAGGGCGCCGATACCAGTGATGACGGTGCTCATACGGAAGCCACCTCCGGGCGGTGCAGGACCATCGCGCTCTGGAAACCGCCGAACCCGCTGCCCACGGTCAGCACCGTGTCGACGCGCTGCTCGCGCGCGGTCAGCGGCACGTAGTCCAGGTCGCACTCGGGGTCGGGCGTGTGGAGGTTCGCCGTCGGGGGCACGACGTTGTGCTCGATGGCGAGGAGCGAGGCGGCGATCTCGACGGAGCCGATGGCGCCGAGCGAGTGACCGACCATCGACTTGATGGAGCTGACCGGCACGTTGTAGGCGTGCTCGCCCAGGCTGCGCTTGAAGGCGGCCGTCTCGTGGCGGTCGTTCTGCTTGGTGCCGGAGCCGTGGGCGTTGATGTAGTCGATCTTCGTGCCGTCGAGGCGGGCCTCGCCCAGCGACACCCGGATCGCCTCGGCCATCTCGCGGCCGTCCTTGCGCAGACCGGTCATGTGGTGGGCGTTGCAGCGGGTGGCGTAGCCGCCGACCTCCGCGTAGATGTGCGCGCCGCGCTTCTTGGCCGCCTCGTACTCCTCCAGCACGAACATGGCGGCGCCCTCGGCGAGGACGAAGCCGTTGCGGGTGCCGTCGAAGGGCCGCGAGGCGTGGGCCGGGTCGTCGTTGCGGGCCGTCGTCGCCTTGATGGCGTCGAAGCACGCGACCACGATGGGGGAGATGGGGGTGTCCGCGGCGCCGGCGACGACGGTGTCGACCGCGCCCTCGCGGATCAGCTGGACGGCGTAACCGACGGAGTCCAGGCCGGAGGTGCAGCCGTCGGACACCATCGTCACGGGACCCTCGGCGCCGACCTCCCAGGCCACCTCGGCCGGCATGACGCCCGGGCTGAGGTAGTCGAACATGTGCGGCGAGAGGTAGGAGGGGTCGACCTCCCAGGACTTGCCGGCGTCCGACATCACCAGGTACTCGTTCTCCAGGCTCGTCGCGGAGGCGACGGCGCTGCCCAGGCTGACGCCGACCCGGGTGGGGTCGACGGCGCCCAGGTCGAGCCCGCTGTCCGCGACCGCGTCACGGGTGCAGGCCACGGCGAACTGGGTGGCGCGGTCCATGCGGCGGATCTCCCGCGGGCTGAAGCCCTCGGCCACCGCGTCGAAGTCGACCTCGCCGGCGATCCGGGACCGGAACTGCGAGGCGTCGAAGAAGGAGATGTTCCGTGTGGCGGTACGGCCGTTCGACAGCAGGTCCCAGAACGCCTTTGTTCCGTTACCGCCGGGGGCGCGGACGCCGATACCCGTAATCACGACGCGCCGGGTCATATCTGGCCCGCGTTTGTAGAGAACATCGCTGTTCTGTCCTTTCGCCTCTGCACACCGGGGAGTTACTCGATGCAGGCTGCGGGCGGTTGCTCGAGCACTGCTCGAAGCCGCCTCGGGCAGTCGGAGGCCCTTTTCCCGCCGCTCGGCGCTCGACCGCGGCTCAAGCCGTACGCGTTCCACTACGCCTGCCAACCCCTCAGGACGGAGCGCCCGATGACCGACCGCACACGCCCCGGCGAACCGTCCGAGCCGGCCCGGCCGGTGCTGGTCACGCTGCTCCTGGTGAGCATGCTGACGGTCATGGCCGGCGCGACCATCGCGCCCGCGCTGCCCGCCATGCGGCGGCACTTCGCCGACGTCGACGACATCACCTTCCTGGTCCGGCTGGTGCTCACGGTGCCCGCGCTGGCGATCGCGGTGGGCGCGCCGATCGCCGGTGTCCTGGTGGACCGGGCCGGGCGGAAGCCGGTCCTGATCGGCTCGGTCGTCCTCTACGGCCTGGCCGGCGGTTCCGGCCTGGTGCTGAGCGACGTCTACGCGATCCTGGCCGGGCGGGTGCTGCTCGGTCTGGCCGTGGCCGGTGTGATGACGTCGGCCACCGCGCTGGTGGCCGACCTCTGGGCGGGCCCCCGGCGGTCCCGGGTGCTGGGCCTCCAGGCCGGGGCCATGGGCATGGGCGGGGTGGTGTTCCTGTCCCTGGGCGGGGTGCTGGCCGGTCTCGACTGGCGGGGCCCCTTCGCGGTCTACCTGGCGGCGCTGCCGCTGGCGTTCCTCGTCGCGCTGGTCGTCAAGGAACCGGAGCGCGCCCCGGCGGCGGCCCCGTCGACGCCGGCCGCGGGCGGCGGCCGGACGGCGCTCCCGGCGGTCGCCCTCGGCATCTTCGCGCTGGCCTTCGTGGGCCAGCTCGTCTTCTACACCGTCCCCACCCAGCTCCCCTTCCACCTGGCCGAGCTGTCGCACGTCGGACCGGCGGGCAGCGGCCTGGTGCTGGCCTCGATGAGCGCCGTGCAGGCCACGGTCTCCGCCAACTACGGGCGGATGGCCCGGGGCCGCGCCGAGGCGGCCCTGACCGCGGTCGTCCTCGCCGTCCTGGGCGCGGGCGCCCTGCTGATCGGCCTCGCCCCGGGTGTGCCCGTCGTCCTGGCCGGCCTGGCCCTCGTCGGCACCGGGGTGGGTCTGCTCGTCCCGCACTTGAACACCTGGCTCGTGACCCGTACGTCGCCGGAGGTGCGCGGCCGCACCCTGAGCGGCATCACGTCCGCCATGTTCCTGGGCCAGTTCCTGTCGCCCGTCGCCGCCCAGCCCCTGGCGGGCGGCGGCCTGGACCGGGTCTACCTGGCGGCCGGGGCGCTCGCGCTCGTCGTGGCGGGGACGGTGGCGGTGGCCTGGCGGCGGCCGGCGGGGGAGAAGGCCGCCGGGGGGAACGGGGGCGGGACGCGCGCTCGGCACCGCGCCGGGGGGCGGACCGCGCCGTAGGAGGGGACGGAGCGGTCCAGGACGCGGGGTGGGGGGGGGGGGGGGGGGGGGGGGGGGGGGGGGGGGGGGGGGGGGGTGTTTTTCCCGCGTGTTCTCCCCCTCTTTCCCCCCCCCCTTCCCCCCCCCCCCCGAAGAGGAGAGGGAACACGGAGGGGAGGGGGGTG
>NZ_JBWKFM010000046.1:9935-36193 GCF_056434285.1 Streptomyces sp. NPDC044063
CCACCTGGTGGTCCTCCTCAAGGAGACGATGTGGCGCCCGCCCGTCCGTACCGCCCTGGGCCTCGCCCTCGCCCCCTCCCCCCCCCCCCCCACCCTCCTCCCCCCCCCCCCCCCCCCCCCCCCCCCCCCCCCACTGTGCTGTCCGCTGCTGTTCCACCAGCTGTTCCACCAGCTGTTCCACCAGCTGTTCCACCAGCGGAGAGGGCAGGATTCGAACCTGCGGGGGGTGGTGCGCACCCCGACCGAAGAGCTTGGGGGCTCCCCGGTCCTCGTTGGGCCACTTCGAGTACCTCTCCTCGACATGGACAACAGTGCCAGGAGGCGCTGACACGGCGCTGACGCCCCAGGGGCCCCAGGTGTGATCCAGATCATCGTTTAGGGCGGGGTGAAACGGTTCTGCGTACATGTCAGGTCATGACACGATCATGCGCAATCGCCACCGCGGCGATTTTTTGATGCCGTGTGATGCGGTCCGGGGCGTCAACTCCCCCCGGGTCGTCCCCACCTCACGCTCACGAGGATCCAACGTTGCGCAGAACCATCAGGTATGCCGCTTTACCCGCACTGACAGCCGCGTCCCTGCTGGCCGTCACGGGCTGCTCGTCGGGCAGCCCGGCCGCCTCCGGTAGTGCCGCCGACGCCGAACCGGTCGCCGCCAAGGCCGCGGCCGCCCAGCCGAACCTCGCCGTGGCGCCCGCGCCCGCCGGGGCCGGCACCCCGAGCGCCGTGGCCCACTCGGGCACGGCGCCCAAGGCCGGCAAGGCCGCCAAGTCGTCGCTGAAGGTCGCCTCGTTCGACAAGAACAGCGGCCGGGCGGTCCTCGCCGGGCCCGCGACCGCGCCCAAGAAGCCCGCCAAGGGCGTCGCGCCCCAGCCCTCGCGCTCCGCGGAGGCCGGCGTCGCCGTCGGCGACGTCATCGCCAGCGCCCCCGCGCCCGGCGCCCCCCACGGCGTCCTGGCCAAGGTCACCAAGGTGCTGGGGACGACGGACAAGGGCACCGAGGTCAACACGGCCCCGGCCACGCTCGACACGGTCCTCGGCGACGCCGAGGCCAAGGGCAAGGTCCCCGTCGACCCCTCGACGGTCAAGGTCGTGCCGCTGATGAAGGGCGTCCAGGTCTCCTGGACGAAGCCCGACGGCATCCACGCCGGTCCCAAGGGCGCCAAGGTGCCCCTGGGCAACCTGCGGCTGGACATCGGCGGTTCGCTGCCCACGCCGCCCGGTTCGCCGGTCTCGGCGGAGGCCTCGGCGGCCGGCTTCGTCCAGCTGGCGCCCGAGGTCGACTTCTCCTACGACGGCGGCAAGGGCTTCGGCGCCGGCCGCGGTCCGGGCACCGCGTCGCTGTCCCTGTCCGGCGACTGGTCCTCGGCGTGGGAGGTCAAGGCCCAGGCCGTGGCCGGCACCGAGGGCAAGCCGCTGCGCGTGCCGTTCGCCAAGCTGCACGCCGACCCGGTCATCCAGGTCGGGCCGGTGCCGGTCGTGGTCAACCTCGACCTCACCTGCTACCTCCAGGTCGACGCGGAGGGCAAGCTCACCGTCGACGTGAAGCAGGACATGAAGGGCGACTTCAAGGTCGGCGGCGCCTACACCTGGGGCAAGGGCTGGACGGGCATCAACTCGTCCAACTCCAGCGTCAGCCCGGTGCGCGCCTCGGCCTCCGCCTCCGGCAAGGTCAAGGCGTCCCTCGGCACCGAGGCGTCCGTGGGTCTCTACGGCGCGGTGGGCGTCAGCGCCGACCTCTCCCCGTACCTGCGGGCCGAGGGCGAGGCGTCCGCCACCGCCAGTGTCGGCCGGACCACCTCGGCCTCCGCCACCGGCAAGTGGGCCGCGTACGGCGGCGTGGACCTGACGGGCGCGCTGTCGGCGCACCTGAAGATCTTCGGTACGCCGCTCTTCGAGCGGCGCATCCCGCTGGACCTCTACCACCGCGAGTGGAAGCTCGCGGGCGGTGAGGCCACCGTGAGCACCCCGAAGAACGCCGCGGCCCCGAAGAAGGCCTCCTAAGGGCTCCGGCGCAGGCGATACGGGCCCGGGCGGGCCGGTCCGGCATTTGGACCGGTCCACCCGGGCTCTCGCGTTCGTTCCGTTCCTACAGCCTCGACGCCACCGTGCGGGCGAGCCGTACGACGTCCCCCGCCGGCCGGGCCCGCAGCGACGGCGGCCGCCGGGTCCAGCGCTCCTCCAGCGCGTACCAGTCGACGGGCCGGGGCGCCCGGTCCTCGGCCAGCGCCGTGTCCAGCTCCCGGAAGTACGTCGACCAGCGCAGCCGGTAGAGCCCGCCGACCAGTCCGGACCACTCGCGGTTGGCGTAGTCGTGGAGCTTGCCGCCGTCGGCCGCGGCGCGCGGCCCCCACACCGTCAGCAGCGAGAGGGCGTCGGCCTGCAAGCGGTCGCGCTCGGCGTCGGACGCGCCCCAGGCGCGCGCGTCGGCCGCCCAGCGGCCCAGCAGGTGCCGCTCGTCGGTGGCCACGAGCGGCTCCAGCAGATCGATCCAGGCCAGCCACTGCTCCGTCAGGCGGCCGAAGCGGTCCCGGTCGCCCGCGTCGAACGCCTCCTTGATCCGCGGCAGCAGCAGCCGGCCGCGGTTGGCGACGCACTGCCGGGCGACGTCCAGCAGGTCGTAGCGGTAGGCGGAGCTGTCGCGCAGCTCCGGGGCGACCGCCAGCAGCGCGGGCAGCGCCTTCTCGAACTCCGCCGCGTCGTAGCGCAGCCGCCGCGGCGACCAGGCCGCGGCCCGGTCGGCGGCCAGGTCGGGGCGGGCCCCGAACAGCCCGTCGGCCTGCTCGCTCCAGCCGTCCGCGCGCGTGGTGCCGTACGCGGTGCGGCGCAGCACGTCCCAGGCGCGCACGGCGGCGGCGTCGGTGGCGCCGTAGCGGTAGCCGGGCCAGCGCGCGAACCAGTCCTTCAGGTCCGCCTCCCCGTCCGTCCAGGCCAGGTCGGAGAAGAGGGCGAGGGCCGCGGGGTTGTTGTCGGCGGCCTCGGGCATGACGGCGATGCCGCGCAGGGCGCTGCCGGGCTTGGTCCGCCAGCGGTCGTAGAGCCGGGCCCAGTCGGGGGCGTTGCCGCCCAGGGCCGTGTGGCCGCCGAAGTTCCAGATGGTGCCGAAGGCGTAGGGCGTGCCGCCCCAGTCGGCCTCGCGGTCGGTGACCTTGGGGTAGTGGTCGGGGACGCCGTCGAGGACGAGCATCCTCGACCGGTCGACGGCGTCGAGGATGGCCCGCTTGGGGTTCTCCTGCCAGCCCAGGATGGCCCAGGTCGCCCCCGGGTGGGCGGTGCGCAGCGCCTTCTCGACGGCGCGGGCCGCGGCGCCGACGGGGACGTCGCCGGGGCGTCCGCCCTCGTGCAGCAGGTCCATCTTGTACATGGAGGTCGCGCCGAACAGCTCCCGCTGGGTGCGGTAGAAGGTGCGGGCCACGGCGGCGAAGTGGGGGGTGCGCGGGTCCAGCCAGTCGGGGCGGGGGAAGCCGCCCCAGTCGCCCTGCGGTACGACCCTGGCACCCTTGTTGCGCTCGGCGAAGCCGGGCGGCACCGTGCCGTAGTAGCCGGGCAGCACCGGCGTCATGCCCAGCTCGCGCAGCCGCCGGACGATCCGCCGGGCCAGCTCGGTGCGGCGGTCGAGGAGTTCGCGGGAGACCGGGCCGCCGAAGGACGACATGTTCTGGAGCAGCCACCACGGCTGGTGGGCGGGGCCGGGAACCCACCGGCGCACTTCCGCGTCGCTGTAACCATGTTCGATAAAGGTGCGGTGGTAGACGGCGTCGGCTCCGGCGTAGACGAGCACCTCGTTGAAGCCGTGCAGGGCCAGTACGTCGAGCTCGCGCTCCCAGTAGTCCCAGCCGTGGTACGGGCCGGTGTAGCCGTCGTTGGTGTCGTTGAACACGAAGCGGTGGACGGCGTTCGACGTCCTGGCCAGCGGGGTGCGGACGGCGGGGAGCCGGGCGGGGAGCCGCCCGGTCTGGCTGCCGCTCCAGGAGAAGTGGGCGCCCGCGGTGTGCCGCAGATACCAGTGGAAGCCGGTGAGCTGGACGGCCGGAGTGGTGCCCTCGACGGTGATCCGGCCCGCGCTCCCCGACACCCGGAAGGCGTCCCGGCCGCCCCGCCGGGGAACGGTACGGAAGGTGACCTGGTCGTGGTGGCGGGGCAGGAGCCGGGCCAGCGCGGCGGCCGCGGCCCCGGCCGGCGCCGCCGCGGCGCCCGCGGCGGACACGCCCACGGCCCCGAGGGCGGCGGAGCCGGCGAAGGCGCCGAGGAGCGTGCGACGGGCGATGTGCATGAGTGACCTCCACCGTGACGCGAGGGCGACGGGCTGGACCGGACCACTGGAGCGCGGTGATCCTATGAGCCGCCGAAGGGAACCGGTCAAGGGCACAGGCGCCGAACCAGCCACGCCGGTTACATTTGGCACGAATGGCCCCACGGGCCGCTCAGGGCCTGTACGGCCCGTCCCGTCCTGCCCGCCTCCGTCCGTACCGCACCGCCCGCATCACCGCCCACACCCCCGCCCGCATCGGATCCCGCCCCGTCCGTACCGCGTCCCGACAGCATGAGGAATCCCGTGCGACCACTGAACGCGGTACTCGGCCTCGCCGGGGTCCTGGCCGCCGCCGGCCTGCTGAACGGGCTGCTGTGCGGCTGCGCCGACCCGGGCGGGCTCAAGGTGGCCGGCCCCGCGCAGCCCGCCACGACCGCCACCACCACGACGCTGCTCCTGGAGGGCCCCGGCGGGACCCCGCTGCGCCGCCCCGCCTCCTTCGCGATCGGGGACGCGACCGGGGACGCGACCGGAGCCCGGGGGAACGCCGTCCGGCTGAGCGACCTGCGCTGGCGCACCTGGGGCGGGCCGACCGCCGAGGCCGTCGGCCGGGTCGCCGGCGCCTGGTGCCTGCCGGACTGCCGCGACACCCCCCTCCCGGCCCGGGTCAGGCTCAGCGGCCTGGTCCGGCAGGACCGTTCCGCCTACTACGGACGGGCCTCGATAGAGACCGACGGCCTTCCGCCCGGGCGCCCCCACGAGCTGCGCGACCTGCGGCTCTTCGTCCCCCAGCGCTAGCCGCGCCGCAGCCGAGGAGAACCCCCGCCCATGGGACTGCGCACGAAGATCGGGGTGGCGATCACCGCCACCGCCGCACTGGTCGCCGTCCTCATCGGCCTGCTCGTCCACCACCGCACGGCCGTCAACCAGCTCGACACCGCGCGCGACGCCCTCGACCAGCGCGTGCTCTCGGCCGCCGAGGACCACGCCGCCGGCGTCGACCGCCCGCGCGTCCTCCTCAACCCCTACGGCCTGCCCGCGCCCCTGCGCCGCGCCGTCGAACAGGGCCGGCGCGCCACCTACCTGGACCGGTCGGGCCCCGAGCCGGTGCTGTGGGGCGCGACCCGGTCCGGCGCCGACATCGTCGCCCTCAAGCACTCCTACCTCCGCCAGACCCGCAACCTCCGGGGCCTCGACGCGGACCTGTGGCTGGCCGGCGGCGTGGGCACCGCACTCGCCGGCATCGTGGGGGTGACCCTGGCGACCGTGGCCGGCCGCCGGCTCAACGCCTCCGCGCGGACCGCCGAGCGCATCGCCGCCGGCGACCTCGTGGCCCGGCTGCGGCCCCGGGGCGGCCGGGACGAGATCGCCCGGCTGACCCACGCCGTGAACACCATGGCCGACGCGCTGGCCGCCCGCATCCAGGCCGAGCGCGAGGTCACCGCCACCATCGCGCACGAACTGCGCACCCCCGTCGCCGGCCTGGTCGCGGCCGCCGAGCTGCTGCCGCCGGGCCGCCCCGCCGAGATGGTCCGGGAGCGGGCGCGGCGGGTGCGGTCGCTGATGGAGGACGTCCTGGAGGTGGCCCGCCTCGACGGCGACACCGAGCGCGCCGAGGAGGACGTCCGGGCGCTCGGCGAGCTGACCCGGCGGGCCGTGCGGGCCGCGGCCGGCGACGGACGGGAGGCGGCGGAGGTAAGGATCACCGGCGACTGCCTGGTGGAGACGGACGCCCGGCGCGTGGAGCGGATACTGACCAACCTCGTCACCAACGCCTTCCGGCACGGCGCGGGCCCGGTCGTCGCCGAGGTCGACGGCGGCGTCGTCCGGGTCCGCGACCACGGCCCCGGCTTTCCCGGGCACCTGCTGGCCGGCGGCCCGCGGCGGTTCCGCACCGGCTCGGGCTCCGGGCTCGGCCTGGGCCTGACGATCGCCGCCGGCCAGGCCAGGGTGCTGGGCGCCGTCCTGACGTTCGCCAACCCGGAGGGCGGGGGAGCGGAGGCGACGCTCGACCTGACGGGATCGGTGCGGCCGGCTCCGCCGGAGGGCGGCGACTGACGTGCGGGGCGCGGCCACCGGCCCGAGAGTGGAAGCCATGAACGACAACGTCCTCTTCCTCAGCGTGTCCTCGGCGGGCAAGGGCCATCAGGCGCTGGACGCCCTGCGCCGGGCGCACACCGACGGCGGTCTGACCCTGCGCGAGGGCGCGGTGATCGCACGGGACGCGGAGGGCGCCCTGGACTTCCCCGACGCCGTCGACAACACCGGCACGGCGAACGCCTTCGCCATGGGCGGGCTGCTCGGCGGGCTGCTGGGCATCCTCGGCGGCCCGCTCGGCGTGCTCGTCGGCTTCGGGGCCGGCGGCCTGATCGGCGGCGTCCACGACGCCCGCGCGGCCACCGCCTCCACCGCGGCCCTGGAGATGCTGGCGGCGGAGGTGCCACCGGGCGCCACGGTCCTGATGGCCGAGGTCCGCGAGGAGGACCACGGCGTGGCGGACGGCGCGCTCGCCCCGTTCGGGGAGGTCCGGCGCTATCCGGCGGAGCAGGTGCGCGAGGAGGTCGAGAAGGCCATCGCGGCGGGCCGGGGGAGCGGTTCCTGACCGTCAGCGGCCCGGTGACGCGGTCAGCGGCTTGACGAAGCAGCGGCAGCCCTCGTGGAAGCGGTACATGCCGAACCGCACCGCCGCGGGCTCGTAGCCGCTGGAGCGGTACAGCGCGATCGCCTCGGGCTGCCGGTCCCCGGTCGACAGCACCATGCGGGTACGCCCCGCGGCCCGGGCGTCGTCCTCCAGCACCGCCAGGAGCCGGCGCGCCAGGCCCAGGCCGCGCGCCTCGGGGACCACGTACATCCGCTTGATCTCGGCGTCGCCGTCCGCGTACTCCTCCTCATCGCGCTCCATGGACCGCCAGGCACCCGTGGCCAGCGGGGTGCCCCCGGAGTCGTACGCGATGAGATACAGGCCACGCGGCGGGGCGAACTGCGCCGGGTCCATGGGGGCGAGGTCGCCGTCGCCGTACCGCTCGGCGTACTCGGATTGCACCTGGTCACCGAGTTTCACGACGTCGGGATGATCAAGGGTGACGGGGCGGATCTCCATGAGCCGGATCGTAGGACCGGAGGGGCGCGGCGCGGCGGGGATTCCGCGGAATGGGTATCGTGCCGGGAATGTCGAACCTGACCGTAACCACCGCAAACGTGAACGGACTGCGCGCCGCCGCGAAGAAGGGCTTCGTGGAGTGGCTGGCGCGGACCGAGGCCGACGTCGTCTGCCTCCAGGAGGTCCGCGCCGAGCCCCACCAGCTCCCCGACGAGGTGCGCGAGCCCGAGGGCTGGCACGTGGTGCACGCCCCGGCGGCGGCCAAGGGCCGCGCGGGCGTCTCGGTCTACTCCCGGCGCGAGCCGGACGCGGTGCGGATCGGCTTCGGCTCGGCGGAGTTCGACGGCAGCGGGCGGTACGCGGAGATCGACCTGCCGGGCGTCACGGTGGCCAGCCTCTACCTGCCGTCGGGCGAGGTGGGCACCGAGCGGCAGGACGAGAAGGAACGCTTCATGGCGGAGTTCCTGCCGTACCTGGTGGGCCTGAAGGCCCGCGCGGCGGCCGACGGCCGCGAGGTCCTGGTCTGCGGCGACTGGAACATCGCCCACACCGAGGCCGACCTCAAGAACTGGAAGGCCAACCGCAGGAGCGCCGGCTTCCTCCCCGAGGAGCGGGAGTGGCTGACCAAGGTCTTCACGGAGTACGTGGACGTGGTCCGCGCCCTCCACCCCGGCGTCGACGGCCCCTACTCCTGGTGGTCCTACCGGGGCCGCGCCTTCGACAACGACTCCGGCTGGCGCATCGACTACCTCGTCGCCAGCCCCGGCCTCGCCGACCGCGCCCTGAAGGCCCGCGTCGAGCGCGCGGCCACCCACGCCGAGCGCTGGAGCGACCACGCGCCGGTGACGGCGGTCTTCGGCGCGTAGGAGCCCGGCGCCTCGTACGGACGTCAGCGGGGCCGCGCGGCCCCGCTTCCCCGAACCCGCGGTAACTCGCCTTGTCCACAACCATGTACGGACGGTGGCACTCTCCCCTACGCTCCCCACTGTGCCAGTCATCACTGGCACCTTTGCGTCGAGTGTGTCGACCGGGAGGCTGCGGCATGGCCGAGCAAGAGCGTCAGCACGTACGGGTGGCGGTGATCGGATCGGGGTTCGGCGGGCTGGGGGCCGCGATCCGGCTGCGCCGCGAGGGGATCACCGACTTCGTGGTCCTGGAGCGCGCCGACGCCGTCGGCGGGACCTGGCGGGACAACACCTATCCCGGCTGCGCCTGCGACGTCCCCTCGCACCTCTACTCCTTCTCCTTCGCCCCCAACCCCCGCTGGCCGCGCACCTTCTCGGGCCAGCCCGCCATCCGTGCGTATCTGGAGCGGCTCACCGACACCTACGGCCTGCGGCCGCACCTGCGGTTCGGCTCCGAGGTCGGTGCGATGCGCTGGGACGGCGACGCGCTCCGCTGGGAGATCGACACCACGGGCGGCGCGGCCTACGCCGCCGACGTCGTCGTCTCCGCCACCGGCGCGCTGTCCGACCCCAGCCTCCCCGACATCCCCGGCCTGGACGGCTTCCCGGGCCGCGTCTTCCACTCCGCCCGCTGGGACCACGACCACGACCTGCGCGGCAGGCGCGTCGCCGTGATCGGTACGGGCGCCTCGGCCGTCCAGATCGTGCCCGGCATCCAGCCGGACGTCCGCCGGCTCACCCTCTTCCAGCGCACCCCGGCCTGGGTCCTGCCGCGCTCGGACCGCCCGATCACCGCCGCCGAGCAGTGGCTGCACAGCAGGATCCCGGCCACCGGCGCGCTGCGGCGCGGCACGGTGTGGGGCATCCGGGAGCTCCAGGTCGGCCTGTTCACCAAGTGGCCCGACCGGCTGAAGCTGGTGGAGATCGCCGCCCGGAACCACCTGCGCAAGGCCGTCAAGGACCCCGCGCTGCGCGCCCGGCTCACCCCCGACTACCGCATCGGCTGCAAGCGCATCCTGCTGTCCGACGACTTCTACCCCGCGCTCACCCGCCCCAACGTCGACGTCGTGGCCTCCGGCCTCGCCGAGGTGCGCGGCTCCACGCTCGTCGCCGCCGACGGCACCGAGGCCGAGGCGGACGTGATCGTCTTCGGGACGGGCTTCCGGATCACCGACATGCCGATCGCCGACCGGATCACGGGCGCCCGCGGCACCACGCTCGCGGAGGAGTGGAAGGACGGGATGGCGGCCCTGCGCGGCGCCAGCGCCGCGGGCTTCCCCAACCTCCTCACGATCATCGGCCCCAACACCGGCCTGGGGAACAGCTCGATGATCCTCATCATCGAGTCCCAGCTGAACTACATGGCCGACTTCCTCCGTCAGCTCGACACCCTCGGCGGCCGTGCGGCGCTCGACGCCCGTCCCTCCGCCGTGCACGCCTGGAACCGCGGGGTCCAGCGGCGGATGGGGCGCACGGTGTGGAGCACCGGCTGCCGGAGCTGGTATCTCGACGCGGCCGGCCGCAACACGACGATCTGGCCGGGCACGACGGGTGAGTTCCGCAAGGTCACCCGGCGGGTGGATCTCGCGGAGTACCAGATCCTGCGACCGCCCCGGGCCCGGCGCGCGCCGGCCGCGGCGGGCGGTGCGGCCGCCGGGACAGCGCGATGAGCGCCCGTACGGGCCTCGCCGGCCAGGTCGCCGTCGTCACCGGGGCCGCGCGCGGGGTCGGCGAGTCGCTGGCCCGCAAGCTGGCGGCGCGCGGCGCGAGCGTGGCCCTGGTGGGGCTGGAGCCGGACGAACTGCGCCGGGTCGCCGGGACGTTGCGCTCCGACGCCGCGCACTGGCACGCCGACGTCACCGACCAGGAGGCGATGGCCCAGGTGGCGGCCGAGGTGAAGGATCGATTCGGCAAGGTCGACATCGTGGTCGCCAACGCGGGCGTGGCCACCGGCGGTCCGCTGGCCGGCTGCGATCTCGACGCGTGGCGCCGCGTCATCGAGGTCAACCTCGTCGGCAGCGTGGTCACCGGCCGTGCCTTCCTGCCCCTGCTCACCGGGAGTCGCGGCTACCTCCTCCAGATCGCCTCCCTCGCCGCGCTCGCGCCCGCGCCGCTGATGACCGCGTACTGCGCGTCCAAGGCGGGCGTCGAGGCGTACGCCCACAGCCTGCGCTCGGAGGTCGCCCACAAGGGCGTCCGGGTCGGGGTCGCGTATCTGAGCTGGACCGACACGGACATGGTCCGCGGCGCCGACGCGTTCGACGTGATGCGGGACATGCGCCGCCGGCTGCCCTGGCCCGCCAACCGCACCTATCCGCTGGGCCCGGCCACCGACCGGCTGGTCGCGGGGATCGAGCGCCGCGCCGCGCACGTCTACGCCCAGCCCTGGCTGCGGGCGATGCAGCCGCTGCGCGGGGCGCTGCCGGGCCTGCTGGCCCTGGGCGCGCCGCGCGAGATGCGGCGCGCCGAGCCCCGGCTGGGCGAGGTGGGCCCGGGTCTGGTGGGGGCGGGCGGCGCGGCCGACGCCGGGGCGGTCACGGAGCGTCACTGATCGAGGTGCGGGGCCCCTGCCCGCGTGTGAGTCTGGTCGCGGTCGATATTCGATCTCTTCCCGGGAGTGAACACCCATGGGCATCAAGGACCAGATGCAGGGCAAGGCACAGCAGGCCAAGCGGAAGGCGGAGGAGTCCAAGCAGCAGGCTCAGCAGAAGGGCCAGCAGGCGAAGCAGGAGGCCCAGCAGAAGGGGCAGCAGGCGGAGGACAAGCTCCGCCAGAAGCAGGGTCAGAAGCAGCAGCCCCAGAAGCAGGGCCAGCAGGGGCAGCGGCAGCAGCCCCAGCAGGGCCGCCAGGAGTCCTTCGACGACCTCCGCGACGAGCTGGACGACCGCGGCTGACCAGGCCCGAACCGCCCCGCACACGAACGAGCCGGGGCCCGGGTTCCCCTCGGAACCCGGGCCCCGGCCCGTGTCATCAGGTGCGCTACGGCCGCGTCAGACGCGCGCCGGCTCGCGCTCGCCCTGGGGGTCCGCCTCGCCGGACTCCCGCTCCTCGGCCGGGGCCTCCGCCTCCGGCGTGAGGCTCTTGCTGAGCCCCTCGCCCTCGACGTCGACGTTCGGGAGGATCCTGGCGAGCCAGCCCGGCAGCCACCAGGCGGACGTGCCCAGCAGGGCCAGCACCGCCGGGACGATCGCCATGCGGACGACGAAGGCGTCGAAGAAGACGGCGATGGCGAGGCCGAAGCCGATCATCTTGATCATCTGCTCGGAGGAGCCGATGAAGCCGGCGAAGACGCTCATCATGATGACGGCGGCGGCCGTGACGACCCGCGCGCCGTGGCGGAAGCCGGTCACGACGGCCTCGCCCGGGCGCTCGCCGTGGACGTACGCCTCGCGCATCCGGGTCACGAGGAAGACCTCGTAGTCCATCGCGAGACCGAAGACCACGCCCACCATGAAGATCGGCATCATGCTCATGATCGGGCCGGTCTCCTGGACGCCGAACACGCTGCCCAGCCAGCCCCACTGGAAGACCGCGACGACGGCGCCGAGGGCGGCGACCACCGACAGCAGGAAGCCCAGCGCTGCCTTCAGCGGCACCAGCACGGAGCGGAAGACGACCATCAGCAGCAGGAAGGCCAGGCCGACGACGAGCGCCAGGTAGGGCAGCAGGGCGTCGTTGAGCTTCTGCGAGACGTCGATGTTCATCGCCGTCGCGCCGGTGACGAGCACCGTGGCGCCGGTGTCGGACTTCAGCGACCCGCTCTCGCCGCGGATGGCGTGGACGAGGTCCTCGGTCTCGGTGCTGGTCGGCTTGGACTTGGGCACCACCATCAGGGTGGCGGTGTCACCGGCCTTGTTGAACTGCGCCGGGGTCACCGTCGCGACGTTGTCCAGCTTGGTGAGGGAGTCCTCCACCTTCCGGGCCGCGCCCTTGGCGTCCTTGACGCCCGCCAGGTCGGTGACGACCATCAGCGGACCGTTGAAGCCCGGGCCGAAGCCCTCGGACAGGATGTCGTACGCCTTGCGCTGCGTGGTGTTCTTGGACGCCGCGCCGTCGTCGGGCAGGTCCAGCTCCAGGGAGGCGGCGGGCACGGCGATCGCGCCCAGGCCGAGCACACCGGCGGCCAGCACGAGCAGCGGGCGGCGCAGCACCAGACGGGCCCAGCGGGTGCCCATGTTCGGCTTGTCCGAGGGGGGCGTGCCGGGGGCCGCCTTGCGCACCTTGCGGGCGAGGACCTGCTTGCCCGCGAAGCCCAGCAGCGCCGGGATCAGCGACAGGGCGATCAGGACGGCGATGGTGACGGTGCCGGCCGCGGCCATGCCCATCTTCGTCAGCATCGGGATGTTGACGACGGCCAGGCCGGCCAGGGCGATGACGACGGTCAGACCGGCGAAGACGACGGCCGAGCCGGCGGTGCCGACGGCGCGGCCCGCGGCCTCCTCGCGCTCACGGCCCTCGGCGAGCTCCGCGCGGTAGCGGGAGACGATGAAGAGGGCGTAGTCGATGCCGACCGCGAGGCCGATCATCATCGCGAGGGTGGAGGTGTTGGCGGACAGGTCGAGGACCGGCGCCAGCGCGGCGATCGAGGAGACGCCGACGCTCACGCCGATGATGGCGGTGAGCAGCGGCAGGCCGGCCGCGACGAGCGAGCCGAAGGTGATCAGCAGGACGACGGCGGACACCGCGATGCCGATGGCCTCGGAGCCGCCCTCCGGCATCTCCTGGAGGACGCTGCCGCCGACCTCGACGGTCAGCCCGGCGTCACGCCCGTGCTGGGCGGCGGCCTTGAGCTCGTCGCGCGAGTCCTCGGTCAGGTCCATGGACTTGACCTTGTACGCGGCGGACGCGTAGCCCACGGTCTCGTCGCGGTTGACGCTCTTGCCCTCGAACGGGTCGGCGGCGCCGGCCACCTGGGCGCTGTGCCGGAGTTCGCCGACGACGCCCTCGACGGCCTTCTTGTTCTTGGCGTCGGTCAGCTTCTGGCCCGCGGGGGCCTTGAAGACGATGCGGGCGCTGGCGTTCTGCTCGGTGTTCCCGGGGAAACGCTTCTCCAGCAGGTCGAACGCCTGCTGCGCCTCCGTGCCGGGGATGGAGAAGTCGTTGTTGGTGGACTTGGACGCCGTGGCGGCGCCCATGCCGGCCGTCACCAGCAGTACCACCCATATGAGGGCGAAGTACCAGCGCCGTCGGAAGGAGAGCCTTCCGAGTCTGTAGAGGAACGTGGCCACGAGTGTGGTGCTCCCGTCGGTCGGGTGTTGACAACTGGATGTGAGAACCGGCCCGACGGGAGCGGTGCGTCAGGTGGAACCTCGGTGGGGGTGGGGTGATACGTGGGGGAGGGTCATACGCCGAGAGCGGGGAGGATCACGGCGTCGACGTAATGGGTGAGGTAGTCCGCGTCCGGCATCCGGTCCTCGATGAGCGGGCGGGCCATGAACCCGCCGGTCATCATGTGCGCGACGAAGGGGATGGCGGGGTTGTCCGCCGCCAGTTCGCCGCGCTCGACCGCGCGCCGGAGCATCGCGTCCAGCCACCCCATCTCGGGCTCGATCAGCACCTCGCGCAGCGCCCGGTGGAGATCCGGGTTGGTGTGCACGGCGTGCCCGAGCCCTCGCATGAGGGCGGTGTCCTTCTCCATCTGTTCCGTGTCGGCCTGGCACACCATGGCGTGGAGGTCACCGCGCACCGAACCGGTGTCGATGCCCTCCAGGCTGCCGGGCTTGTTGTGCCGCAGGGCCCGGGCCACCAGCTCCGGCTTGCCCTTCCACTGGCGGTAGAGGGTCGCCTTGCTGGCGTGTGTCCGGGCGGCGACGGCGTCCATCGTCAGGGCGTCGTAGCCGACCTCACGCAGGAGCGCGAGCACCGCCTCGTAGAGCTCGGCCTCGCGCTCGGGGGTGAGCCGGGTGCGGCGGACCGCAGGCTTGGGTGGTTCCGTGGGCATACCGCATCGTCCTTCCCCCCGTCATGCGTACGAAACGGTTTCGTACTCGTACGAGAGTACGGCCGCCGCTCATCGAAACGACACCGTTTCGATGGTGTTCTCCGTCACGGACCGAGTTGCCGGTGCCCCCGGGCGCCGAAACCATGGAGGGCGTGAGCGACGACGCCTACATCCGCTACCCGCACCTGCACGGGGACCGGATCTGTTTCGCGGCGGAGGACGACCTCTGGCTGGCCCCGCTGGCCGCCCCCGGCGAGGCGGCCGGCCGGGCCTGGCGGCTGACCGTCGACCGGACCAGGGTCGGCCACCCGCGCTTCTCGCCCGACGGCCGGCACATCGCCTTCACCACCTGGCGCAGCCTCGACCCCGAGATCCACCTCGTCCCCACCGACGGCGGTACGGCCCGCCGGCTCAGCTACTGGGGCAGCACCGACACCCGGGTCTGCGGCTGGACCCCGCCGGAGGACGGCGTCTCCTACATCCTCGCCGTCAGCTCGCACGGCCAGCCGTTCTCGTACTACTCCTGGGCCTACAAGGTCCCCACCGACGGCGGCCCCGGCGGACAGCTGCCCTGGGGCCCGCTCTCCGACATCGCCGTCGCCGACGTGGCCGGCGAGCACAAGACCCTCGTCCTCACCGGCAAGCCCCCGCACGAGCCCGCCTCCTGGAAGCGCTACCGCGGCGGCGCCACCGGCCGGCTGTGGCTCCAGGGCACCCGGCTGCTGCCGGACCTCGGCGGCCACCTCGACTCGGTGATGTTCGTCGGCGAGCGCGTCGCCTTCCTCTCCGACCACGAGGGCATCGGCAACCTCTACTCCTGCCGGCACGACGGCACCGACCTGCGCCGCCACACCGACCACGCCGACTTCTACGCCCGCCACGCCGCCACCGACGGCGACCGCGTCGTCTACCAGTGCGCGGGCGAGGTCTGGCTGGTCGACGACCTCGCGCCCGGCGGCACCCCGCGCCGGCTCGACGTCCGCCTCGGCGGGCCGCGCGCCGGCCGCCGCCCGTACCAGGTGCAGGCCTCCCGCCACGTCGACGCCCTGAGCGTCGACGCCACCGGCCGGGCCAGCGCCGTCGAGGTGCGCGGCAGCCTCTACTGGCTGACCCACCGCGACGGCCCCGCCCGCACCCTCGCCGACACCCCGGGCGTCCGGGTCCGGCTGCCGGAGATGCTGGGCGCCACCGGCCGGGTGGCCTATGTGACGGACGCCGAGGGCGAGGACGCCGTCGAGATCGCCCAGCTGCCCCGCGCCGCCGGGGCCTCGGCCCCGCGCCGGCTGGCGGCGGGCCGCCTCGGGCGGGTGCACGAGCTGCTCGCGGCGCCGGACGGCGGCCGGCTGGCCGTCGCCGCGCACGACGGTCGGCTGCTCCTCGTCGACGCATCGCCGGAGGGGGACGGCGAGGTCACCGAGCTGATCCGGTCCGTCAACGGGCCCGTCCGCGACCTGGCCTTCTCGCCCGACTCCGGCTGGCTGACCTGGTCCCACCCGGGCATCGGCCGGTCGCTGCGGCAGATCAAGATCGCCAGGCTGTCGGACCGCACGGTCGTCGACGTCACCAACGGCCGCTTCGAGGACGAGCAGCCGGTCTTCACCCGCGACGGCCGCTACCTCGCCTTCCTCTCCTGGCGCGGCTTCGACCCGGTCTACGACGTGCACACCGGCGACCTGTCCTTCCCGCTGGGCTGCCGCCCCTACCTCGTCCCGCTGTCCTCCGCCACGCCCTCGCCCTTCGCGCTCTCCACCGAGGGCCGTCCCGCCGGCGGCGGCCTGGACCTCGACGACACCGGTGACACCGAGGGCGCGGTGACGGTGGAGGCGGAGGGACTGGAGAGCAGGGTGACGCCCTTCCCCGTCGCCGCCTCCAAGTACTCCTCGCTCCACCCCGTCCACGGCGGCGGCCTGGTGTGGCTGCGCTGGCCCATCTCCGGCGCGCTGGGCGAGACCTTCGCCAACCCCACCGACACCTCCGGCCGCCCGACGCTCGAACACTTCGACCTCGTCAAGGCCAAGCGCACCGAACTCACCTCCTCCGTCGACTGGTACGCGGCCAGCGGCGACGGCACCCGGCTGGTCGTCAACGACGAGGGCGACCTGCGGGTCGTCCCCGCCACCGACCCGGGCGACAGCGACACCACCGTCTACGTCGACATGCGGCGCATCCAGCACGTGGCCGACCCGGCCGCCGAGTGGCGGCAGGCCTACGCCGAGGCGGGCCGCGTCGTCCGCGCCTACTTCTGGGACCCGGGGATGTGCGGCGTCGACTGGGACGCCGTGCTGGAGCAGTACCGCCCGCTGGTCGAACGCGTCGCCTCCCCCGACGAGTTCGCCGACCTGCTGCGCGAGGTCCTCGGCGAGCTGGGCACCTCGCACGCCTACGTCACCCCCGCCCGCCGCAACGAGGGCCCGCCCCACTACCAGCGCGCCATCGGCCTGCTCGGCGCCAACCTCACCCACCGCAAGGACGGCTCCTGGGCCATCCGGCGCATCCTGCCCGGCGACTCCTCCGACTCCAAGGCCCGCTCCCCGCTGGCCGGTTCGGGGCTGCGCGAAGGCGCCGTCCTCACCCACGTCGACGGCCGCCCGGTGGACCCGGTCGCCGGGCCCTACCCGCTGCTGGCGGCGGCGGGCGGGACGACCGTCGAGCTGGCCTTCCGCATGCCCCCCGGGGAGGAGGGCGGCGAGGGCCACGAACGCCGCGTCGCGGTCGTGCCGCTCGTCGACGAGCGGCCGCTGCGCTACCAGGACTGGGTGGCCAAGCGCCGCGCGGTCGTCCGCGAGGCGAGCGACGGCCGGTGCGGCTACCTCCACATCCCCGACATGGGCGGCTCCGGCTGGGCCCAGTTCAACCGCGACCTGCGGATGGAGATGTCCCGCCCGGCGCTCATCGTGGACGTCCGCGGCAACGCGGGCGGCAACATCAGTGAGCTGGTCGTCGAGAAGCTGACCCGCACCATCATCGGCTGGGACCTCACCCGCGACGCCCAGCCCGTCTCGTACGCCTCCAACGCCCCGCGCGGCCCGGTCGTCGCCATCGCCGACGAGATGACCTCCTCCGACGGCGACATGATCACGGCGGCGTTCCGGCTGCAGGGCATCGGGCCCGTCGTCGGCCTGCGCACCTGGGGCGGCGTCGTCGGGATGACCGGCCGCCACCGGCTGGGCGACGGCACCCACATCACCGTCCCGATGAACGCGGCCTGGTTCGACGACTACGGCTGGGGCGTGGAGAACCACGGCGTGGAACCCGACATCGAGGTCGACCGCACCCCGCTGGACTGGGCCGAGGGCCGCCACAAGCAGCTGACCGACGCGGTGCGCGTGGCCCTGGACCTGCTGGAGAGGCACCGCTCCGCGGAGCCCCCGGACCTCTCGGCGGTGCCCCGCCTCGCCCGGCCGCCGCTGCCCCCGCGCGGGTGACGGCCCTCCTCAGGACGCTCCCGGCCCCCGCAGCGCCGCCCGCAGCCCCACGTTGCCGATGAGGATGCCGCC
This sequence comes from Streptomyces sp. NPDC044063, assembly GCF_056434285.1. Classification (NCBI taxonomy): domain Bacteria; kingdom Bacillati; phylum Actinomycetota; class Actinomycetes; order Kitasatosporales; family Streptomycetaceae; genus Streptomyces; species Streptomyces sp. NPDC044063. Next base: position 27,631 of record NZ_JBWKFM010000046.1, read on the forward strand.
GTCGACCGGGAGCGTCACCCCCGTGACCCAGGACGCGTCCCGCGACGCCAGGAACGCCACCGCCGCCGCCACGTCCTCCGGTCGGCCCACCCGCCCCAGCGGATAGAAGGCCGCCGCCCGCTCCAGCGCCGCCTCGCGCCCCGCCCAGTTGGCGGTACGGACCGTGCCGGGCGCCACCAGGTTGACGCGGACGCCCCGGGGCGCGCAGTGCCCCGCCAGGGTGCGGGTCAGGCTCGCCAGCCCCGCCTTCGCGGCGCTGTAGGCGTGGTTGCCGAAGTCCTGCTCGCCGTTGACCGAGCCGACGCTGACCACCGCGCCCCGGCCGCCCGCCGCCGCCAGGTGCGGCAGCGCGGCGCGGACGCAGCGGAACGCGCCGGTCAGGGTGATGTCGAGGTCCCGGGCCCAGGCCTCGTCGCTCTCGTCCTCCACCAGCGGCGGGTCCGGATGGCACGCGAAGGCGTTGTTGACCAGCACGTCCAGCCGGCCGAAGGAATCCACCGCGTACTCCACCGCCGCCCGCGCCGCCGCCGCGTCGGCCACGTCGCACACCAGCGACCGCGCGGTCAGCCCGTCGGCCCGCAGCGCCGCCGCGGCCCCCTCCGCCCGCTCGCCGTCCACGTCCGTCAGCAGCACCGCCGCGCCCTCCGACGCCAGGCGCCGCGCCGTGGCGGCCCCGATGCCGCGCCCCGCGCCCGTGATCAGTACCGCGTAGCCCTCGAACCGCGCCGTCGCCGCCATGCGGCCAGCACTACCCCGCCAGCGCCCTGCCAACCGCCCGTACCAGGGCCTGCGCGCGCGGATCGGCCGTCACGTTCTTCTGCATGCCGTTGGTGACGTAGCCGAAGGCGATGCCCGACTCCGGGTCGGCGAAGGCCAGCGAGCCGCCCCGGCCCGGATGGCCGAACGAGCCGGGCGCGAGCAGCGGCGAGGCCGGGCCGTGCAGCATGTAGCCCAGGCCGAAGCGGGTGCCCACCACCAGGACTCGGTCCGGGCCCGCCGACTCCTCGGTGCGGGCCATCGTCAGCGTGGCCGGGGCGAAGAGGCGCCGGCCGCCGTCCACCACCCCGATGAGCGAGGCGTAGAAGCGGGCCAGCGCGTCGGCCGTGGCGATGCCGCCCGACCCGGGCAGCCCGGCGGCCCGGTAGGCGGGGTCGTTCTCGTCGGCGTGCGGCGTGATCGCGGCGAACGCCCGGGACGTCAGCGACGACGGGTCGCGGTAGGCGTCGGCGACCGAGGCCTTGGGGCGCACCCGCAGCCCCGCGGCGGCGGGCGCCGGCGGCGGCTCGATCGCCGCGAGCCGGCCCACCCGGGCGCGCTCGGCGTCCGGCAGCCCGAGCCACAGGTCCAGGCCCAGCGGCCCGGATATCTCCTCCGCCACCCAGGTGCCGATGCTCCGCCCGGTCACCCGGGGCACCAGCTCGCCCAGCAGCCAGCTGAACGTCTGCGCGTGGTAGCCGTGGTCGGTGCCCGGCTCCCACGCCGGGGCCTGCGCGGCCAGCGCGCGCGGCCCGCTGACCCCGTCGACCGCCTCGGCCGGGGTGAGCGGGGTGTCCAGCGCGGGCAGCCCGGCGCGGTGCGCGAGCAGATGGCGGACGAGCACCCGCTCCTTGCCGTTCGCCTTGAAATCCGGCCAGTACGTGCCGACCGGCGCGTCCAGGTCCACCTGGCCGCGCTGGTGCAGCAGGAGCAGCACGGCGGCCGCGACGCCCTTCGAGGCGGAGCGCACCACCTGCGCGGTGCCGTGCCGCCAGGGCTCCTCGCCCCCGTCACCGTCCCGCGCGCCACCCCACAGGTCGACGACGCGGCGGCCGTCGCGGTAGACCACGACGGCTCCGCCGCGCTCGCCGCGCCGTGCGAAGTTGTCCGCGAAGGCGTCCCGGACCGGCTCGAAGCCGTCCGCCACCGTGCCCTGCACGTCCATCACCGTCGACCGCTCCCACTGTTCCCGACCACTACAAAACCATCCACCATGGTGCAACGTGGTCGCCGGTGCCCGGGACCGGGGGGTGGTCCGGGGATCATCCCCGCACGGCCACCGACCGGGGATCGAAGCCGAACGGCAGCTCCAGCCGGTGCGCCCGCATCCGTTCCTCGTCGCACAGCAGCTCCCGGGTGGGGCCGTCCGCCGCGATGACACCGTCGCTGAGCACCACCGACCGCTCGCACAGCTCCAGCGCGTACGGCAGGTCGTGGGTGACCATCAGCACGGTCACGTCCAGGGAGCGCAGGATCTCGGCCAGCTCGCGCCGGGAGGCCGGGTCGAGGTTGGAGGACGGCTCGTCCAGGACGAGGATCTCCGGCTCCATGGCCAGCACCGTGGCCACCGCCACCCGCCGCCGCTGCCCGAACGAGAGGTGGTGCGGGGGCCGGTCGGCGAAGGCCGCCATGCCGACCCGGGCCAGCGCCCGGTCCACGCACGCGGCGAGCTCGGCCCCGCGCAGCCCGGCCGCCGCCGGGCCGAAGGCCACGTCCTCCCGGACGGTGGGCATGAACAGCTGGTCGTCGGGGTCCTGGAAGACGATCCCGACCCGGCGCCGGACCTCGGCGAGGTTCCGCTTCTCCACCGGCAGCCCCGCCACCCGCACCGACCCGGCGCCGCCGGAGAGGATGCCGTTGAGATGGAGGACGAGCGTGGTCTTGCCGGCGCCGTTGGGGCCCAGCAGGGCGACGCGCTCGCCGCGCCGCACGGTCAGGTCGACGCCGAAGAGGGCCTGGTGACCGTCGGGATAGGCGAAGGCGAGGCCGGAGACCTCCAGGGAGGGGGTGGTGTCCGGGGTCATGTCAGGGTCCGTCCCGTCAGGAGGGCCGCCAGCGCGGCCAGCGGCAGGAGCGCCGCGTACGTCCACTGCGCGCGGGTCGCGCGCACGTCGTCGAGTACGGGCATCGTGCCCGTGTAGCCGCGGCTGACCATCGCCAGGTGGACGCGTTCGCCGCGCTCGTAGGAGCGGATGAAGAGCGCCCCGGCGGACGTGGCCAGCACCTTCCAGTGCCGGACGCCGCGCGCGGTGAAGCCGCGGGACTCGCGGGCGACGCGCATGCGCCGCATCTCGTCCGTGATCACATCGCCGTAGCGGATCATGAAGGAGGCGATCTGGACCAGCAGCGGGGGCATCCGCAGCCGCTGGAGGCCCAGCAGCAGCGCGCGCAGCTCGGTCGTCGCGGCCAGCAGTACCGAGGCGGCGACGCCCAGCGTCCCCTTGGCGAGGATGTTCCAGGCGCCCCACAGGCCGGACTGGCTGAGCGACAGGCCCAGCACCGTCACCCGCTCGCCCTGCGCCACGAACGGCAGCAGCACCGCGAAGCCCACGAACGGCACCTCGATCAGCAGCCGCCGCAGCACGAAGGCGAGCGGGACGCGGGCCGCCGCCGCGACGGCGGCCAGCAGCAGCGCGTACAGCCCGAAGAGCCACACCGTCCCGCGCGGGGTCGCGACGACCACGAGGACGAAGCAGAAGACCGCGGCGATCTTGCAGTGCGAGGGGAGGGCGTGCACGGGGGAGTGCCCGTGCCGGTAGAGCCGGTGGGAGTGTCCCGCGCCCATCAGCCGGCCTCGGTCTCCGCGCGGCCGGCCGCGCGCCTGCGGCGGACGGCGACGAACACGCCCGTGCCCACCGCCAGCGTCGCGCCGACGCCGATCACCCCGGCCAGGCCGCCGGACAGCCGCGCGTCGCCGACGTCCTTGACCTGGTAGTCCGCCAGCGGCGAGTCCTTCGCGGCGTGGTCCTCGGCCTTGGCGTCGATGCCCTTGTCGTGCGCGACCTTCTCCAGGCCGTCCGGGCTGGTGGAGGCGTAGAAGCTGACGAAGCCGGCCAGGACGACGGCGGTGACCAGGCCGGCGATCCCGAGCCGGCGGGCCGAGCGGGAGGCGGCGGGGGCCGGGGCCGGCGCCGCCTGCTCGATCTCCGTCCCGTCGGCCCGGCGCAGCGTCAGCGGCCGCGTCAGCCCGCGCGCGCCGTGCACCAGGTCGGGCCGGACGGCCATCACCGCGCCCACCGTCAGCGCGGTGATCACCGCCTCGCCGACGCCGATGAGGACGTGCACGCCGCCCATGGCCGTGAACACCGTGCCGATCGGCACGTCGGTGGTGCCGCCCAGCGCGTAGAGGAGGGTGAAGGCGCAGGCCGCGGCCGGCACGGACACCAGCGCCGCCACGAAGGAGGCGGTGGTCACCGAGGAGCGGCGCCGCGGCAGCACGGTGACCAGCAGCCGGAAGACCGCGTAGGCGACGACCGTGGTGACGACGGCCATGTCGGTGATGTTCACGCCGAGCGCGGTGAGGCCGCCGTCCGCGAACAGCACGCCCTGCGTCAGCAGCACCACGGATATGCAGAGCAGCCCCGTCCAGGGGCCCACGAGAATGGCCGCGAGCGCCCCGCCGAGCAGATGCCCGCTGGTGCCCGCCGCGACGGGGAAGTTCAGCATCTGGACGGCGAAGACGAACGCCGCCACCAGCCCGGCGAGCGGCGCGGTCCGCTCGTCCAGCTCCCGCCGCGCGCCGCGCAGGCCGGCCGCGACGGCCCCGGCGGCGACGACGCCGGCGGCCAGGGAGACGGGGGCGTCGATGAACCCGTCGGGTACGTGCATGGCGGCACTCCGTCCGTTGTGCGTGCTTTCTTACGGTCCGGGAGTGGCCCGGACCACTCGCCAGGGGCCGCCGCGTGGCGCGATCCGGCCCCTCGCGGGCGCTCGATGATAGGGCCGCGCTGCGAACGAGTGGCAAGAGCGTGCGACACGCGACTGCGCGCCCCTCGCCCGGTCCCGCACCCGCCGGAGCGCCCGGCCCCCGCCCACCCGGGCGCTCAGCCCCCCGCCCGCCCGAGGTGGCGCGTCCCCGGGCCGCCCCGAATGCTGGGCTCGGGAGGTACGTCACGATGACCACGGCCACCGCCACCGCCCCGCCCGCCCCGCCGGTGCTGAGCCGCCGCCGCACCAACCTCGTCTTCGTGACGATCGTGCTCGGCATGCTGCTCGCGGCCCTGGACCAGACGATCGTCTCCACCGCGCTGCCCACCATCGTCGCGGACCTCGGCGGAGGCGGGCACATGGCCTGGGTGGTGACGGCCTACCTGCTGGCCGAGACGGTCTCCACCGTCCTCGTCGGCCGGTTCGGCGACCTCTTCGGGCGCAAGGTGGTCTTCCAGATCAGCGCCGTCGTCTTCGTGGGCGGCTCGGTGTTCGCGGGCGCGGCCACCTCGATGCTCATGCTCATCGCCGCGCGCGCCGTGCAGGGCATCGGCGGGGGCGGGCTGATGGTCACGGCCATGGCGCTGATCGCGGACGTCATCCCGTTGCGCGAACGCGGCAAGTACCAGGGCGCCCTCGGCGCCGTCTTCGGCGTCACCACCGTCGTCGGCCCCACCCTCGGCGGCGTCTTCACCGACCACGCCACCTGGCGCTGGTGCTTCTACGTCAACGTGCCGGTGGCCGCAGTGATGGTCGTCATGGCGGCCCGGACCGTCCCGGTCGTCCGTTCGGCGGTCCGGCCGGTCGTCGACTACGCGGGCATCGTGCTCGTGGCGCTCGGCTCCTCCGCGCTGGTCCTGGGCCTGGAGTGGGGCGGCACCGAGTACCCCTGGGGCTCGGCGGTGATCACCGGCCTCTTCGCGGGGGCGGTGGCGCTGCTCACCGCCTTCGTCCTGGTGGAGCTGAGGGCCGCGGAACCCATGCTGCCCATGCACCTCTTCCGCAACTCCGTCTTCACCGTCTGCTCGATCCTCAGCTTCATCGTGGGCTTCGCGATGCTCGGCTCGATGACGTACCTGCCGACCTACCTCCAGTACGTCGACGGGGTCTCCGCCACGATGTCCGGCGTACGCACCCTGCCGCTGGTCGCCGGGCTGCTGGGCACCTCCATGCTCTCCGGCGCGGCCGTCAGCCGCACCGGCCGCTACCGCGCCTTCCCGATCGCCGGCATGGCCGTCACGGCCCTCGGGCTGTACCTGATGTCGACGATGGGCCGCACCACCGGCGTATGGCTGGAATCGCTCTACATGCTCGTCCTCGGACTCGGCATCGGCCTCGCCATGCAGGTACTGACCATCGCCGTCCAGAACACCGTCGCCTACCAGGAGCTCGGCACCGCCACCTCCGGTGTCACCTTCTTCCGCACCCTCGGCAGCTCCTTCGGCGCGGCCGTCTTCGGCACCCTCTACAGCGGCCACCTGGAACCCAACCTGCGGGACGCGCTCCACCACGCGCCCGGCGTGCCCGTCTCCGCCGTCCTCAGCCCCCAGGGGCTGCGCGCCCTGACGCCGGAGCAGGCGGCACCCGTCGTCGACGCCTACGCGGCCACCGTCGACTACGTCTTCCGGTGGGTCGTGCCCGTCGCGCTGCTCGGCTTCATGGTGGCCTGGTTCCTCAAGGAGGTGCCGCTGCGCGACAGCGCCCGGGCGGGCGCGTCCGACATGGGCGAGGCGTTCGCCGCGCCGGACTCGGCCGAGTCGGACCGGCAGCTGGAACGGGCCGTGGCCGGCGTGATGCGCCGGGCCGGGGACGGCCCGGTCAGCCGCCAGGTCCTGCTGGCCTCCGGCAGCCGCCTCGACCCGGCCGAGGCGTGGACGCTCGGGCAGATCCACTGGCGGCTGCGCGTACGCGGCGAGGCGACCCTGTCCTCGGTGGCGGCGGCCCACCGGATGCCGCCGCAGGTCCTGGCACCGGCCTTCGCCCGCAGCGCCGGCTCCGGCTACGCGCGGATCGACGGCGACCGGCTGTACCTGACCCCGGCCGGGGAGGCGGAGGTCGACCGGCTGGGCGCGGCCTGGCGGACCTGGCTCGCCGAGCGCCTGGACGACTGGGACCTCACCGACCCCGAGGACCGGGCGCGCATGGACCGCGCCCTGGACAACCTGGCGGCGCGGCTGCTGGAGGAGGACGAGCTCGCGCGGGAGCGGACGGGGGTGTGAGGGCGGGCGATGGGGTGGCCCGTGCGGGCCGGTCGGGTGATTCGTCCCGGTGAGGTGTGTGATGTGCCGCCGGCGGCGCACTCGTCGGGAAGCTGCGTCGGCTCGATCCAGCGCACTCGATTCAGCGAAGGAGAACCCATGCGATCGCAGGAGATATCCGCGCGCCGGTGCCGGCCGCCCTTCGTGGCGTCCGTCGTCACCGCCGCCGCCCTCCTCCTGGCCGCGCTGCCCGTCAGCGCCGCCCACGCCCTCCCCCCACCGGGTCCGGACTACGCGCGCCACCGCTTCGGCGTCCAGCCGACCGGGGCGTCGCTGCCGATGGACTACGAAGAGGTCGACTGCGAGGGCCCGGCGGCATGGGAGGGGGACGTCTACACCAAACCCCCCGTGACCTCGCCTCCGCCGAAGACACCGCCCCCGGCCCCGGACGGCCAGCAGTCCAGGAAGCCGGAGCACCAGGGCGGCAAGCCGCCGGAGCACCAGGGCGGCAAGCCTCCGGAGCACATGATGCCCAAGGCGCCGGAGCACCAGGGTGCCAAGCCTCCCGAGCACCAGGGCGCGAAGCCCGAGGGCATGGCCCCCAAGGCGCCGGAACACCAGGGCGCCAAGCCTCCCGAGCACCAGGGCGCCAAGCCCCCGGAGCACGCCCGGCCCGCGTTCCCCCAGACCATGCCCGCCAAGGACGCGCCGGCCGGCCACCCGGCGGGCACCGTCACCGGCACCTTCACCGGCACCTTCACGGGCACCCACCCCGGCTTCCGCAACATGCCCCCGGCGAAGTGGCCCCGGGGCGTCCCGGACCGCGAGGACGCCACGCGCATGCTGGACGACCTGGAGGTGAAGCCCTTCAAGGACAAGGGCTACGACCGCAAGCAGTTCGGCGGCGCCGCCTGCTGGGCGCAGCACGGCGTGAACCGCTGCACCACGCGGGACATCGCCCTGAAGTTCCAGTCCGTCGTGCCGGCGGTCCTCGACGGCCCGTGCCGGGTCGTCGGCGGCCAGTGGCGCAGCGAGTACGACAACAGGACGATGAACGACCCGCTGCACGTGGACCTCGACCACATCGTGCCGCTGCGGCACGCGTGGGGCTCCGGGGCGAGCGAGTGGTCGCCGGAGAAGCGGCTGGAGTTCGCCAACGACCTGGTGGCCGCGCCGCAGCTGATCGTGGTGTCCACCTGGAGCAACCGCGCCAAGGGCGACAAGGGCCCCGACAAGTGGCTGCCCAAGGGCGGCGCCGAGTGCACCTACGCCCGGGCGTGGATCGCCGTGAAGGACTACTACGGCCTGAGCGTCACCGAGCAGGAGAAGGAGGCGCTGCGTCAGGTCCTCGCCCGCTGCGCGGCGGCCGAGAACGGCCCGTCCGTACCCATGGGTGACGCTCCCCGGGGCGGTGACCAGCAGAGCGAGCGCCAGGGCGGTGACCACCAGGGCGTCCGTCCGGGCGAGCGCCACGACGCCGGCCGTCCGGCGCCCGGCGCCGGGGCCCCGGAGGCCTGACCCGCCGGCCGGTGGGCCGGGCGGCCGGGGCGGGCGCTACAGCGCCGCCCGGCTGCCCGTGCTCACCGGCGTGGGGGGGGGGGGGGGGGGGGGGGGGGGGGGGGGGGGGGGGGGGGGGGGGGGGGGGGGGGGGGGGGGGGGGGGGGGGGGGGGGGGGGGGGGGG
>NZ_JBWKFM010000047.1:0-34523 GCF_056434285.1 Streptomyces sp. NPDC044063
TCCTCGGGGTTCTCGGCGATGGCCATGCACACGCGGGCGACGCCGGGGGTGTAGACCATGGAGAGGTCGTCGCGGTTGCGGATGGGGTGCTTGGACGCCATCTCGATCTTGCCGCCGAGGTGCATGAGGAAGGTGCGGTCGGAGACCTTGCCGAGCACGACGCCCTCGATGCCGCGGAGCTTTTCCACGATCTCGTCGGCGTGTTCGGTGGAGGTCGTCGCCATGGTGACGTCGATCCGCAGCTTCTCGTGGCCGGAGGCGGTCACGTCGAGGCCGGTGACGGATCCGCCGGAGGACTCCACAGCCGTGGTGAGCTGGCTGACCGCCGTCCCGCCCACGGGGACCTCGAGTCGGACCGTCATCGAGTACGAGACGCTAGGCGCCGTTGCCATGGCCGCTTTCCTCTGCTTTCCCTGTTTCGTTTGCCGCGCTCATTGAAGCGCGATGTCTGATCGTCCCACCTACCGGCCAGTAGGGGGTAATGAGCCCCGCATGGCGGAAGGGGTCTTCCAAGATACGAGAGCCCCATAAAACGCCGACGGGCGTCCCTCTCCCTTGGAGAAGAACGCCCGTGGCGGAACGTCTACGACACCGACCCGCCATGCTCGCCTCGCGGCAAGTGGTCGCTCGAAGCGACTAAGGTTGGGCCCGGGGGCTTGGATCGAGCCGGTGCCGTACCCAGGCTAACAAACCCCTCCCGGAAGTCATTCCGGTAGGGCGTCTTCCCTTCGGGTTCAGTTTTCGCGGCGGATCCCGCTCCGGTTCGGGTCCGGTTCGGGTCCGGTCCGCTTCCGTTCCGCGGCGGATCCTGCTCAGTCGCGTGTTCAGTCGCGCAGCAGGTCCGGCACGCCGAGCTCGTCCGGGTCGTCCCGCTCCCCCGACAGCACCGTCAGCCGCTGCGTGGCGCGCGTGAGCGCGACGTAGAGCACGCGCAGACCGGCGGGCGACTCGTCGGCGATCTCGGCGGGCGTGACCACGACCGTCGCGTCGTACTCCAGGCCCTTCGCCTCCAGGCTGCCCAGCGCCACCACGCGGTCGCCGAGCCCGGCCAGCCACGTACGGGCCTCGGCGCGGCGGCCCATCGGCACGACCACGCCGACGGTGCCCTCCACGTCGGCCAGCAGGCGCAGCGCCTCGTCCCGCACGGCCGCGCCCAGGTCGGCGCCCGCCACGGCGAACCGGGGCACGACCCCGGTGGAACGGACGGCCGAGGGCGACTCCATGCCGGGCATGGCCAGCGCCAGCACCTTGGCCGCCAGCTCGGCGATCTCCGCCGGGTTGCGGTAGTTGACGGTCAGCCGGAAGCGGCGGCGCGGGCGGGTGCCCAGCGCCTCGTCGCGGGCGGCGCCCGCCTCGTCCGGGTCGGACCAGGAGGACTGGGCGGCGTCGCCGACGATCGTCCAGGTGGCGTGGCGGCCGCGGCGGCCCACCATCCGCCACTGCATCGGGGTGAGGTCCTGCGCCTCGTCGACGATGACGTGCGCGTAGTCCCGGCGCTCCTGGGCCAGCCGTTCGGCCCGCTCGCGGCGCGACTCGCCGCGCTGCGGCATGAGTTCCTCCAGCCCGGTGAGCTGGTCCAGCGGGTCGGCCTCGCGCGGCCGCTTCGGCCGGGCCGGCACGCCCAGCAGCGTCTCCAGTTCGTCCAGCAGCGCCACGTCGTGCACGGACAGCGGGCCGTGCCCGCGCTCGTCCAGGCGGCCGAGCGAACGGGCCAGCTGCCGGGCCTCGCGCGGGTTGAGCACCCGGCGCGACCAGCGGGACAACCGGCGCTCGTCGGCCATGGAGGCCAGCACCCGGCGCGGGGTGAGCTCGGGCCACCAGGCGGCGAGGAAGTCGGTGAAGACGTCCTCGGTGGTGATGTCCTCGTCGAACGCCGCGCGGGCCTCGGCGGCCAGCTCGGGGTCGGTGTAGCGGCGGGGGCCGCCGGACTTCGACCAGAGGGCGTCGAGGATCAGCCGCCGGGCGCGCGGCCGCAGCAGGTTGATCGGCGCGGTCCCGCCCAGGGCGGTGTTGCGGATGCGGTCGAGGTCGGCGGCCTCCAGCTCGACGCGGGCGCCGAAGGCGACGACGCGCAGCCGCTCGGGGACGGTCGTGCCGGCCGCGGGGACCTCCAGCGCGCCCCGGACCGCCTTGCGCAGCACCTTGAGCATGCGGGAGGAGCCCTTGATCCGGGCGATGGCCGGCTCGTCGTACGTGTCGGCCTCGGCGCCGTCCACCAGGGAGCCGACCGCCCGGATGGCGACCTGGCCCTCCTCGCCGAGCGAGGGCAGCACGCCCTCGGTGTAGGCGACCAGCAGCGGGGTCGGGGAGACCACGAGGATGCCGCCCGCGTAGCGCCGGCGGTCCTGGTAGAGGAGGTAGGCGGCGCGGTGGAGCGCCACGGCGGTCTTGCCGGTGCCCGGGCCGCCCTCGACCTCGGTCACCGAGGCGGCGGGGGCCCGGATGACCATGTCCTGCTCGGCCTGGATGGAGGAGACGATGTCGCGCATGGTGTGGCTGCGGGCCTGGCCGAGCGCGGCCATCAGCGCGCCGTCGCCGACCACCGGCAGGGGCGTGCCGTCCAGCGTCGTGGTGAGCTCCGGGCGCAGCAGGTCGTCCTCGACGCCGAGCACCCGGCGGCCCTTGGAGCGGATCACCCGGCGGCGCACGACCCGGCCGGGCGCCACCGGGGTGGCCCGGTAGAAGGGGGCAGCGGCGGGCGCCCGCCAGTCGATGACCAGCGGGGAGTAGTCGGAGTCGAGCACGCCGATGCGGCCGATGTGGAGGGTCTCGGCGATCTCGGCACGGTCGTCGGCGACCGCGTCGTCGGCGGGCTCGACGGAGGTGTACGCGCCGTCCGGGCCCTTCTTGCCGTCCTTGCCGAGCAGGAGGTCGATGCGGCCGAAGAGGAAGTCCTCGAACTCGTTGTTCAGCCGGTTGAGGTGGACCCCCGCCCGGAACACCTGGGCGTCCCGCTCGGCGAGCGCGCCGGGCGTGCCGACCTGGCCGCGTTTGGCGGCGTCGTCCATGAGGAACTCCGCCTCGTGGATCTTCTCCTCGAGGCGCCGGTACACCCGGTCCAGATGGTGCTGTTCGGCACCGATCTCACGGTCGCGGACCCCGTCGGGTTCCATCGCCGGTCCTGTCGCCACGTGCGCGTGTGTGGCGTTCTGCGCGGCCACCCAGGCCCCCTTCTGCTGTGCGTAGGGCAGCCGTCAACCGTACGCGAACAAGGGTGCCGATCGCATCTGTCAGGACATGAGGGGTTTGCCACGACAGTCGCCTGTTGACGAATCACACCGTGACCGTCGCGAGACGCTTTCCGTCCAGGGTGCGGACCTCGAAGCGGACGATGTCGGACCGCTGGTAGCCGGCCCCGCCATGGGTGTAGAGCGGCTCCGAGCCCCACTTGGAGGGCGAGCCGTCGCCCTTGTCCAGGCCGTAGCCGGAGGCCGGCACGGCCCAGGTGGTGACCGTCTGCTCCCGGCCGTCCCGGCCGACGGCGACCAGGTCGCAGGTCAGCGGCCCTCTGACGTTGCCCAGCCGGAGCGCCACATGGGTGCCCCAGGGCTTGCTCTGGAGCGAGACGGTCGCGTCGACCCCGGTGACGTGGTCGACGGCGCCGATCTTCTCGCCCTCCTCGTACATCTCCCGGGCCGCGCTCGCCCCCGTGTGGTGGGCGGGGGCGTCCCGCGCGGTGAGCGCGGCGCCGGCCAGCGGCCCGGCGACGATCAGCGCGACCGCCGCGGCCACCAGGCACAGCCGGCGCAGGCGCTGTGCCCGGCGGGCCGCGCCGACCTGGTCGAGCGCGCGGTCCAGCAGCTCGGGGCGGGGTCCGGCGGCCACGAGCGCGGGGTCCGGTGACGCCTCCTTGACCTCGGCGAGGAGCGGGGCCAGGCCCATCAGGTCGTCCAGCTCGGCGGCGCACCGGGAGCAGTCGGCGAGGTGCTCCTCGAAAAGGGCGGCGTCCGCCTCGTCCAGGACGCCGAGGGCGTAGGCGCCGGCGGCGGTGTGCTCGTCGTCGGGGCGCGGATGCCCGTGGTCCGGTGCCGGCGGCCTCATGCCGTCACTCCTCGTTCCTCGAGGATGAGCCTCAGGGAGCGCAGCGCGTAGAAGACGCGGGACCGTACGGTCCCGGCCGGTACCCCCAGCGCCTGTGCCGCCTCACTCACCGTACGTCCTTTGAAGTAGGTCTCGATCAGCGCCTCCCGGTGGGCGTCCGAGAGGTCGCCCAGCGCGTCGGAGAGGGTCATCAGCCGCAGCGCCCGGTCGATCTCGTCGGCCGCGGGCATCAGTTCGAGCGGCGCGGGGTCGACCTCGCGGGGGCGGGACTGCCGGCTGCGGTGGTTGTCGATGACGATCCGGCGGGCGACGGTCACCAGCCACGGCCGCACGGAACCGGAGGCTCCGCGGAGCTGGTCGGCGTTGCGCCAGGCGCGCAGCAGCGTCTCCTGGACGACGTCCTCGGCGCGCTGCCGGTCGCCCGCCACGAGGCGCAGCACGAAGGCCAGCAGCGGGCCGGCGTGCTCCGCGTAGAGCGACCGCATCAGGTCCTCGTCGGGACGCGTCCTGTCAGCCACGGCGGCATCCTCGCGCAAGCCATCCCCCTGGGTCGAGAGCGCGGTCCGGGGTTCCGGGGCGCCGGTTCCCGCGGTCGCCGGCGGGCCCAACCGCCGGTTCCGCCGGAGGCCTTCGGGCGGGAGTACGGACGCGGCGCCGGGCGCGTTCAGGGTCCGCCGGGGCTTCTTCCGCGGGCGGCGGCTACCGGCGCTTCAGCGCGCGGTGCCGGGCCACCCGCTCGCGGTTGCCGCACACCTCGCTGGAGCACCACCGCCGGCGGCGGCCCCGCGAGGTGTCGAGGTAGATCACCGAGCAGCTCTCGCCCTCGCACCGGCGCAGCCGGTCCCGCTCCAGGGGGTCGGTGAGCAGCTCCACGGCGTCCCGGGCGATCTGCCCCACCAGGGCGCCGCAGTCGGGCGCGACCGCGCGGACGAGCCGGCCGTCGGCGGCGCGCACCGCGGCCGGGGCGGGCGGCGCGGTGGCGGCGAGGGCGTTGACGCGGACGAGGTCGGGGTCGGCGGCCCGGCCGTCGATCTCGGCGTGGACGACGCGGTGGAGGAGGTCGCGGGCGGCGTGGAAGCGCGCGAGCCAGGTCGCGTCGACGGCGTCGAGCGGGGTGCCGGGGGGCACCGCGCCCACGGCGAGCAGCCAGGCCCGAAGGCGCCGGGGGCTGTCGAGCCGCTCCACCGGTTCGGCCGTGGCGACGAGGTCGAGGCACAACCGCCCGGCGGCGAACCGCAGGTCGTAGGAGGCCGCTGCCGACGCCATGCGCGTCACCTTTTTCCCTGAACGCCGTTGTCCCCCGCCCGCCGTCCCTCAGGGTGCCCCGGCCCGGCGCGCGCCGGAAGCCCCGGGTCGGTCAGGTGCGCGCCGGGGCGCCACCGGGCCCGCCGCCGCCCGGCACGCCCGCCCGGGCGCGGCGCCGCAGCCGTACGCCCACCACGACGCCGGCGCCCGCGCCCGCGACGCCCGCGCTCACCCCCGCGATCAGCAGGGTGCGGTCGGGGCCGCCGGCGGAGGCGGCGGCGGTGGTGGTCGCGGGGGTGGAGCCGGTGACGACGAGGTGGTTGGTGCGTTTGACCCGGCCGTGGTGGCTGATGACGGTGACGGGGTAGCGGCCGGCCTCCAGGCCGGGGCGGACGCGGGCCGGGCCGTAGTAGCGCGGGTCGTCGCCGTCGCCGGCCTTGCTGACGTCGCGGCGCAGCGGCACGGGCCGCTCGAAGGCGGGCGAGGTCGCCAGCAGCCGTTCCTCCTCCCCCGGATCGGGTGAGGCGTCGCTCCACAGCACATTGACGCGGCCCCCGGCCGGGACCCGGTGGCCGTGGGCGCGGGCCCCCTCGGGGCGGCCGTGGACGGTGAAGAACGCCGGTCCGCGCGCCTTGCCGAGGTAGTCCCCGTCGCCGGGCCGGGCGGCGCGGACCTCCAGCGGCTTCTCGTCGATCCGCCGCCCGTCCGGTCCGGTGAGGGCGACCTTGTAGGCGCCGTCCTTGACGTCGAGGGGCAGGGCGACGAGCGCGGTGAACATCCGGGGGTTGTTCCAGTCGCCGCCCGAGGGGTCGTGGGTCAGCCGGACCGCCGCGCCGAAGGCCGGCGAGGCGGCCGTGAAGACGTCGCCGCGCTCCCCGGGGTAGAGGTCGTCGAACGACAGGGCCAGCCGCTCCCCGGGCCGCAGCACCTCGCCGGGCGTCCCCGCCCGGAACTCCGGCCGCCGGGCGGACCCGACCTCCACCTGGTCCTTCGCCACCACCCTGCCGCCGGCGCGGACGGTGAGGGGGTACGTACCGGGCCGCACGGTCATCGAGATCGCGGGGCGGGCGTGGTGGCCGTCCGCGAGGCGCACGGGGCGGGGGAAGACCGGCGAGGTGACGACCACGTCCCCGGGCCGCTCGGGCAGACCTTGCAGCTCGATGTCGATCAGTTCGCCGGGACGGGCGCCGAAGGCGCCGTTGAGCAGCAGGTGCGCGCCGCCCGGCCCGTCGTCGGCCGTCGCGGCCGGGGCCCCGGCCAGCCACAGCGCCACCAGGGCGGGCACGGCGACCGCCGTCCGTGTCCGGTTCACCCGGCCACCCCCTTCGGTCCTCTTGTAAGAGGGCGACCCGGGCCGTGCGGTTGCTCATGGACGAAAAAGGCAGGGGCCCCACCGCTCGAAGCGGTGGGGCCCCTGCCCTCACATGGGATGAGTGGAGATGGCGGGAATCGAACCCGCGTCCAACGGTGCGGAATCAGGGCTTCTCCGTGTGCAGTTCGCTGCGATTTTCTCGGCCCCGGAGATCACGCGAACAAGTCTCCGACGGGCTCAGCCACTGTGTGGTTTCCCACCGGGCCCCGTGGCCGGGCCTGGTGGTTTAGTTCCCTAGCTGATGCCAGGATCCGGGTCGGGAACAGCCCCGGGCTGACACTTCGCGAGTCGCTACTTAGGCAGCGAGGGCGAAGGAATCGCGCTTGGTGTTGGCGATTATTGGTTGCGACATATGGTTTACGAGATCATTGCCGCTTCCTCGACACGCTTCCCCTGCTTCGACAGCCGCTGTCGAAACCGATCATCCCCATGTTGTTTTTTCAAGCTGCGCACCGGTTACCAGCCGGTGAGCGATGTGCCCATCGTACGTGACCAACGCGGGACGGTGCCAGCGTATTCCCCGGTGGGGGCTACCCCCGGGCGCGCTGCCGGCGCCGCGCCGCGCTGATCGCGCGGTCGGACTCCCGGCGGTCCTGCTTCTCGCGGAGCGTCTGCCGCTTGTCGTACTCCTTCTTGCCCTTCGCCAGGGCGATCTCGACCTTGGCCCGGCCGTCCTTGAAGTACAGGGCGAGCGGCACGATCGTGTGACCGGTCTCGTCCGCCTTGGACGACAGCTTGTCGATCTCCGCGCGGTGCATCAGCAGCTTCCGCTTGCGCCGCGCGCTGTGGTTGGTCCACGTCCCCTGGCTGTACTCGGGCACATGGACGTTGTGCAGCCACGCCTCGCCACCGTCGATCTGCACGAAGCCGTCGACCAGCGACGCCTTGCCCTGCCGGAGCGACTTGACCTCGGTGCCGGTGAGCACCAGGCCGCACTCGTACGTGGTCAGGAGGTGGTAGTCGTGCCGCGCCTTCTTGTTCTGCGCGATGAGTTTGCGACCCGTCTCTTTAGCCATAGCGCGGCCATTCTCGCACTACGACCCACCCCCGAGGCCACCCAATACTGTGCGTGCCCGCTCCTCCGCGTCGCCGCGTACGGCCAGGTCGGGGGCGATGCCGGAGCCGTCGACGCGGCGCCCGGCGGGAGTGCGGTAGTGACCGACGGTGAGCTCGGCCACCGAGCCGTCCGGCAGCCGGCTGGGCATCTGGATGGAGCCCTTGCCGAAGGTCCACGAGCCGACGACGACCGCCCGGCCGCGGTCCTGCAGGGCCCCGGCCAGCAGCTCGGCGGCGCTCATGGTGCCGCCGTCGACCAGGACGACGAGCGGCCGGTGGGTGTCCCCGCCCGGCTCGGCGCGCAGGGCCTGCTGGCGGCCGTGCACGTCGTAGGTGGCGACGAGACCGCCGTCGAGGAAGGCGGAGGCCGCCGTGACGGCCTCGGTGACCAGCCCGCCGGAGTTGCCGCGCAGGTCCAGTACGACACCCTCGCCGGGGCGGGCGGCGGCCACGGCCTCGCGGACGCGGTCGCCGGTGCCTCTGGTGAAGGAGCGGACCTTGATCAGGGTGGCGGGGGGCGCCCCGCCCGCGTCCTCGTCGGTCCTGGTCACCTCGACGCTCTCGGTGACCAGCCGTTCCCGGCGCAGCACCCGCTCCCACCGCTGCCCGTCGCGCTCCAGCCTTACGCGCACGGGGGTGCCGGCGGCGCCCACGTCGCTCCAGGAGGCGCCCGTGCCCCGGGGGTGGCCGTCGCGGGCGTGGGCGTCGCCGTGCGGCAGGCCGTCGCCGCGCAGCAGGGAGACGACCTCGGTGACCGGGCGGCCGGTGACGTCCGTGCCGTCGACGCTGACGATCCGGTCGCCCGGCGCGATCCCGGCGCGCTCGGCGGGGCCGCCGGGCAGGACGCTGTCGGCCTCCATCCGGCCGTCCGGGGTGCGCAGGGTGGTGAGGCCGACGCCGACGTAGGCGCCGTCCAGGGCGAGCGCGAACCCCTCGTACTCGCGAGCGCTGTAGACGACGCTCCAGGTGTCGCCGCTGCGGCTGACCACCTCGGCGGCGGCCTCCGAGCCGGATCCGCCGTTCCGGGCGGCCGCCGCGGCGGCGGCCTCGACGGCCCTGCGGTCCACGGCGCTGTCCACGGCCCGGGCGGCGGCGCGCGGGGGAACGCCGGGCAGCGGTGGGGTCCGGCCGTCCCGTCCGTCCGCGCCGAAGGAGCCCGTGGCGCCGCCGGCCGCCAGCACCCCGGCGAAGACCAGTGTCAGGACGGCTCCATGGCGGGCGCGGCGCTGCGGGACGAACATCGTCGGGCCGGGCATGCGCGTGAGTCTAGGACACCGGGGGCCGCCGCACGGGGAGTTGACCGGACGACGCCCTTGGCGCCGTTCACACCCTGAGGTAGCGCCAGAGGGCGACGAAGGCGGCCAGCGCCGGCATCAGCAGCCCGATGACCAGCAGGAGCGGGAGCTTGGCCAGCACCGCGTCCCATCCGATGAACTGGATGACGTCGATCTGGTGCACCAGCCAGTTGTTCACCAGGAAGTACTGGCCGCCGACCAGCAGGACGCACGCGAACCCGGCGCCGAGCAGACCGGCGAACGCGGCCTCCATGATGAACGGAATCTGGATGTAGAAGCTGGAGGCGCCGACCAGCCGCATGATCCCCGTCTCGCGGCGCCGGCTGAAGGCGGAGACCCGGACCGTGTTGACGATCAGCATCAGAGCGACGACCAGCATCAGCGCCATCACGCCCAGGGCGGCGACGTTCATGCCGTTGAGGAGGTTGAGCAGCGGCTCCAGCGTCTTGCGCTGATCCTCCACCTCCTGGACGCCGGCGCGCTGCGCGAAGGCGCTGGAGACGACCTGGTACTTGGCGGGGTCCCGGAGCTTGACGCGGAAGGACTCCTGCATCTGGTCGGGGGTGAGGAAGGAGGCGATCGGGGACTTGCCGAACTGCTCCTTGTAGTGCTTGTACGCCTCGTCCGTGGTCTCGAACTGGACGCTCTGGACGATCGGCATCTTCTCCAGATCGGCCTTGATCTGCTTCTTCTGGTCCTCGGTGACCGCGCCCCGGGCGCAGGCGGGCTGGGTCTCGGCGTCGCTCTTGTTGCAGAGGTAGATCGAGACGTTGACCTTGTCGTACCAGTAGCCCTTCATGCTGCCGACCTGCTCGCGCATCAGCAGGGAGCCGCCGAACAGGGCGAGCGACAGGGCGACGGAGACGATCACCGCGAAGGTCATCGTGAGATTGCGGCGGAGACCGACGCCGATCTCCGACAGGACGAACTGGGCGCGCATGGCGTCCTTTCAGTGCCTTCGGGCGGGTTCAGTGCTGGTAGCCGTAGACGCCGCGCGCCTGGTCGCGCACGAGCCGGCCCTGTTCGAGTTCGATGACGCGCTTGCGCATCTGGTCGACGATCTGCTGATCGTGGGTAGCCATGATCACGGTGGTTCCGGTGCGGTTGATGCGGTCCAGCAGCTTCATGATGCCGACGGAGGTCTGCGGGTCGAGGTTTCCGGTGGGCTCGTCGGCGATCAGCAGCAGCGGGCGGTTGACGAACGCGCGGGCGATCGCCACGCGCTGCTGTTCGCCGCCGGAGAGCTCGCCGGGCATCCGGTCCTCCTTGCCGCCGAGCCCCACCAGCTCCAGGACCTGCGGCACGGCCTTGCGGATCTCGCCGCGCTGCTTGCCGATCACCTCCAGGGCGAAGGCGACGTTCTGGCCCACGGTCTTGTTGGGCAGCAGCCGGAAGTCCTGGAAGACGGTGCCCAACTGGCGCCGCATATGGGGCACTTTCCAGTGGGAGAGCCGGGCCAGGTCCTTGCCGAGCACATGGACCTGACCGTGGCTGGCGCGTTCCTCGCGCAGCAGGAGCCGCAGGAACGTGGACTTCCCCGAACCCGAGGAGCCGACCAGGAAGACGAACTCGCCCTTCTCGATCTCCAGCGAGACGTCCCGGAGCGCCGGGCGGTTCTGCTTCGGGTAGGACTTGGAGACGTTGTCGAATCGGATCACAAGTGCACCACGCGTCGGCCTCGTAGCGGCACGGGCACCGTGATCGCACGGCGTCCCGTCGGTGAGCGTGACCCTACCGAACCACTCGTGCACGCGCAGTGGGCATCATGGGTTGACGTCGCCTGGCGCGGCCCGGGAGGCCCTGGCCAGGACGTTCGGCCCCTCTTCGCGCGGTGTGAGGGACCTCCCGCGCCGAACGGCGGGAAAGCTGGCACAGTGGTAAGGGAACCGCGGGGACCGATCGCGCGTTGGACGTACCGGAGGAGGAACTCGCATGACATGCGACCGACTGGTGTGCGCCAACTGCGCGGGCCCCGTCAACGAGGGCAGGTGCCCGGTGTGCCGGGCGAGCCGCGAGCGGTTGCAGTACCAGGAAGGGATCTTCGGCGGGCTGACGCCCACGGCGCTGATAGCGCTGCTGGTGGCGCTCGTCGCGGTGGCCGTGGTGGCCCGCGGCTTCGCCGGGTAACCGCCCCGCGGCTGGGACAACGCGTGAGGGGCCCGGAGCGCGAGAGCGCTCCGGGCCCCTTTGTCGCGTTGCCGCGGTGTCGCGGCTGTCGCGGGACCGGGCCGTCAGGCCGCGGTGCCGCGCTCGATCAGGCGCGGCAGCATCCGGAAGCCGATGCCGCCCGCGATCATCGTCGCGGCGCCGACCAGCAGGAAGGTGGTCTGACCGGCACCGGTCTGGGCCAGCTCGCCGGACGGGGCCGCGGACTCGGAGGAGCCGGACGAGCCGCCCTGGCTGGGCGTGCCGACCTGGGCGAGCTCCTCCTTGTCCTTGCCCTGGTCCACGGGCCGCGAGCCGGCACTGTCGGTGCCGGTGTTGCAGTTGCCGTCGGTGTCCACGGGGCAGGTGTGGGTGTCGTCGCCGTTGCCGCCGGTCGAGCCGCTGCCGCCGGTGGCGGAGGAGCCGTCGTGGTCGCCGCCGGTGGAGCCGCCGGAGGTGGAACCGCCGGAGGTCGAGCCACCGGAGGTCGAGCCACCCGAGGTGGAGCCGCCGCTGGTGGAGCCCCCGCTGGTCGAGCCGCCGGAGGTCGAGCCGCCGCTGGTCGAACCACCCGAGGTGGAACCGCCGGAGGTCGAGCCACCCGACGTCGAGCCACCGCTGGTCGAACCACCCGAGGTGGAGCCGCCGCTCGTGGAACCACCCGAGGTGGAGCCGCCGGAGGTCGTCGGGTCACCGCCGGTCGAGCCACCGCTCGTGGAACCACCGGAGGTCGAGCCACCACTGGTCGTCGGGTCGCCACCGGTGGAGCCACCGCTGGTCGAACCGCCGGAGGTGGAGCCGCCGGAGGTCGTCGGGTCACCACCGGTCGAGCCACCGCTGGTCGAACCACCGGAGGTGGAGCCGCCGGAGGTCGTCGGGTCACCACCGGTCGAGCCACCGCTCGTGGAACCACCGGAGGTGGAACCACCACTGGTCGGGGGCTGCGGGATCTCGGTCGGGCCCGTGGTCGGGTCGCCGTCGGGCGCACGCACGCCCGCGTGGGTCTTCACCTTGGCGCCGCCGACCTCGACGTCCACACCGGCGGCCGAGGCCGCGCCCGCGGCCGTCAGGGAGGCACCCGCGGCGATCATCGCACCCGCGGCTATTCGCGCGACACGCAGTCGCGTCCTGTTCGTCATCTGCTGCTACCCCCAGTAGCCGATCTCGTCATTGGAGCAGCCAATGCACGGGGGCGGGGGCGTTCCGGGGACGGCGTGACCCCGGCCGTACGAAATGCCGTACCGGCCGTGCCGCCTCGCCCCCCGCCACACGCGCCCCAGTGATCGCATGCCGCCCGTCAGCCTTCCCAGTTTTCCGGGCAGCGTCAAGGAAGTTACGGGCGATATGTCCGGCTAGGCGGGGGGTTGTTCGCAGTTGTCGTTCGGCGTCACCGACGCCTACTTCTCGGTCTGCTCCTGCTGCTTGCGCCAGCGGATGCCGGCCTCCAGGAAGCCGTCGATCTCGCCGTCGAGCACGGACTGCGGGTTGCCGACCTCGAACTCGGTGCGCAGGTCCTTGACCATCTGGTACGGGTGCAGGACGTACGAACGCATCTGGTTGCCCCAGGAGCTGCCGCCGTCGCCCTTGAGGGCGTCCATCTTGGCGCGCTCCTCCTGGCGCTGGCGCTCCAGGAGCTTGGCCTGGAGGACGTTCATGGCGGTCGCCTTGTTCTGGATCTGCGAACGCTCGTTCTGGCAGGAGACCACGATGCCGGTCGGGAGGTGCGTCAGGCGGACCGCGGAGTCCGTGGTGTTGACGCCCTGGCCGCCGGGGCCGGAGGAGCGGTAGACGTCGACGCGCAGGTCGGACTCGTCGATCTCGACGTGGTCGGTCTGCTCGACGACCGGCAGCACCTCGACGCCGGCGAAGGACGTCTGGCGGCGGCCCTGGTTGTCGAAGGGCGAGATGCGCACCAGGCGGTGCGTGCCCTGCTCGACGGAGAGGGTGCCGTAGGCGTACGGCGCCTGGACGGTGAAGGTGGTCGACTTGATGCCGGCCTCTTCCGCGTACGAGGTCTCGTAGATCTCGGTCTTGTAGCCGTGGCGCTCGGCCCAGCGCAGGTACATGCGCTGGAGGCGCTCGGCGAAGTCGGAGGCGTCGACGCCGCCGGCCTCGGCCCGGATGTTGACCAGGGCCTCACGGGCGTCGTACTCGCCGGAGAGGAGGGTGCGGACCTCCATCTCGTCCAGCGCCTTGCGGACCGACGTCAGCTCGACCTCGGCCTCGGCGAGGGTGTCGGCGTCGTCCTCGGCCTCGGCGAGCTCGAAGAGCACCGCGAGGTCGTCGATGCGGCCGCGCAGCCCCTCGGCCTTGCGCAGCTCGGCCTGGAGGTGCGACAGCTGGCTGGTGATCTTCTGCGCCGCCTCGGGGTCGTCCCACAGCGACGGGGCCGCCGCCTGCTCCTCGAGCACGGCGACGTCGGCCCTCATCCTGTCGAGGTCCAGAACGGCCTCGATCGACGCCATGGTCGAGGAGAGGGACTTCAGCTCTTCGGATACATCAACGACTGCCACGCACCCAGACTAACGGCTGTGCCGGGCATCCCGGTCCGAAGGGCGGTTCCCCGGCCGCCGCGCGGGCCGCGAGGACGGCCCGCACGACCGTGCGGGAAGGGTGCCGGAATCGCCGGACGGGCTTGTCTCCGGCCCGGATCGGCCCGAACCGGCCCGTCCGGCGCTTGAGGACGACCGCCGCGCAGCGGTGGTGCGGACGACACGGCCCGCAGCGCCCCTGCACGTGATCGCCGGGCCCGGCTACGGCAGCGGGGCCACGGAGCCCTGGGGGGCCTGGCGCGGGCCTCCGCCGGAGTCCTGGGCGGGTGGCTGGGTCCGGCCCTGCCCGGGCCCGGCCGGGGCCCGGGCGGGCTCGGTGCGGTGGACGCCGGGCTTGCCGCCGCCGGGCTTGGCGTCGCCCGGGTCGGCGCCGCCGCCCGTCGCGAACCAGGTGCCCACCCCGGCGGCCGCCGCCAGGGCCACGGCCGCGGCGCCCAGCTTGAGCCGGCGCCGGCGGGCGGTCTCGGCCGGGGTGCGGTGCCGCGCCGAGCCGGCGCGCGGCTGGCCGGGCGTACGGGGGGCGCGGGCCGTGCCGTGGGCGCCGCCCGCCAGCTCCTCGGGCCCGGGGACCCGCATGCTGGTGTGGGTGTCGCGGCTGGAGTCGGAGACGGCTCCGGGCACGAGCGGGACGGCGCCGCGCCGGCGCGGCTCGGGGGCGGCGGGCGCGGCGGCGGGCTCGTAGGCCCCCTCGCGCTCCGCCCCGGGCCCGCCGGAGGCGGTGGGCGCCGGGTCCTCGTCGTCCGGCTGCTCGTCGATGTCCAGCGGCGGCAGGCCCACCAGCCCGGGCTGGAGCTCGCGCAGGCGCGCCGCCAGCTCCGAGGCGCGGAGCCGGGAGGCGGGCGCCTTGGCCAGGCACTGGACGATCAGCTGCCACAGCTCGTCGGGGATGCCGGGCAGCGGCGCCACGGTCTCCGTGACGTGCCGGCGCAGCACCGCGCCCGGGTGGCCGCCGCCGAAGGGCGTGAAGCCGGCCAGCAGCTCGTAGAGGACCGTGGCCAGGGCGTAGACGTCGACGGAGGCGCGCGGCGGCAGGCCCTCGATGATCTCGGGGGCGAGGTAGTCGGGGGTGCCGATGACGCTGCGCCGGTCCGCCGGGCGGCCGCCCGCGGTGTCGCCGGAGCCCGTACCGGACCGCTCGCGGGCGGGGCGCGGGGAGTCGACGAGGCGGGCGATGCCGAAGTCGGTGAGGAGCGCCGGGTGGGCCCCGGCCGGGCCGAGCGGGCCCTGCATGTCGAGCAGGACGTTCTCGGGCTTGACGTCGCGGTGGATGACGCCGGCGGCGTGCGCGGCGGCGAGCGCCTCCGCGACGTCGGCCACGATGGCGACGGCCGCCTCGGGCGCCAGGCGGCGCTCGCGGTCGAGCCGCGTGCGCAGGTCGGTGCCCCGGATCAGGTCCATGACCAGTGCCAGGTCGGCGCCGTCGACGACGAGGTCGCGGACGCCGACCACATGGGGGTGGTCCAGACCGAGGAGGGCCGCGCGCTCCTGCACGAAGCGGCCGACGAGCTCCTGGTCGGAGGCGAGGTCCTCGCGCAGGAGCTTGATGGCTACCGGCCCCTCGGGGCCCTCGCCGAGCCACACCGTCCCGGCGCTGCCACGGCCGAGGATCTGGTGGGCGGTGTACCGGCTGCCGATCTTCCGTGCCAAGACTGTTCCCCGACTCCTCCGTCATCCGACAGGCGCACTGGCGAACAAGCTACGCGGCTGACGGGGCGTTGGGGACTCCGATTCGGCGTCAACCGTTACTTCTGCGGCAGAAAACACCCTTCAGGTGTCGATATGTCGACAGACATCCGGACGCCTCCCGTCCACCCGTCCGGTCTACGGCGCCTTGTCGGCCTTGGAGCCGAGGTTCGAGACCCAGTCCTTGACGGTCGTGATCCAGTCCCAGGTGGCGTCCCAGAAGCTCTTGCCGTCCGCGACCCAGTCCTTGAGCGGGGTGAACTCCCACACCAGCCAGGAGCCCACGACCAGCACGACGATCATGAACAGGCAGCCCTTGAGGCAGCCCAGGCCCGGGATCCGCATGGGGTTCGCGCTGCGCTGCCGCGGCGGGCGCGGCTCGCGGCGCGGAGCGGGCGCCGGGGCGGGGGCCGGTGCGGGCGCCGGCGGTGAGTACGGCTGCGGCTGGGGAGGCTGCGGCGTGTGGTGGCGCGGCTGCCGCCGCTCCGGGCGGCCCTGGGGGGCGCGCTGCGGGGCGTACGGCTGGGGCTGCGGGGGCCGGGCCGGGTACGGCTGCTGACCGTAGGCCTGGCCACCCTGCTGTCCCTGGCCGCCGTACTGTCCCTGACCGCCGTACTGCTGCGGCTGCTGCTGCCCGTACTGCTGCTGCGGCGCGGGGCCGGGGCGGCGGGCGGGGCGGCGGCGCAGCGGGTCGTCGTCCGGGTCGAGGTACTGGACCTGGGTCTGGTCGTTGCGGTCGCGGGCCGCGCGCATCTGGGTCTGCCAGGGGTGCGGGGTATCACCCTGCTGTCCCTGCGGGCCGCCCTGCGGCGGGCCCGGGGGCACCGGCGGCATGACCCGCGTGGGGTCGCCGGCCTGCGGGCCGGAGCCGGCGGGCAGCACCTGGGTGGCGTCGGCGTGGGACCCGGCGCCGTGGCCGGTGCTCCGCATCACGCTCGTCGCGGCGTTCGGGTCGTACGAGCCGGGGACGGCCGGCGGCAGCATCTGGGTGGGCTCGGCGTCGCCCGCGGGGGCGGTGGAGCCCAGGCCCGTGCCGGGCACCTCGGCGGGCTGGGGGTCGGGGGCGAGCAGCGCGGCGACGCCCAGCGCGGCCTCCGCCTGGTCCGGGGAGGCGTGCACGCCGACGCCCGCGGCGACCACGCGCAGGGCGCGGGCGAGGTTCTCGGCGCTGGGCCGCTCCTCCGGGCGCTTGCTCAGGCAGCGCTCTATGACCGTCCACAGCGGCTCGGGGACGGTCGTGGGGCGGCGCGGCTCGGCGCTCAGATGCTGGTGGAGCACCTCCAGCGCGGTCGCGCCGGCGAACGGCGGACGGCCGGTGACCAGCTCGTACAGCAGGATGCCGGCGCCGTAGATGTCGACGGCGGAGGTCTGCGGGCGGCCCTCGGCGGACTCGGGCGCGACGTAGGCCGGGGTGCCGACGAACTCGTGGGTACGGGTGAGGCCGGGCGAGTCCGCCAGCCGCGCGATGCCGAAGTCGGTCAGCATCGGGTGCATCTGGCCGCCGTCGTTCCTCAGCAGGACGTTGGCGGGCTTCAGGTCGCGGTGGACGATGCCGTCGGCGTGGCTGGCGGCGAGCGCGTCGGCGATCTGCGCGGTCAGCAGCGCGGCCGCGACCGGCGTGAAGGGGCCGTTCTCGCGGAGGTAGCGGTGGAGGTCGGGGCCGTCGACGAGGTCCATGACCAGCGCCAGCAGATCGCCCTCGACCACCAGGTCGCGGGTGCGGACGATGTTGGGGTGGGTGAGCCGGAGCAGGACGGACCGCTCGCGCAGGAAGCGCATGACGACGTCCGCGTCGTTCGCCAGCTCCTCCTTGAGGACCTTGATCGCGAGCAGCTCGCCGGGCTGCCCGGCCACCGCCGCCTCGGCGCCGGCCGACTCGCGCTGACGCGCCCGCCAGACGGTGCCCGTGGCTCCGCGTCCGAGCGGCTCCTCGAGCAGGTATTTGCTGCCTACCGGCCGCACGTCATGCGCTCCCTGGTCGTGATGCGAGCTCTGTGATCCAGGCTCTCGCGAGGTGTTCGGCTTCTTCCGATTCCGAGGTGTTCGGCTTCGCGCCCACTGTAGTGCCGCGTCCCGGCCCCGTCGTTCGCCGATCTTCCCGGGTTCGCCCGGAGAATCCGGTGGGGCTCGTGGGGAAGACGCGGGGCGCGGACCGATGGTTGCCGCGTGCCGCCACCTCTCGTCAAAAACGGCAAGAAACCGGCCCAGCTCGGGCAATCCACTGAAGAAATCAACCAATCACCGAGAGCGACCTGAGCTTTTCCCTGCTCGGATGGTCGTTCAAGATCACGAATCGGCTCTCGCCGGGCGCGTCGCGGACGGCAGGTGCGAGGATGCTCGCAGCACGGATGCGGTGGGAGGCGGTGGGAGCCCCCGCGCTACGTGGTGACCTGTACGTGCCGACGCGCCCGTACGCGGTGGGGGAAGGCCCGGACCCGTCGCGCACCCGGGGCAGGAAGGGACCGTTGACGGCGATGCAGATCCGGCTGACCGTCCTCGGGCCGCTCAGCGGCCACACCACGTGCGCCTGCGATGTGCTCGTGACCGCCCCCGCGGGGACCGCCCTCGCCGCCGTGGCGAACGGCCTCGCGACCGCCGTCGCGGCGGCCGGCTCCGACCTCGGCGGCGGCGCCGTCGTGGTCTACGCCGGCGCCGAGCGCCTCGACCCGCAGCGCTGCGCGCTGGGCGAGCCGCCGCTGACGGACGGCGCGGTGCTGTCCCTGGGCGGCCCCGCCGACCCCGAACGGCACGCCGGCGTGCTCTCCGGCGTCCCGGAGGCGGCCGCCCGGCTGCACGTGGTCTCCGGCCCCGACGCCGGCGGCGTCCACCTGCTGCACGGCGGCGAGGTCCGCGTCGGCCGCTCCAGCTCCGCGGACGTCCCCCTGGACGACCCCGACGTCTCCCGCCTCCACTGCGCGGTCACCCTCGCCGACGACGGCACCGTCACCCTCCACGACCTGGGCTCCACCAACGGCACCCTGCTCGACGGCGAGACGGTCGACGGCTGCCCCGTACCGCTGCCGGCGGGCTCCCTGCTGCGCGTCGGTGAGTCCACGCTGAGCCTCCACGCCGCGGCGCCGGGCGTCCTGCCCGCGGTGCCGGACGGCGAGGGGCACCTGAGGGTCGGCGCGCGTCCCGACGGCGACGAACGCCCGGCCCCGGGCCCCACCGGCGGCGCGGGCACCGGCTATGGCGAGGGCACCTGGCAGGCGCGGCCCGGCGGTGCGTACGTCCCGGCCATCCCCGCCCAGCCGACCGGCACGGACCGGGAGGCCGTACCACCCCGCGCGGCCGGGGCGACCACCAGCGCCACCGGGTACGCGGGCCTGGCCGCGCCGGGCGGCACCCCTTCGACTTCGACCGATACCGGCGCGGACGCCGAGCGGAACGACGGCTCCGGCGCCAAGCGGCGCTCCCGCGGGATAGGAGCCTGGGCCCGCCGGCTGACCGGCGGGCTGACCGGGCGCGAGACCGAGCGCCGTCCGGCCGACGAGGCCACGGCCGACGGGCCGCCCGGCGACGGCGTCACGGAGGGCGCCCCGGCCGCCCCGGGCGCCGCCACGCCGCGCGAGCGCTGGCCGGACCCGGCGGCCGTGCTGCTCACCGCGCTCGGGCCGGGCCCCCGCCTGTGGGAGCGCGGCGCGGACCACCCCGACCTGCTGACCGTCCGGCTGGGCACGGCCGACCGCTACCGCCCCGACGGCGGCCCGCTGCCGTCCGTGCCCGTGACGGTCGGCCTGCGGCAGACCGGCTCGCTGGGTCTGGCGGGCCCCCGGGCGCGGCTGTCCGGGCTGGCCCGGTCCGTCCTCGCCCAGCTCGCCGCGCTCCACGCGCCCGCCACGCTGGAGTACGTGCTGATCAGCGCGGACCGCTCGCGCGCCGTCGAGGAACGGCTCGCGGAGTGGTCCTGGCTGGGCTGGCTGCCGCACGCCCGGCCCGTGCACGGGCAGGACTGCCGGCTGCTGACGGCCTACGACCGCGAGCAGGCGGAGGCCCGCGTCGCCGAGCTGGTGCGCCGCCTGGACGACGGCCCGCTGGGCCCGAACTGGGCGAGCGCCGGCGCCGAGGCCGTCGCCGCCGCCACCGAGCGCCACCGCGGCCCGTACACGGTGCTGATCGTGGACGGCGACCCCGGCTCCGCCGGTCTGCGCGAGACGGTCGCGCGGCTGGCCGTGGGCGGGCCGGCGGCGGGCATCCACCTGCTCTGCCTGGCGGACGCCCCGGCCACCACGCCGTCGTCGCCGGTGTCGGCGACCCTGCGGACGGCCGAGGAGGCCTCCCCCGCCTTCCCGCACTGCGGTGCCGTGGCCGTGCTCAGCGGTGACGTCGCCACGGTCGTCCAGGTCATCCGGCAGACGCCCGCGCCGCTCCCGGCGGGGGACTCCGGAGGGCCGGCGGCCCCCGGGGGGTCCTCGGACGCCGGCGCCGCCAGGACGGTCGTCGGCGCGCTCGACGCCGTCTCCGCCGCCTGGGCCGAGCGCTTCGCCCGGGCGCTGGCGCCCCTGCGCCCGGCGGACACCGCCGGCGACGCGCTCCAGGGCTCGCGCATCGCGGCCGCGCTGCCGCGCACCGCGCGCCTCCTGGACGAGCTGGGGCTGGCCCGCGCCACCCCGGCCTCGCTGACCGCGCGCTGGGCGGCCGCCACGGACCGGGGCGCCCGGCCCGGCGGCCGGGCCGTCGCCGTGCTCGGCGCGGGTCCCCACGGTCCGCTCGCGGTCGACCTCGCGGCCGACGGCCCCCACCTCGTGGTGCACGGCGGGCGGGGCAGCGGGAAGACCGAACTGCTGCGCTCGCTGGCCGCCTCGCTGGCCGCCGCCGACCGGCCGGACCGGCTCTCGCTGGTCCTCGTCGACGGCGCGGCCGCCGAACGCGGGGAGGGGCTGCGGGTCTGCACCGACCTGCCGCACGTCTCGACGTACCTCGCCGCCGCCGACCCCGTACGGATGCGGGAGTTCGCCCAGGCGCTGAGCTCGGAGCTCAAGCGCCGGGCCGAACTGCTGGGCACCCTCGACTTCTGCGGCTGGCACGAGCGCAGCGCCGCCGGGGTCGTCGCCCCCCGCAGGCCCGCGGAGCCCTCCGGCGACCTCGACGGCTCGTCCACCGGCACGCTCAAGCTGCGCACCCAGCGCGGCGGTCCGTCCCGTACGGCCGAGACCGCGCTGCCCCGGCTCGTCGTCCTCGTCGACGACTTCGACGCCCTGGTCGCGCCCGCCCTGGGCGCCACGGGCCGGCCGGCGGCCGGCTCGGTCGTCCGCGCGCTGGAGTCCGTCGCCCGCGACGGCGAGCGGCTCGGGGTCCACCTGGTCGTCGCGTCGGGCCGCCCGGACCGTACGGCCGACACGGCGGCGGTGGAACGGGCCGGGCTCCGGGCGACCCTGGAGATCGCGCCCGCGTCGGCGGACGCCCCGGCCGGCGACGGCACGGGCGGCCCGGCGCCGGGCCGGGGCCGGCTGCAACGCCCCGACGACGCCGCGACCGTCCCCTTCCAGGCGGGCCGGGTCACCGGCCGCATCCCCCGCACGGCGACCCAGCGGCCGACGGTGGTCCCGCTGGACTGGCAGCGCATGGGCGACCCGCCCACCCGCCGCCCCCTCCGCGAACTGGGCAACGGACCCACGGACCTCGCCCTCCTGGCCAGCGCGCTGCAACGCGCGGCCCAGTCGGCGGGCGCCCAGGCGGCACCGCCGCTGCTGTGACGGCGCCACCGGCGGTCGCCGGTGGGCGGCCGTCGGCAGGTGGTCGCCGGTGGGCGGCCGTCGGCAGGTGGTCGCCGGTGGGCGGCCGTCGGCAGGTGGTCGCCGGTGGGCCGTCACCGGTGGGCCGTCGTCGGTAGGCGTCGGTGCGTCACATCCCGGTCACGATCGGTGCCTTGGGCGCCGACACGGTATTGCGGCGATCTGACGCCGGGCGTAGGACTGTCGCACGGGAGTGCGGCCACACGCTGGGGTTGCGCATGTGCGGCCGCCGACGGGGACCGGGCACGGGAGGTACGGGCCATGCGTACGGAGACACGGACATCACCCGCGGCATCACCGACCACACGCGCGGCACGGGGCGCGCTCGCCCTGGCCGTGGCGGGGGCGCTGGCCCTGACCGCCGCGGCGTGCGGCGGGGGCGGCGACGGCGGGAAGAAGAGCGACGACAGCTCCCGGCCGGCCCCCGGCCAGTCCGACGTCATCCCCCACACGGTCCGGCTCCCCAAGCTGGACGGGCAGAAGCTCAAGGTGACCGCCGTGTGGACCGGCGCCGAGCAGAAGAGCTTCACCAGGGTGCTCGACGAGTTCGCCAAGCGCACCGGCGCCGAGGTCTCGTTCGTACCGAGCGGCGACGACATGTCGGCGTTCGTCGGCTCGAAGGTCGCCGGCGGCGACCCGCCGGACGTGGCGATGCTGCAACAGCCGGGCGTCCTCCAGGAGTTCGCCCGGAAGGGCTGGCTGAAGCCGCTGAGCGGTGACGTCACCGCCCAGCTGGACAAGCACTTCGCCAAGGGCTGGCGGGACCTGGGCAGTTACGAGGGCAAGCCGTACGGCGTCTACTTCAAGGCCACCAACAAGTCCC
This sequence comes from Streptomyces sp. NPDC044063, assembly GCF_056434285.1. Classification (NCBI taxonomy): domain Bacteria; kingdom Bacillati; phylum Actinomycetota; class Actinomycetes; order Kitasatosporales; family Streptomycetaceae; genus Streptomyces; species Streptomyces sp. NPDC044063. The sequence goes on from NZ_JBWKFM010000047.1 coordinate 21,948, forward strand.
TGGTCTGGTACAACGCCAAGATATTCGAGGCCGCCGGCGCCAAGGAGCCGAAGAGCTGGCAGGAGTTCCTGCGCACCGCGCAGGCCGTCGCCGACTACGGCGTCTCCCCGGTCTCGGTCGGCGGCGCGGACGGCTGGACGCTCACCGACTGGTTCGAGAACGTCTACCTCTCGCAGGCCGGCCGCGAGAAGTACGACCAGCTGGCCCGGCACCGCATCGCCTGGACGGACGCGTCGGTGAAGGACGCGCTGACGACGCTGGGCCAGCTCTTCGGGAAGAAGGAGCTGCTGGCCGGCGGCAACGACGGCGCGCTGCAGACGCAGTTCCCCGCCTCCGTCAGCCAGACCTTCACCGGCGGGGAGAAGGCCAAGGCCGCCATGGTCTTCGAGGGCGACTTCGCGGCCGCCACCATCGCCGGGACCAAGGCGCGGATCGGCACGGACGCCAAGGTCTTCCCCTTCCCGGCGGTGGGTTCCACCGCGCCCGTGGTGACCGGCGGGGACGTGGGCGTGGCGCTCAAGGACGGGCAGGCGGCCCAGGCGCTGCTGACGTTCCTGGCCTCCCCGGACGCGGCCGGCATCTGGGCGAAGGACGGCGGCTTCGTCTCGCCCAACAAGGGCCTGCCGCTGTCCGCCTACCCCGACCCGGTGCCGCGCTCCATCGCCCGGGCCGTCGTGGCGGCGGGCGACGACTTCCGCTTCGACATGTCCGACCAGGCCCCCGCCGCCTTCGGCGGCAAGCCGGGTCAGGGCGAGTGGAAGCACCTCCAGGACTTCCTGCGGAACCCCTCGGACGTAGCGGGCACCCAGCAGCGGCTGGAGGCCGACGCGGCCAAGGCGTTCACGGGCTGACGGGGGCGTCGCCATGTCCTCCGCGACCGCTCGGCCGCCCGCGGCGGGGAAGCGGGCGGCGGCCGGGACCCGGAGCGTGCTCGGCACGCGCCCATGGGTCGCCGCCTGCTTCCTGCTTCCCGCGCTGGCCCTGCTCGGGGCCCTCGTCGTCTATCCCATCGGCTACTCCGTGCACCGCAGCCTCTTCGACGCCTCCGGCGACGGCTTCGCCGGTCTCGACAACTACCGGGAGGTCTTCACCGACGACCGCATCCGCACCGCGCTGAAGAACAACGTCATCTGGGTGGTCGTGGCGCCGACCGTGGCCACCGCCCTGGGGCTGGTCTTCGCGGTGCTCACCGAACGGGTCCGCTGGGGAACGGCGTTCAAGCTGGTCGTCTTCATGCCGATGGCCATCTCCATGCTCGCCGCCGGCATCATCTTCCGGCTGGTGTACGAGCAGAACCCGGAACGCGGGGTGGCCAACGCGGTGTGGGTCGGCGTCCACGACACGTTCGCCGCGCCCGCGCCCTACCCGGGGGCACGGCCGCGGCCCACCGGCGACCTGACGGAGAGCGGCGGGGGCGCGTACACCACCAGGGGCCCGGTACGGGCGGGCTCGGCCGTCGCGCTGCCGCTGGTGGCCGTGAAGCCGGAGGACGTGGCCGGGGCCCGGGAGGCGATCCCGGCACGGGACGTGGCCGGCAAGGTCACCGGCACCGTGTGGCTGGACTTCACCCGGGGCGGCGGGGGGACCGCCGGGAAGATCGACGCGGGTGAGAAGGCCCTGGCCGGGGTGCGGGTGGAGGCCGTCAGGGACGGCCGCGCGGTCGCCTCGGCCACCACGGCGTCCGACGGGACGTTCACGCTGCCCGCGGCCGCCGACGGCGCGCGGCTGCGGCTGCCCGCCGCGAACTTCGCCACCGCCTACAACGGCGTGGACTGGCTGGGTCCCACGCTCGTGACCCCGTCCATCATCGGCGCCTACATCTGGATGTGGGCGGGCTTCGCGATGGTCCTCATCGCGGCGGGGCTGGCGAGCGTGCCGCGCGAACTGCTGGAGGCCGCCCGGGTGGACGGCGCCGGCGAATGGCAGGTCTTCCGGCGGGTGACGGTCCCGCTGCTGGCACCGGTGCTGGTGGTCGTGGTCGTCACGCTCATGATCAATGTGCTGAAGATCTTCGACCTCGTCTACATCATCGCGCCCGGCTCCAGCCTCGACAACGCCAACGTGCTGGCCCTGCAGCTCTACCAGTCGTCCTTCGGCACCGACGTCAACCAGGGCGTCGGCAGCGCCATCGCCGTCCTCCTCCTGCTGCTCGTCCTGCCGGTGGTGGTCGTCAACATCCGCCGCATCCGCAAGGAGAGGGAGGGCGGTCGATGAGCACCGCGCGCAGGACCACGTCGCGGATCGCCGCGCTGCTGGGCGGGGGCGTCGTACGCGCCTTCCTCGTGGTGGTGGGGCTCTTCTGGCTGATGCCCACGGTCGGGCTGCTGCTCTCCTCCCTCCGCGACAAGGCGGACATCGCGGCGTCGGGCTGGTGGCAGGTGTTCGCCCACCCGGGGCAGCTCACGACGGAGAGCTACGCCACGCTCTTCGCCAACCACACGGTCATGCGTTCCCTGCTGACGACCGCCCTGATCACCGTTCCGGCGACGGTGCTGGTGATCCTCGTCGGGGCGCTCGCCGGATACGCCTTCGCCTGGCTGGACTTCCCCGGCCGGGACTGGTGGTTCATGGTGGTGGTGGGGCTGCTGGTGGTGCCGGTGCAGGTGGCGCTGATCCCGGTGGCGAAGCTCTTCAACGCCCTGGGGATCTTCGAGTCCACGGTGGGCGTGGTCCTCTTCCACACGGCCTTCGGACTGCCCTTCGCGGTCTTCCTGCTGCGCAACTTCTTCGCCGAGATCCCACGCGAGCTGCTGGAGGCGGCCCGGCTGGACGGGGCGGGCGAGCTGCGGCTGTTCACCCGCGTGGTGCTGCCGCTGGGCGGCCCGGCCATCGCCTCGCTGGGCATCTTCCAGTTCCTGTGGGTGTGGAACGACATGCTGGTGGCGCTGATCTTCGCCGACAGCGGCAACCCTCCCATCACGGTGGCGCTCCAGCAGCAGGTCCGGCAGTTCGGCGACAACGTCGACATCCTCGCTTCGGGCGCGTTCCTGTCGATGATCGTGCCGCTCGTGGTCTTCTTCTCCTTCCAGCGTCAGTTCGTGAACGGGGTGATGGCCGGGGCGGTCAAGTGATCTCCGGCCTGCCGACGGCCTGCCGACGGCCTGGTGACGGCCTGGTGACGGCCTGCCGACGACCTACTGGCGGCGGACGTACAGCGACACCGCGCCGCCGCGCACGAACACCGTGGACTCCTCCCGGTACAGCGCGCCGAGCACCGTGGCCTTGGCGGACTCGGCGCGCTGGGCACGGAACCACGGCGTGCCGACGGTCGTCGTGTCCGCCACCACCCACACCCGCTGCCGGGGCGGCAGCCGCAGCAGCCGGGCCCGCAGCTCCCCCGCCCCCACCTCCTGCCCGTAGAGCGTGGCGGAGGCGGCGGGCGTCCGGCGGAGGGTCAGGTCCCGCAGCCCGGCGAAGTCGCGGGGGTATGCCAGGGATATGCGGCGCTCGTGCAGCGGGAGGAACAGGACCGCGTCCCCCGGCCGCGCCACCCGGCCGACCGCCGAGGCCACCCGGGCGAGCTCGTCGCCCCGGCTGGCCGGCAGCCGCTCGTGCTCCTGGAGGGGCAGCTGGGCGGCGAAGGCCGCGGCGACGGCGGCGACCCCGGCCGCCGTTCCCACCCGCCGCCAGGGCAGGCGCCCCAGCACCCGCTCGGCGCCCGCGGCGGCCAGCAGGGGCACGCCGGCGAGGCAGAAGAGCAGATAGCGGTCGAGGAAGAGCGGCTGCCGCTGGGCGGCGGCGTAGAGCAGGACGGGCGGTACGGCGGCCAGCGGCAGGGCGACGGCGGTCAGCCCCAGCCGCCCCGCACGGGGCAGCGGGGCGACGAGCGCGACCGCCGCCAGAAGCAGGGTGACGGTCACGACGGCCCCGCCGGGGCCCGCGAAGGCGTACAGCAGGGCCCTGGCCTGCTCGTAGCCCGGCGTGCGCAGCCACGAGACCTGGTCGCTCTGCCGCCGCGAGAGCACGACCAGCGGCACCAGCACCGCGCACGCGGCCACCGCGGCCGCGCCCCAGCCGCGCCACACCCGTCCGGGGACCCGGGAGACGAGCAGGGTCACGGCGTGCGCCGCCAGCAGCAGGACGGCGAACTCGTGCAGCAGCGCCGTGCCGGCCACCGCCGCGCCGTACGCCACCCAGCGTCCGGGCCGGCCCCGCCCGGACGCCTCCGGGGGCCCGCCGTCGACGGCCCGGATCAGCAGACAGGTGGCGAGCGCGGCCCCGGCCGCCACCAGGGCGTACGAGCGGGCCTCCTGGGCGTAGTGGCTGACGAACGGCGTGACCGCGTACAGCAGCCCCGCCCACAGGCCCACCCGGGGCCCGGCCAGCCGCCGGCCGAGCGCGGCGACCAGCGCCGCGGTGGCCGCGGCCGCCACGACGGACGGCAGGCGCAGCACCGTCTCCCCCGCGCCCAGGGCCGTCAGAGGGTGCATCAGCAGGTAGTACAGGCCGTGGACGGCGTCGACGTCGCCGAGGAGACGGCCGAGCTCCGGCAGCGAGCGGCGGGACACCTGGAACGTGGCCGCCTCGTCCCGCCACATCGTGCCCCGGTCCAGCCCCCACAGGCCGAGGACGAGCATGACGGCGGCCGGGACGACGGTCGTGAGCGGCTCGGCCCGCCACCACGCACGCGGCGCCGCGGCCACCGCGGCCCCTTTCCCGGCCCGCTCCCCGGCCCCTTTCCCGGCTCGTGCCCGGGCCCGTTCGTCCGCCAGCATCCGTACCCCTCCACGTCCCTGCTCCGTCCGGCCACGCGGACGAGCAGAATGCCCTGATTGGCACTACTTGTTGGATAAGACTGTGTTCTGTGACAGTGAACGGGAGCGGAATCCTCACCGCGCGGGTCGGCGTGATCGTCATCGGCTACAACGACGCCGCGCACATCGGCCACGCCGTGCGCTCCGCCCTCGCCCAGGGGCCCGTCGTCGCCGAGGTCGTCGTCGTGGACGACGCCTCGACGGACGGCACCGCCGCCCTCCTGGACCGGCTCGCCGCCGGCGAGCCACGGCTGCGGGTCATCCACCGGGCCGCCAACAGCGGCGGCTGCGGCACCCCCCGCAACGACGGCGTACGGGCCGCCACCGCGCCCTATGTGATGTTCCTGGACAGCGACGACGCCCTGCCCCGCGGCGCCGCGTCCGCGCTCCTGGAGGCCGCCACGCGCCACGACGCCGCCGTCGTGGCCGGCCTGTGCGTCCGGCGGGAGCTCCCCCGGCGGCGCGACGTCCCCTGGCAGGCCCCCCTCTACCGGCGGGCCACCGTCCACGCCTCGCCCGAGGAGCACCCCGCGCTGCTGCGCGACACCCTGTGCGTCAACAAGCTCTACGACCGCGCCTTCCTCGCCGAGCACGGCATCGCCTTCCCCGACGGCCCCTACCGCTACGAGGACTTCGTCTTCACCGCGCGGGTGCTGGCGGCGGCCCCGCGCGTCGCGACCGTCCCCGACACCGTCTACTACTGGCACGTGCGCCGGGCGGCGGACCACCCCTCGATCTCGCTGGACCGCGAACGCGTCGCCCACTGGCAGGCGCGCGTCCGCGCCCACGAGCACAGCGTGGAGGTCTTCCGCACCGCCGGCAGCACCACGCTGGCCCACGCCGCGCGGGTGAAGTTCCTCGACCACGACCTGCGCATGTACGTCCGGGAGCTGCCCGGCCACGGCCCCGGCTACCGCCGCGCGTGGTGGCGGGTCACCCAGGACTGCCTGGCCTCCTACGACGAGACCGATCTGCGGGCCGCCCGGGCGCCGGCCCGCTGGATCGCCCGGGTCGTGCTGGCCGCGGCGGCCCCCCGCGACCTGGAACGCCTCGCCCAGCTCGCCGCCCGGCCGGCCCGGCTGCTGCCGCCCTACGCCGAGGTGGCGGGCCGGGCCGTGTGGGCGGCCGACCTGCCGCACGTCCTCCTCGACGGCCTCACCGGCCCCGGCGCCAAGCCCGCCCGCCGGCTGCCCGTCACCGTCGACGCCGTCCTGCGGCCCCGCACGGGCGACCGCACCAGGCTGCGGCTGCGCGTCCACGACCTCTACGGGCGGCTGGCGGCGGCCCGCCCGCACACCCTCGGCATCGAGCTCCGGCTCCGGGACGGCGAGGCGGTGCTCGAACACGACGTCCCGCTGGTGGCCGGCGACCGCGTCTGGGGAGCACGGCTGACCCTCGACCTCGCCGAGCTGGCCCAGCACGGCCGGCACCGCGCCGACGCCCCGCAGGCGTGGGACATCCGGGTCCGCATCCACTGCACCCACGGCGGCACCCTGCGCGCCGCCGTCCGGGCGGTGGGCGACACCCTGCGGCCCGTGGCGCTGCCCAGCGCCCGGCACGGACTGCTCGTGGCCCAGCCCTACGCCACCGGCGGCGGGTCGCTCGCCCTGCGCCTGGCCCCCGGCGTGCGCTGCGCTCTGGGCGTCGCGCTCCGCAGGGTGCGCCGCCACCGCTGAGGGGCGTCCCCCGTCCGCCCGGCTCACCGGTCGATCTCCTCGAACAGCGCCTCCCACCGGTCCAGCACGGCCGGCAGCGCCAGCGGCGCCACATGCGCCCGCGCCGCCCGGCCGTAGCGTTCGCGCAGCGCGCCGTCCGCCATCAGCTCGCCCAGCGCGGCGGTGAAGCCCTCCGTGTCGCCGTACGGCACGAGTGTGCCCGTGCGGCCGTGGGCGACGAGCTCGCGCACTCCGCCCGACAGGTCGAAGGCGACGCACGGCACCCCGGCGGCGGAGGCCTCGGCCAGCGCCATGGGGCGCCCCTCGCGCTCGCTGGTGAGGGCCACGACGGACAGCTCGCGGTAGGCGGCGGCCATGTCGCGGACGGCGCCCCGGAAGCGGACCCGGTCGGCGATCCCGTGCCGGGCGGCCCGCGCCCGCAGCTCGGGCTCCAGCGGGCCGTCGCCGAGGAAGTGCAGCTCCCAGCCCGGGTGGCGCGCGGCGGCCGCGGCGAAGGCGTCGACCAGCCGGTCCGGGCGCTTGACGGGGTCGAGGCGGCCGACCGCCCCGACGCGCCGGGTGTCCAGGGGGGCCGGCGCGAGGGCGGTGAACGGCAGCGGATTGGGCATCACCCCGGTGTTGGGCAGCCGTCTGCGGCGGAACTCCGCCGCGTCCGCCTCGCTGAGGAACAGCGCCTTCTCCAGCGCGGCGTAGTGCCGCAGGATCAGCTGGAGGTTGACGGTCGACCGGGCCTGGAGGAACGACTCGTGGTACTGCCCGACGACCCGTACGCCGGGCGGCCGGGGCACGGACTCCAGCCAGACCGCCGCCCAGGGCGAGCCGACGACGACATGGCCGTCCGGGCCGGCCGCCAGCCGCGCGGCCAGCCGCCGCCGGGCGCGGCGCCGCTCGGCCCGTTCGGTGTGCGCCGCGCGCAGCCGCGCCGGGCTCAGCCGCTCACCGAGGGACGCGGCCCGCCACGCGGGCGGCGCGGCCGCGCGGTAGAGCGTGGTGCGGCGGTAGGCGGGGGCGGGGTGGAAGGCGTGGGGGGCGGGGCTCGGCCGGATGCCGATGAGCTCGGTGTCGTGGCCGCGCTCGGCGAACCCCTGGGCGAGGGTGTGGAGCACCCGCTGGGAGCCGCCCAGGGAGTCGACGTCGATGCCCACGAGAAGGATCCGGCGGCGGCTCATCGCGCGCTCCCCTCGAAGAACAGGTCGACCACGGCCTTGCTCGACCGCCCGGTCTCCAGCGGGTTGAACCGGGCCTGGAAGGCGGTGTAGCGCTCCGCCCAGCGCTCGCGGACGGCGTCCAGGTCCCGCAGCGCGGCGGCCAGTTCGCCGGTGGTGGCGAGCATCGGGCCGGGGGCGATGTCCGCCAGGTCGTAGTAGGTGCCCCGGGAGACGGAGCGGTAGGTGGCGTAGTCGTCGGTGTAGAGCAGGATGGGCCGGCCCAGGTTGGCGTAGTCGAACATCGTCGACGAGTAGTCCGTGAGCAGCGCGTCCGAGGCGAGCATCAGGTCGTTGAGGTCGGCGAAGTCGCGTCCGTCGCGCACCGCGTGCCCGAGCTCGCGCGGCACCGTGAAGCGCTCGTAGTAGTGCGGCCGGACCACGACCGTCCAGCTGTCGCCGGTCTCCCGGACCAGCGCGGCCAGGTCCACCCGCAGCGACTCGCCGCTGCCGCGCGCCCCGTCGCGGAAGGTCGGCGCGTACAGCAGGACCGAGCGACCGCCGGGGATCTGGAGCCGCTCGCGGGCGGCGGCCGCGCGGTCGCGCTGCTCGGGGTCGTTCCACCGCACGAGCGCGTCGTTGCGGGGCAGGCCGGTGCGCAGCAGCTCGCCGGCGTATTCGTTGGCCCGTACGAAGGTGCGCTCGAACTCGGGGCTCGGCGCGATGAGGGCGTCCCAGCGGTTCACCATCGCGCGGTGCTCCCGCTGCCGTTCGGGGGCGGCGAGCCGCAGCTCGGGGATGTCGAAGCCCATGTGTTTGAAGGCCTGGCCGTGCCAGGTCTGCAGATAGCGGGTGCCGGGCCGTTTGCCGAAGAGCGCCGGGAAGCCGTGGGAGTCCACCCAGTACCGGGCGCGGGCGACCGTGCGGACGTACTCCCAGCTGCCGCGCCGGATCAGCTCCACGTCCTCGGGATAGGAGGAGCGGCTGCCGGAGTACGACCACACGGCGCGGAGCGGGAGGCCGCGGCGGCACAGCTCCTCGTGGATGTAGCGGGGGCTGTCGGCGTAGCCGCGGCCCTCCAGGGCCTCGAAGACGACGAGCTCGTCGTCGATGGGCAGCTTCCGCAGCTCGTGGTAGGCCAGGGCCTTGGCGCGGGGGCCGGCCGCCGCGCGGGACAGCCGCCGGGTGCCGCGGCGGACGGGGGCCAGGCGGGGCGCGGCCGCCTCGGCGCGGCCCAGGACGCCCCTGCGCTCCCAGGTCAGCTCCAGCCGCCCGGCCCCGCGTCCCTCGCAGGCGACGCGGACCTCGTGGCCCACCGTGCGGAGCCGCAGCGGGGGGAGGTCCGCGGGGGCCAGCAGCGGGTCGGTGCGGGTGGCGCCCAGCCGCTCCAGCGCGACCACCGGGTGGCGCCGGCCCCGGAATCCCTTGGGCCCCAGGGGCACCCGGCGCAGGTCGAGCTCCGCCTCGGCGGACCGCACCGCGGGGGCGCCGGGGCCGGCCCCGGCGGGCGCGTACCGGAAGGGGACCACGAGCGGCTCGCCGGTGGCGGCGACGCGCAGCTCGGCCACGACCGGCTCGGGGCCGGCCAGCAGCCCCGCGGGGTCGTAGGTGCGCAACCCGATCCGCAGCCGGGTGCCCGAGTGCCCGAGCGAGGCCAGCTCGTGCCGCAGGGGGCCGGTGGCGAAGGGCTGGTCGGCCGGCCGCCAGGCGCTGATGTCCAGCGCCTCGGCGGCCCGTTCGTCCACAGGCGGGGTCGGCCCCCAGTAGGCACGGCCGGAGCCGTCGGTGACGATGTGCCGCGGGGCCAGGCGGGGCCGGTCGAGGGTGCGGGCGCACTCGGCGGCCTCGTCGAGGCGGCCTGCCACGAGGAGGTACTGGCAGATCCGCTGTTCGAGCGGGAGCGACGCGGAGGCCTCCGGTGCGATCCCGGCGAGGTAGGGGGTCACGACGGCGGCGAACTCCCGTACCCACGCCCGCTCCTGGAAGGGCAGGTCGCCCAGGTGGATGCGGAGGTCGTGGCGCAGGAACTTGGCGTCCTTGGCCGGCCGCAGGTCGGCGTTGCCGGTCTCCTCCAGGAAGTCGTCGACGAGCCGGGCCACGCGGATGCGGTCGGCCACGTTCTCGATGCGGTGGCGGCTGGAGGAGATGGACGGGCCCGAGGCGGGGTCGCCTGCGAGCCGCCAGGTGTAGACGGGCCAGGGCACCACGGCGAACGAGCGCGCCAGGGTGAGCGCCTGGGCGGTGAACAGCTGGTCCTCGTAGTGGAGGTCCTCGGGGAAGCGCAGGTTGTGCCGGGCGATGAAGTCGGCGCGGTAGAGCTTGTTGGTGGAGAGGTGGTCCAGGAAGTACTCCGGGGCCGTGCGGATGCCCTCGATCAGGCGGGCGTCCGCGAAGAGCTCGGGATACCAGAGCCCCTCGGTGCCGGTCTCCTCGAAGAGCCGGGTGACCTCCCCGGTGACGAGGTCGGCGCCCGTCCGCTCGGCCTCCAGCAGCAGCGACTTGCAGGAGTGGTAGGGCAGTTCGTCGTCGCTGTCGAGGAACATCAGAAAGGGCGCGCGGGCCGCGGCGATACCGGCGTTGCGCGGGGCGCCGCAGCCGCCGCTGTTGGCCGGCAGGCGGAGGAGGCGCACCCGGGGATCGGACGCCGCCAGCTCCCGGGCGACGGACGGCGTGGCGTCCGTCGAGCAGTCGTCGACGACGATCACTTCCAGATTCCGCAGCGACTGCCCGAGCACCGACCGCACGGCGCGCGGCAGGCGCTCGGCGTCGTTGTAGACGATCACCACCACACTGACATCCGGTCCATCGGAACCGGGCGCGCGGGCATCGGGGGCGGGCATGGCGTCACCTCACTTCGGATCGGGCGGGGACTCGCCCGTGCCGGCGGCCGCCGGCCTTCGGCACGGAGCGTCATCTCCACTACTGACAGTTACAACACCGGCGTCCCGCCCCCGGTTGCACCGCCGGTCCCCGCCCCCGTCCCCGCCCCCGTCCCCTCCGCCGACTCCGGCCTCGACTCCGGCCCCGCCACCGGCCCCGTCCCTCCCCCGCCAGGCCGCCAGCGCCAGCACCGCCCCCAGCCCCCCGAACATCACCACGTCCTTGAACGCGTGCCGCTGCGCCGAGTCCAGCCCCGGCCACGGCACCCCGCCCAACTGCGGTACCAGCGGCATCCAGAACCACACCGACCGCGCCACCACCCCCCGTTCCACCACCGAGGCGGCCAGCGCGGGCACCACCACGAGCGCGTAGTTGAGGAACGACGGCCGCGACACCACGAACGCCGCCAGTATCAGCAGCGCCCCGCACTCCACCAGCCGCGTCGCGGGCTCGCCCCCGCGCCGCCACCGCAGCGCCGCGCACCCGAGCAGTACCGCCGCGGCCACCACCGCCAGCGCGAACGCCAGGGCCTGCGGCACCCCCAGCCGGGGCAGCACCGACGGCCACGCGGCGTCGTACGGACGCGCGTAGGCGTCCTGCCCGTGGAGCAGGAACGGCAGCGTCCGGGTGAAGAACAGGCCCGGCCCGGGCAGCGCCAGGGCCGCCCCCAGCGACACCACGACCGGGACGGCCAGCGCCCAGCCCAGCGCCCGCCACCGCCGGGCCAGGACGAACAGCGGCAGCAGCGGAAGCAGCATCGGCTTCAGCGCGATCGCCGCCCCCACCACCGCCCCGGCCGCGGTCCAGCGGCCGTGCCGCGCCAGCAGCAGCGCCGCCGGGAACGCCACCACCGAGGCCGCCGTCCAGTTGCCCAGGAAGGTCAGGCTGTGGAACGGGAGGAACAGCGCGAGGCCCACCGCCATCGCCGCCGCCATCCGGCTGCCCGCCCCCACGCCGAAGACCCGCAGCGCCAGCACGGCGCCCGCCGCCACGAACGCGCCGGTCACCACCGGAACGGCGTAGTACAGCACCCGGTCCGGTACGGCCGTCTGGGGCAGCGCCGCGAACACCGCCCCCGGCGGGTAGAGGAACCGCTTGTCCGCGTAGGGCGGGACGCCGTCCAGCAGCGCCCGGGCCGCGCGCACCACGACCATGTCGTCGATGTTGATGCGGTCCTTGGCGTACGGGCGCAGGGCGCTGAGCACGAACAGCAGCACCGCGGCGGTCCGTACGGGCCACGAGGCCGGGGCGCGCAGCCACCGGCCGAGGGCGTCCGGGCGCCCGGAACGGTCCCGGCCGACATCCCGGCCGACATCCCGACCGGAACCGGCGCGCGGCGCCGCGGAGAAGGCGTTCACCGTCCGACGACCTCCAGCAGCGCGAACCCGCCGGGCCCCCGGGCCGCCGCCCGCACCGCCGGGTCGTCCGGCGGCAGGCCCGCGCGGCCGTTCTTCTGCAGCACCCATCGCACGCCGTACTCCTTGAGGATGCCGAGCCGTTCGGCCCGGGAGGTGGCAGGGGCGAAGTAGCGCCGCGTGGCCTCCGCGCGGCGCTTCGCGTCGGACAGTAAGGCGTCGGGATAGGCGGCGGCGACCGTGTACGGGCCGTAGGCGGGCAGCGTGCGCAGCGCGAAGTAGTCGTCCGTCATCACCGTGGCCCCCTTGGGCACCCACGCCGCCACCCAGCCGAAGCGCGGCCAGAGGTTCAGGACCGGGGCCTCGCGCAGCACGGGCGGCACGGCCTCGCGGCGCAGGACGTAGGACAGCACCCCGGCCTGCGTCCACGCCCCCACCAGCAGCGCCGCCGCCGTCACGGCGACCGGCAGCCCGCGCCGCCACCGCCCCCCGCCGGCGCCCGTCGGAGCGACCGTCCCGGCCACCTCGACCGCGAGCGCCAGCTGGGCGGAGAGCAGCAGGACGGGCAGCACCCGGCCCCACGCGTAGTGCCCGCTCACCCATCCGGCGGCGAACACCAGGGCGCCCAGGCCGAACATCAGGGCCAGCGGGTCGCGGGGGGGGGGGGGGGGGGGGGGGGGGGGGGGGGGGAGGGGGGGAGGGGGGGGGGTGGGGGGGGGGGGGGGGGGGGGGGAGGAGGGGGAGGGGGGGGGGGAGGAGGGGGTGG
>NZ_JBWKFM010000048.1:0-31612 GCF_056434285.1 Streptomyces sp. NPDC044063
CCCCTCTTTCCCCCCCCCTCCATAATAAGACAACACCCCCCCCTCCCCCCCCCCCCCCCCCCCCCCCCCCCCCCCCCCCCTCCTGGGGGGGGCGGCCCCCCCCCCCCCCCCCCCCCCCCCCCCCGGGGCCTACTGGCGCACCGACCAGCCGCGGTCGCGCAGGGCCGCCGTGAGACCGGCCACGGCGGTGGGCTCGACCATCAGCTGGATCAGGCCGGCCTGCTGTCCGGTGGCGTGCTCGATGCGGACGTCCTCGATGTTGACGCCCGCGCGTCCGGCGTCGGCGAAGATCCGGGCCAGCTCGCCCGGCTGGTCACCGATGAGGACGGTCACCGTCTCGTACGCCGCGGGGGCCGCGCCGTGCTTGCCCGGGACACGGGAGCGGCCCGCGTTGCCCCGGCGCAGCACGTCCTCGATGCCGGCCGCGCCACCGAGGCGCCGCTCCTCGTCCGGGGACTGGAGGGCGCGCAGGGCGGTGACGGTCTCGTCCAGGTCGGCGGCGATCCCGGCGAGGACGTCGGCGACCGGGCCGGGGTTGGCGGAGAGGATGTCGACCCACATCCGCGGGTCGGAGGCCGCGATCCGGGTGACGTCGCGGATGCCCTGGCCGCAGAGCCGTACGGACGTCTCGTCGGCGCCCTGGAGGCGGGCGGCGACGAGGCTGGAGACCAGCTGGGGGGTGTGCGAGACGAGGGCGACGGCGCGGTCGTGGGCGTCGGCGTCCATGACGACGGGGACGGCGCGGCACAGGGCGACCAGTTCGAGGGCGAGGTTGAGGACCTCGGTGTCCGTCTCGCGCGTCGGGGTGAGCACCCACGGCCGGCCCTCGAAGAGGTCGGCGGTGGCGGCCATCGGACCGGAGCGCTCGCGCCCGGCCATCGGGTGGGTGCCGAGGTAGCCGGAGAGGTCGCAGCCCATCGCCTCCAGCTCGCGGCGGGGGCCGCCCTTGACGCTGGCGACGTCCAGATAGCCGCGGGCCGTCCGGGCCCGGATGGCCTCCGCCAGGGTGTCGGCGACGTGCGCGGGGGGCACGGCGACGATGGCGAGGTCCACGGGGCCGTCGGGCGCCCGGTCCGTGCCGGCGCCGCGGGCGGCGGCCGTACGGGCCTGGGCGGGGTCGTGGTCCACGAGGTGCACCTGGACGCCGCGGCCGGCGAGGGCGAGGGCGGCGGACGTGCCGATCAGTCCGGTTCCGATCACAAGGGCGGTTCTCACGCGGCTCAGCCTAGTCGGGGTACAAACGTCCCATGATCTTTCATGTGGTCCCGCTGGACGACTGGCTGGCCGTGCCCGACCGTCCCTACTCCCCCGCCTCCCTGGCCGAGGAAGGCTTCGTCCACTGCTCGCCCGACGAGGCGACGACGCTGGCGGTGGCGACGGCCTTCTACCGGGACGTGCCGGGTCCGCTCATGGTGCTGCTGATCGACGAGCGCAAGCTCGACGTGATGGTCCGCTGGGAGCCGGCGGACCCGGCCCCGCCGCCGGGGGTCCCCGAGGGAACCCTCTTCCCCCACGTGTTCGGGCGCGTCACCCGCGACGCGGTCGAGGGGATGATGGAGATCCAGCGCGACGAGGAGGGCCGGGCGACGGGGCTGGCCGTGTGGTCCTAGGGCGTGTCCCGGGGAAGGCCCCGGGACACGGCGGGCCCGGCCTAGAGGTCGACCTCGCGCATCAGCATGCCGACCTCGGTGTTGGTCAGGCGGCGCAGCCAGCCCGACTTCTGGTCGCCCAGGGAGATCGGGCCGAAGGCCGTGCGGACGAGCTTCTCGACCGGGAAGCCGGCCTCGGCCAGCATCCGGCGGACGATGTGCTTGCGGCCCTCGTGGAGGGTGACCTCGACCAGGTAGTTCTTGCCGGTCTGCTGGATGACGCGGAAGTTGTCCGCGCGGGCCCAGCCGTCCTCCAGCTCGATGCCGCTCTTGAGCTGCTTGCCGATGTCGCGCGGCAGCGGCCCGGTGATGGCGGCCAGGTAGGTCTTCTGCACGCCGTACCGCGGGTGGGTCAGGCGGTGGGCCAGCTCACCGTGGTTGGTGAGCAGGATGATGCCCTCGGTCTCCGTGTCGAGCCGGCCGACGTGGAACAGGCGCGTCTCGCGGTTGGTGACGTAGTCGCCGAGGCACTGGCGGCCGTCGGGGTCCTCCATGGTGGAGACGACGCCGGCGGGCTTGTTGAGCGCGAAGAAGAGGTAGGACTGGGTGGCGACGGTCAGGCCGTCGACCTTGATCTCGTCCTTCTCGGGGTCGACGCGCAGGCCCTGCTCGGTGACGATCCGGCCGTTGACCTCGACGCGGGCCATCTCGATCAGCTCTTCGCACGCGCGGCGCGAGCCCATGCCGGCCCGGGCCAGCACCTTCTGCAGGCGCTCGCCCTCCTGCTCGGCGCCCGGGAAGGTCTTGGGCGTCTTGATCTGCGGCTTGTTGTGCCGCTCCCGGTTGCGCTCCTCGATCTTGGCGTCGAGCTCGCGCGGGCGGGAGGGGGCGTAGCCGTGGCCGCGGGCGGGCCCGCTGCTGCGGCCGCCGGAGCCGGCCGTGGAGCTGCGCTTGGGGCCGCCCTTGGCGCCGCCGCGGGCCGAGTCGCCCCGGGCGCCCGTACGGCCGCTGGTGGCGCCGCCGCGGGTGCGCTCGGCGTCGGGGCCCACGTCGTAGCGGCGCTCCTCCGGGCGCGGCCGGCGCGGGCGCTCCTGCTGCCTGTCGTCGCGCGGTGCCCCGCCGCGACCGCCCTGGGGGCGTCCGTCACCGGAGCGACCGGCGCCGGAGCGACCGCCGCCCGCGCGCCCGCCCCCGGAGGCCGGACGTCCTCGGCCGCCCCGGTCGTCCCGGTTGCCGCTTCCGCTGTTCCTGCCGCTGCTTCGCATCAAAGTTCCGTCTTGTCGTCCGCTTCGGTGTCCGGGGCGTCCGGGTCGAACGACGGCATCCCTTCCTGGGAGTCGCCTTCGACCGCTTCCGCCTCGGGGAGGAACGGTGCGAGCTCGGGAAGCTCGTCGAGGCCGCGCAGGCCCATCCGCTCCAGAAAGTAGTTGGTCGTCCTGTACAGGATCGCACCTGTTTCGGGTTCCGTCCCCGCCTCCTCCACCAGACCGCGCTGCAGGAGGGTGCGCATGACACCGTCGCAGTTCACTCCGCGGACGGCCGAGACCCGGGAACGGCTGACCGGCTGACGGTACGCGACGACGGCCAGGGTCTCCAGCGCGGCCTGGGTGAGCCGGGCCTGCTGGCCGTCGAGGACGAAGGCCTCCACGGCGTCCGCGTAGGCGGCGCGGGTGAAGAAGCGCCAGCCCCCGGCGACCTCCCGCAGGTCGAACCCGCGGCCCTCGGCGGTGTACGCCTCCGACAGCTCGCGCAGGGCGGCCGCGACCTCGCGGCGGGGCCGCTGGAGGACCTTGGCGAGGTGCTCCTCGGTGGCGGGCTCGTCCACGACCATCAGCACGGCCTCCAGGGCCGGTCCCAGGTCGAGCAGCGCGACGGCCGGCGTCCCCGCGGGCGGCCCGGCGGTCTCCTCGCTCATGTCGCTCACGCCGTTCCTTCCTCGGGCTCGGTCTCCGGTTCGCGGTCGAACTCGTCGGTCACGGCCGGGGCGGCGTCCGCGCCCGTCCAGCGCACCGTCAGGGCCCCCAGGGCCTCGTCCTGGTCCAGGGCGACCGCGCGCTCGCGGTAGAGCTCCAGCAGGGCCAGGAAGCGCGCCACGACCGTCAGGGTGTCCGGGGCGTCCTCGGTGAGCTCCCCGAAGCTCGCCTCCCCCGACGTCCTGAGCCGGGCCACGACGACCTCGGCCTGCTCCCGGACGCTGACCAGGGGCGCGTGGATGTGGTCCACGTACACCTGCGGCGGCGGCTTGGGCCGCATGGCCCGGGCGGCCAGCTCGGCCAGCCGTTCGGGGCCGATGCCGAGGACGACCTCGGGCAGCAGCTCCGCGTGCTGCGGCTCCAGGCCCACCGTACGGGGGTGGCGACGGCCCTCGTGGGCCAGCCGCTCGCTGAAGATCTCCGCGATCCTCTTGTACGCCCGGTACTGCAGCAGCCGCGCGAACAGCAGGTCGCGGGCCTCCAGCAGGGCGAGGTCCGCCTCGTCCTCCACCTCGGCGGCGGGCAGCAGCCGGGCGGCCTTGAGGTCGAGCAGGGTGGCGGCGACGACCAGGAACTCGGTCGTCTGGTCCAGGTCGAAGTCGGGACCCATGGCACGGATGTGCGCCATGAACTCGTCGGTGACCTTGGACAGGGCCACCTCGGTGACGTCCAGCTTGTGTTTGGCGATCAGCTGGAGCAGGAGGTCGAACGGTCCCTTGAAGTTGTCCAGGCGCACCGTGAAGCGGCCGTCACCGCCCTCGGCTCCGCCCGCGGCGGGCTCCGCGGCCTCGGCGGGCGCCGCCCGCGTCGCGCCCGGGCCGTGGCCCAGGGCACGGCGGGCCGGGGAGGCGGGGGCTGCGGGCATCGGTCGTCCAGGGTGCGGGGGCGGAACAGGGCCGTACGGGCCCGGGGGCGTACGGCAGGAGGCTAGCGCGGCGGAGCCGGTCAGCGGCCGCGCAGGCGTCGTACGAGGATGCTCGCGTCGCCGCGCTGCTCCAGGTCGGCCAGGACGACGGCGACGGCCTCGCGGACGATCCGGCCGCGGTCGACCGCGAGCCCGTGCTCGCCGCGCAGCACCAGCCGGGCGTGCTCGAGGTCCATGAGCTCCTCGGCGGAGACATAGACGGTGATCTTCTCGTCGTGGCGCTCGCGGCCGCTGGGGCGGCGTCCGGCGCCGCGGCCGCGCCGCTTGGCCGCCGGGGGCTCGGACGTCGTCCGGGCGGCCGTGGCGCCGCGCTCGCGCTCCGGCGGGGCCGGGCGTCGCTCGCCGTCCTGCTCCGGCGCGGCGGCGGGGGCTGCGGCCCGGTCGCGCCCGTCGCGCTCCGCCGGCCGGCCCGGGCGTTCACCGTCGGGCGCGTCGCCCGGTCCGGGCACCCTGGGCGGCGTCTCGCCGTTCGCCTTCCGGCGCGGGGAGGAGGACTGGAGCCCCATGCCGCCGGTGGTGCGGAACAGTTCGTCGGCGCCGGGCAGACTCACTCGGCGTGACACCGGGCGAGCACCTCCCTGGCGAGCTGGCGGTAGGCGGCGGCGCCGACGGAGTTGGACGCGTACGTGGTGATCGGCTCGCCCGCGACCGTGGTCTCGGGGAAGCGGACCGTGCGGCCGATGACCGTGTGGTAGACGTGGTCGTCGAACGCCTCGACCACGCGCGCGAGCACCTCACGGCTGTGCACGGTGCGCGAGTCGTACATGGTGGCGAGGATGCCGTCGAGCTCCAGCTCGGGGTTGAGCCGCTCCTGGACCTTCTCGATGGTCTCGGTCAGCAGGGCCACGCCGCGCAGGGCGAAGAACTCGCATTCCAGCGGCACGATCACCTTGTGAGCGGCCGTCAGGGCGTTGACGGTGAGCAGGCCGAGCGAGGGCTGGCAGTCGATGACGATGTAGTCGTAGTCGGCCATCAGGGGCTTCAGGGCCCGCTGGAGGGTGGACTCACGGGCCACCTCGCTGACGAGCTGGACCTCGGCCGCTGACAAATCGATATTGCTGGGCAGCAGGTCCATGTTCGGAACGGCCGTCTTCAGCAGCACCTCGTCGGCCGACATCCCCCGCTCCATGAGCAGGTTGTAGACCGTCAGGTCGAGCTCCATCGGGTTGACTCCGAGCCCGACGGACAGCGCGCCCTGCGGGTCGAAGTCCACGAGGAGCACCCGGCGGCCGTACTCCGCGAGCGCGGCACCCAGGTTGATGGTCGAGGTGGTCTTGCCGACCCCGCCCTTCTGGTTGCACATCGCGATGATCTTCGCCGGGCCGTGGTCGGCCAGCGGTCCGGGGATGGGGAAGTACGGCAGGGGGCGCCCGGTGGGGCCGATGCGCTCGCGGCGCTGGCGCGCGGCGTCGGGCGCGAGCGTGGCCGCGTACTCCGGATCGGGCTCGTACTCCGCGTCGGGGTCGTAGAAGTGATTGTCCGGCACTTCTTCGTAGGCGGCGAGACCGGTGGTGTCGGCCCCGCCCCGTTCGCCGGCCGTGGCGTTCACGTGTAGACCGTCCATGCTCTGGTGGGCTGTCGTCATGCTCTGGATGTTCTGCTGGGCTGCGAAGGTGTGGACAGCGACGGAGCCGACAGCGTGGAGTCCCACGGGACTCTGGCCCAGCGCGGACATTCCTGGGTGACCACCCCCGGGAGCAAATGTCGACTCATTCACAAGTCGTCCTACCTCCTTGGTGACCAGGAAACATCTCAATACGTCAGCGTGGCACCATGCCGACGGTTGGCGACTCTATGGCGTGTCGGCGGTCCGCAGCAACACAATCCGCCGGAGACGGCACGATGTGTCGGCGATCGAACAGGCTTCTGTCAAGGGTGTACGGCCCCTAACCCGGAAGAATCACGGTCGGGCGAAACCGTGGCGAAACACCCCGGCCGGGCCTTGCTCGACAAGGCCCGGCCGGGTAAGTGCTGTTCTTTTCGCGTCGTTCGACGGCGTCCGCCGACTCAGCCCAGGAGGGCGGTCAGTTCGATGTGCGGCAGACCGTGCGCCTCGGCGACCGGGCCGTAAACGACCTGACCCTCATGCGTGTTGAGACCCTTGGCGAGCGCGGCGTCGCGGCGCAGCGCCTCCTGCCAGCCGCGGTTCGCCAGCTCCACGATGTAGGGCAGCGTGGCGTTGGTCAGCGCGTAGGTGGAGGTGTTCGGCACCGCGCCCGGCATGTTGGCGACGCAGTAGAAGACCGAGTCGTGGACCTGGAAGGTCGGCTCGGCGTGGGTGGTCGGACGGGAGTCCTCGAAGCAGCCGCCCTGGTCGATCGCAATGTCGACAAGTACACTTCCGGGCTTCATCTTGGCGACGAGCTCGTTGGTGACCAGCTTGGGGGCCTTGGCACCCGGGATGAGGACGGCGCCGATGACCAGGTCGGCCTCGACGACGGCCTTCTCCAGCTCGTAGGCGTTGGAGACGACCGTCTGCACCTTGGTGCCGAAGACCTTGTCGGCCTCGCGGAGCTTGTTGATGTCGCGGTCGAGCAGGGTGACGTGGAAGCCCATGCCGACGGCGATCTGCGCGGCGTTCCAGCCGGAGACGCCGCCGCCGATGACGACGGCCTTGCCGGCGTGGGTGCCCGGGACACCGCCCGGCAGGACGCCGCGGCCGCCGACCGAGCGCATCAGGTGGTAGGCGCCGACCTGCGGGGCCAGCCGGCCCGCGACCTCGGACATCGGGGCGAGCAGCGGCAGCGCGCGGTTGGCGAGCTCCACGGTCTCGTACGCGATGGCGGTGGTGCCGGACTCCAGCAGGGCGTCCGTGCACTCGCGGGAGGCGGCCAGGTGGAGGTAGGTGAAGAGGGTCTGGCCCTTGCGGAGGCGGTGGTACTCCTCGGCGATGGGCTCCTTGACCTTCAGCAGCAGGTCGGCGGTGGCCCAGACCTCGTCGGCGCTGTCCAGGATGCCGGCGCCGGCCTCGACGTACTCGGCGTCGGTGATGGAGGAGCCGAGACCGGCCCCCTTCTCCACGAAGACCTGGTGGCCGTTGCGCACCAGCTCCAGCACGCCGGCCGGGGTGATGGCCACGCGGAATTCGTTGTTCTTGACCTCGCGGGGGATGCCGACCTTCACGTCGATCACGGTCCTTGTTCAGAGAATGACAGGCTAATCCTGATATGCCGGGCACACCAGAGCAGACCGCGTCGATCGCGGCACAGCCAGTCTAATGAAGGATCCCGTGCTGTCTAGCCTTGCAATGCACCAATCTTTGAGCGCTCTGCCACTGTTTCTTAGGTCTGCGATCGGTTACCCTGCGTTGCTCCCTCCGGGTGACTCCGCACCGGCCGACGGGCCCGGCGCACCCTGGAGCAGCTGCTCCGCCGCCTGCCGCGCGGCGGCCGCGGCCGGGGCGTCGCCCGCCCGCTCATGGATCTCCGCCAGCCGCAGCCGCACCGCCGCCTCCAGCCGCGCGTCGCCCGCCTGCCGGGCGCACTCCACCGCCTCCTGGCAGGTGCGCAGCGCCTCCCGGGGCCGGCCCGCGTGCTCCAGCACCCTTGCCGTCTCGCCCAGCGCCCGCGCGTGCCCGGGAACGTCCCGCAGCCGGCGGAAGGCGGCGGCCGCCGCCCGCCAGTCGCGCAGCGCCTCCGTCCACTGCCCCGCGTAGGCGTGCACCGCGCCCAGTCGTCCGTACAGCCGTGCCTCGTCGGCCAGCTCACCGCGCGTCAGCCGCAGCTCCAGTCCGCGCCGGTACCAGTCGGCGGCCCGCTGCCAGTCGCCCAGCTCCTGATGGGCGGCGCCGATCGACTCCATCGCCCGGCTGATCGCGTACGGGTCGCCGGCCTCCCGGGCGGACTGCAGCGCCTGCCGGTAGCGCTCCAGCGCCTCCGCGGTGCGCCCGGCCCGGGCGTCGAGGTCGCCCAGGTTGAGCAGCGCCGCGGCCTTCTCCAGCGGCATCTCGCAGCGCCGGGCCACGTCCAGGACCAGCTGGTGGAGTCCGTAGAGCTCCGGCGCCGCGGCCTCCGGGCCCAGATGGGCCGTCAGGGCGCGGGTCAGCGCGGAGACCAGCCGGCGGGCCAGGGTGTCGAGCCGGCCGTCCTCCACGGCCAGCCGCGCCGCGGCCAGCAGCGCGGGCAGCCGGGCCAGCAGCCACTCCTCGGCGGCCCCGCGGGAGGGGAAGCGCAGCGGCCGGGGCAGCTGCTCGATCCGGCGGCGGACCGCCGGATCGTTCCGCTCGGTGGCCGCGCGGCAGGAGAAGAGCTGGCGGACGGTGCGCTCCAGCATCCTGGCCCGCGCCAGCTCCGTCTCGGCCGGCCGCTCCTGCGCCTGGAGCAGGGCGGCGAGCAGGGGGGCCAGGCAGCCGGGCACACGGTACTGCGCGAGCAGCACGCCGCCCTCACCCTCGGGGGACTCCACCCGCAGCAGACCGCGGACCGTCAGGTCCTCCAGCACGGTCTGGGCGCTGGTCAGCGAGCAGCCCGCGAGGGCCGAGGCGGTGTGGGCGTCGGCGAGCCCCGCCGGGGCCAGTGCCAGCAGGTGGAGGGTGCGCGCCGCGGTGGCCGGCAGGGCCTCGTAGGCCAGCGAGAACGCCCGGGCCAGCGGCCGGGCGGCGCTCGTGGGCGGCCCGGCGGGCGGCAGCTCCCGCAGCCGCTTGGCCGCGTCCGCCACCGACATCTTGGGATGGGCCGCCAGCCAGCCGCCGACCAGCACCAGCGCGGCCGGCTGGCCGCCGCACTCCTCGACGACGGCACCGGCGGCGACCGGGTCGCAGGTGATGCGGGTGGGGCCCGCGTACCACTCCAGCAGTCGGACGGCGGCCGGCTTGTCCAGGCCGCCCAGCGCGCAGGGGCGTACATCGGGCACCCCGGTCAGCGGTCCCTGGGCGACGGCCACGACCAGGCACTCCGGTTCGTCCGGCAGCAGCGGGTCGACCTGCTCGGCGCCGCTCGCGTCGTCGAGCAGCAGCAGGGCCCGCCGGCCGTCGAGGGCGGCCCGCAGCGCCGCCGTCAGCTCGTCCTCCTCGGCCCCGGCGGGCACGGGCGCGCCGAGCTGGGCGAGGAGCGCGCGGGCGGTGCGCTCGGTGGGTACGGGTGAACCGTCGGCACCGGTGAGGCGAACGCGGAGTACTCCGTCCGGGTACTCCCCGGAGAGCTGGCCGGCCAGCCGCTCGGCGAGCGCGGTGCGCCCGGAGCCGGGCCGTCCGGCGATGAGCAGGACCCGGCCGCGGGGCTGTTTGCGGCCGGAGAGGGTGTCGAGGCCGGTCCGGATGATGTCGGCGCGCAGCTCCTTGAGCTCGCGCTGCCGGCCGACGAACGGACGGCCCGCCAGGGCCGCACCGGCCACGGGTGTCTGACGGGGGCTCACCGCCGGGGCCGGGGCGGGCAGCCGCCGCTCGGGCGGGGCCGCCGCCGGTCCGCCGGTCTCCACCGTCCGCTCCGCCACGGGTCCACTCCCGTTCCACCTGCACGCGCGAGCCCGTCGCGGCCGCGACGGGAACATATCGAGCCTAGTTCACCGTCCACCGCACTCCGGGTAACAGCCACCCGCCATGCCGAAGATCACCTATTCGGGTCGCATGACGATCGGACCGGTACAGCCTTTCCGGGCACCCCACGGCCGGCCGGGCCGGTCATGGGGTGCCCGGCCGGGCTCACGCCTCGAAGGGGCGGGCCGGCCAGGGGGCCTCGGCCGGGCGCAGCGCGTCCAGGCCGTCGCCGGCCAGTGCGGCCGCGACCGAGAGCACCCCGACGACCAGGCAGTTGTTGTGGAGCTCGCCCGCGAGGACCCCGCGCACCAGCAGGGCGAGGGGGACCCGGGCCAGCTCCATGTCGAGCTCCTCGTCCTCGACCGCGAAGCGGTCGCCCTCGACGTCGGAGATGCCGCGGGCCAGGAAGATCCGCACGGCCTCGTCGCAGCCGCCGGGGGTGGTGTAGACGTCGGTCAGCACCCGCCAGTCCTCGGCCTTGACGTGCGCCTCCTCGTAGAGCTCGCGCTGCGCGGCGTGCAGCGGGTTCTCGCCGGGGACGTCCAGCAGGCCGGCCGGGATCTCCCACAGCCGCTGGCGGACGGGGTGGCGGTACTGGTTGAGGACCAGCACCCGGCCCTCGTCGTCGAGGGCGAGGACGGCCACGGAGCCGGGGTGGACCTGGTAGTCGCGGGTGACCGTGGTGCCGTCGGGCATGACCACCTCGTCCGTGCGCACGCTCGTCTTGTTGCCCCGGAACGGCGTGGCGGTGGCGTTGACCTGCCACTCGGCGGGGGTGTCCGTGATGCCCATGTACGTCCTCCAGAGATACGAAACCGGGGTGAGCGCCTCCGGGCGGAGGCCCTCACCCCGGTCAACCGTACCGACCGCCCCGAGGGGCCGCGGCTCAGCCCTGGCGACGCTCGACGGCGGCCTTCACCA
This sequence comes from Streptomyces sp. NPDC044063, assembly GCF_056434285.1. NCBI lineage: Bacteria > Bacillati > Actinomycetota > Actinomycetes > Kitasatosporales > Streptomycetaceae > Streptomyces > Streptomyces sp. NPDC044063. Next base: position 10,882 of record NZ_JBWKFM010000048.1, read on the forward strand.
GACCGGCGAAGAGCGGGTGGGGGCGCGTCGGACGCGAGCGCAGCTCCGGGTGGGCCTGGGTGGCCACCAGGTAGGGGTGCACCTCGCGCGGGTACTCGACGTACTCGACCAGCTTGTTGTCCGGGGAGGTGCCGGAGAAGACGATGCCCGCCTTCTTCTCCAGCTCACCGCGGTAGGAGTTGTTGACCTCGTAGCGGTGGCGGTGACGCTCCTCGACGTACGGCTGGTCGCCGTAGACCTCGCGAACGATGGAGCCCTCGGCCAGCTTCGCCGGGTACATGCCCAGTCGCATGGTGCCGCCCATGTCGCCCTCACCGGCGACGATGTCCATCTGCTCGGCCATGGTGGAGATCACCGGGTGCGCGGTGGCCGGGTCGAACTCGGTGGAGTTCGCGCCCTCGATGCCGGCCAGGTTGCGGGCGGCCTCGATGACCACGCACTGGAGACCCAGGCACAGGCCCAGCAGCGGGACCTTGTTCTCACGGGCGTAGGTGATCGCGCCGACCTTGCCGTTGACACCGCGGTCACCGAAGCCGCCGGGGACGCAGATCGCGTCGACGTCACCGAGCTGCTCGGCGGCGCCAGCCGGGGTCTTGCAGTCGTCGGAGGCGACCCACTTGACCTTGACCTTGGCACGGTTGGCGAAACCACCCGCGCGGATGGCCTCGGTCACCGACAGGTAGGCGTCCGGCAGGTCGATGTACTTGCCGACCAGCGCGACGGTGACCTCGTGCGAGGGGTTGTGGACGCGGTCCAGCAGGTCCTCCCACTGGGTCCAGTTCACGTCGCGGAACGGCAGGTCCAGCTTGCGCACGACGTAGGCGTCCAGGCCCTCGGTGTGGAGGACCTTGGGGATGTCGTAGATGGAGGGGGCGTCGATGGCGGCGACCACGGCGGCCTCGTCCACGTCGCACATCAGCGAGATCTTGCGCTTGATGGCGGTGGGCACGTCGCGGTCGGCGCGCAGCACGATCGCGTCGGGCTGGATGCCGATGTTGCGCAGGGCCGCGACCGAGTGCTGGGTCGGCTTGGTCTTCAGCTCGCCGGAGGGGCCGATGTAGGGCAGCAGCGAGATGTGCACGACGAAGACGTTGTCGCGGCCGACCTCGTGGCGGACCTGGCGGACGGTCTCCAGGAACGGCAGCGACTCGATGTCGCCGACCGTGCCGCCGACCTCGGTGATCACGACGTCGACGTCGTCGGTCGCCATGCGGCGGATGCGGTGCTTGATCTCGTTGGTGATGTGCGGGATGACCTGCACGGTGTCGCCCAGGTACTCGCCGCGGCGCTCCTTGGCGATCACGGTGGAGTACACCTGGCCCGTGGTGACGTTGGCCGAGCCGTCCAGGTCGACGTCGAGGAAGCGCTCGTAGTGGCCGATGTCCAGGTCGGTCTCGGCGCCGTCGTTGGTGACGAACACCTCGCCGTGCTGGAACGGGTTCATCGTGCCCGGGTCGACGTTCAGGTACGGGTCGAGCTTCTGCATCGTCACCCGCAGGCCCCGCGCCTTCAGCAGCGCGCCCAGGCTGGAGGCGGTCAGCCCCTTGCCGAGCGAGGAGGCGACACCCCCGGTGACGAAGATGTGCTTGGTCGTCGTGGGCTTTGCGGCAATGGCCAAAGGGGGGCTCCCGTGGTCGCGAGTGAGGGTGCGTTCCGGCGATCACCCGGTCTCTTCCGGGGGTGCCGTCGCTGCGGTTGGGGGGTCTTGCGCCCACCGGTCCACGGGGTACCAGGGTATCAGCGCCCGGGCCCGGACGCGCCCGGTGACGCGGCGCGACGCCCTCGTCGGCCCTCCGTCACGGGCGGTCGTCACAGGCCACCCATTCGGCACAAGTTCCCCGGCCAACCGTCGCGCGTGTCCCAACTGGGCGTCGTATCCTGCTCGGACACACGCAGCGAGCCGGCCGGCACGGCACCATCCCGCCCTCCCCCAGCTACCTCTGGGAAGGGACTCTTCCGGAACAGAGCTCGTCGAAGACGCTTGACCAGCAAAGGGCCCTCTCGGGGCACCCTGGATGCCGTTCGACCCCGCGCAGGGGTCCTGGATGCCGTTCGACTGGAGATGACGTGGCCGGGCGTATCGAGGATTACGCACTCATCGGCGATATGCAGACCGCAGCCCTGGTCTGCCGGGACGGTACGGCCGACTGGCTGTGCCTGCCCCGATTCGATTCGCACGCGGCGTTCGCCGGACTGCTCGGTACGGAGGAACACGGATTCTGGCGGGTCGGCCCGGCCCACCCCTCGGGGGCGGCACCACCACGGGCCGACCGCCGCCGCTACCGCGGCGACTCCCTGGTCCTGGAGTCCGAGTGGGACACCCCGCGCGGCACCGTCCGGATCATCGACTTCATGCCCCCGCGCGAGGGGGCGCCCCAGCTCATCCGCATCGTCGAGGGCGTCAGCGGCCGGGTGCCGATGCGCTCCGCCCTGCGGATGCGCTTCTCCTACGGCCGGGTCGTGCCCTGGGTGCACAAGGTGGGCGACCGCACGGTCGCCGTCGCCGGCCCCGACTCCGTCTGGCTCGACACCACCGCCGACACCTTCGGCAAGGACCTGACCACCTACTCGGACTTCACCGTCTCCGCCGGTGAACGCGTCGCCTTCACCATCAGCTGGCAGCCCTCGCACCGGGAGCCCCCGGCCCTGCCCGACCCCGAGGGCTCCCTGGAGGCCACCGAGGACTTCTGGCGCGAGTGGGTCGGCCACTGTACGTACCACGGCCCCTACCGGGACGCCGTGGTCCGCTCGCTGATCACCCTCAAGGCCCTCACCTACGCCCCCACCGGCGGCATCGTCGCCGCCCCCACCACCTCCCTGCCCGAGGAGATCGGCGGCGTCCGCAACTGGGACTACCGCTACACCTGGCTCCGGGACGCGGCCATCACCCTCTCCTCGCTGCTGCGCACCGGCTACCGCGAGGAGGCCCGCGCCTGGCGCGAGTGGCTGCTGCGCGCCGTCGCCGGCGACCCGGAGAACCTCCAGATCATGTACGGCATCGCCGGTGAGCGCGAGCTCGGCGAGGCCGAGCTGTCCTGGCTGCCCGGCTACGAGAACTCCGCCCCCGTCCGGGTCGGCAACGGCGCCGCGGGGCAGCTCCAGCTCGACGTCTACGGCGAGGTCACCGAGGCCCTCCACCTGGCCCATATGACCGGTCTCGCCCGCAACGACTACGCCTCCGTGCTCCAGCTGCGCCTCATCGGCTACCTGGAGGACCACTGGAACGAGCCCGACGAGGGCATCTGGGAGGTCCGCGGCCCCCGCCGCCACTTCGTCCACTCCAAGGTCATGGCCTGGGTCGCCGTCGACCGCACCATCAAGCTCATCGAGTCCGGCGACGTCGACGGCCCCCTGGAGCGCTGGCGCGAGCTGCGCGACGACATCCACCGCGACGTCTGCGAGAAGGGCTACGACAAGGAGCGCAACACCTTCACCCAGTCCTACGGCTCCCAGGAGCTCGACGCCTCCCTCCTGCTCATCCCCCAGATGGGCTTCCTGCCGCCCGACGACAAGCGCGTCATCGGCACCATCGAGGCCATCCAGCGGGAGCTGTCCACCCCGGACGGGTTCGTCCTGCGCTACCCCACCGCCGGGCAGGACGCCGGCGTCGACGGCCTGGAGGGCGACGAGGGGGCCTTCCTCGCCTGCTCCTTCTGGCTCGCCGACGACCTGGCGATGATCGGCCGCGTCGACGAGGCCCGGCAGCTCTTCGAGAAGCTGCTCGCCCTGCGCAACGACCTCGGCCTGCTCGCCGAGGAATGGGACTCCCACCACGGCCGCCAGGTGGGCAACTTCCCGCAGGCCTTCAGCCATGTGCCGCTCATCGACACGGCCCTGCGGCTGACCGCGTCCAGCGCCTTCGGGGGCTGACGCCCACCACGGCCGCGCGCACGGCACTGTTAGGTTCCCCGCCATGGAACGAGGCACGATCACCGTGGCGGAAGCACTGGACCTGCCCGCCCTGCGGCGCGGCCTCCCCGAGGTGCTCGTCGGCGGCGACGCCCTGCGCCGCCCCGTGCGCTGGGTCCACGCCGGCGAGGCACCCAACATCGCCGCCCTGCTCAAGGGCGGCGAGCTCCTCCTCACCACGGGCCTGGGCCTGGGCAGCCGGCCCGCCGAACAGCGGGCGTTCGTCCGGGGCCTGGCCGAGCGCGGCATCGCCGCCCTCGTCGTCGAGCTCGGCGCGCGCTTCGCCACCCTCCCGCCCGCCGTCGTGGACACCGCCGGCGCCCTCGGGCTGCCGCTGGTCCAGCTCCACCGGGAGGTGCCGTTCGTCGCCGTCACCGAGGAGATCCACACCGAGCTCGTCAACGCCCACTACGCCCTGCTGCGCCGGGCCGAGGACGTCCACCGGCGCTGCACCGAGGTGCTGCTGGCCGGCGGCGGCGTGCCCGAGGTCCTGCGGCTGTTCGCCGGCTTCGCGGGCAACCCCGTCTTCCTGGAGACCCCGGACGGCCGCCTCCTCTACGCCGCCGGGCCCACGCCCGCGCCCCCGGGCGCCGCCGACCCCCTGCAGGTCTGGGCCGGCCTGCGCTCCTCCCCGGCCGCGGCGCCCGGTGGCCCGGCCGGCGGCGTCGTCGCCGACGTCCCCGGCAGCCCCGGGCAGGGCGGCGCCGGCCCCGGCACGGTGCGCGCCCGGCTGGCCGTCCTGCCCGTCCACGCCCCGCTGGCCCCGGTGCACCGCATCGCCGCCGACCGGGCCGCCGGCCTCCTCGCCGTCGTCCTGCTGCGCGCCCGGCAGGAGGAGGAACTGGCGGCGCGCGGCCGCGGCGACTTCCTCACCGACCTCGCCGAGGACCGGATCGACGTGGCGGACGCCCCGGCGCAGGCCCGGGTGCTGGGCTTCCGGCCCGGCACCGGGCCGCTGCTCCCCGTCGTCCTGCGGACCGCGGGCGACCTCGTGCCCACCGAGAGCTGGTCCGTCCTCGCCGCCGCGCTCCAGGAGGAGCTGGCCGCGACGGGCGCGCCGGTGCTGCTGGGCGTACGCCTCCCGGAGGGACGCGTACCGCTCCTCGTGGGCCTGCGCGGCGCCGACGAACGGCCGGCCGTGGCCGACCGGGTGGCGGCGGCGCTGCGCGCCGGCGCCGCGCGGGCGGGCTTCCGGCCGCCGGCCGTGGTCGTCGTCGGCGCCCCGGCCACCTGGGAGACGGCGGGGGCCGGCCTGCGCCACGCCGCCCTGGCGGCGGAGGCCGCCGGCGCCGCGCCCGACCTGACCGACCCCGAGCGGGCCTGGCACGACGTACGGCGGCTGGACGTGGACGTCCTGCTGTGGCGGCTGCGCTCGCACGGGGACCTGGCGGCGTTCGTGGAGCGCGTGCTCGGACCCCTGCTGGCCCACGACGCGACCGCGCGCCCGGCGCTGCTGCCCACGCTGGAGTCCTATCTGGCCCACGCCGGCCGCAAGGCGGAGACGGCCCGCGAGCTGCACCTGAACCGCCAGACGCTCTACGACCGGCTGGCCCGCATCGGCCGCCTGCTGAGCACGGACCTGGACGACCCGGAGGCGGCCCTGGCCCTGGGCCTGGCCCTCCGGGCCCGCCGCCACGTGGGCTGACGAGGGCGGCCGGGGCGGGGGGCGGACGGGCCGGGGCGGGGTCCCGCGACGCCCCCGGGTCCCCGGTCCCGCGCTCGGGGCACGGCGACACGCGGGGCCGATGGGACGGGCGCGGCCCACGGCTCCCGGATCCCGTCCTCCGGGCACGACGCCACATGGTCCGCCGGGCGCCCGGCGCCCGGCGGACCGGGAGCCCGAGGGGCCGGGGTGGAGCCCAGGGCCGGCCTCGGCCTCGGCCTCGGCCTCGCACGGTGGACCCGACGCCACACGGCCCGCCCCGCGCCCGGCGGGCCTCCTGACCCGCCGGCTCGGACCCGCCGGCTCAGCCCCACCGGCTCAGCCCCGCCGGTTCAGTTCGTCGTACACGCTCAGGACGTGGGCCACCGTGTCGTCCTCGGACGGCCACTCGGCCGTCCGGCGGCGGCCCGCCTCCGACAGTTCGGCGCAGCGCAGGGGGTCGTCCAGGAGCCGGGCCACCGCGTGGGCGAGGGCCGGCACGTCACCGTAGGGCACGAGTTCGGCGGCGTCGCCGACGAGCTCCGGCACTCCCCCCACCGCGGTCGCCACCAGCGGCACCCCGGCGTGGAGGGCCTCCTGGGCCAGCAGGGAGCGGGCCTCCCACCGGCTGGGCAGGACGGCCACGTCCGCCGCCGCCAGCAGCTCCGGCACGTCGTCGCGCCGCCCCACCAGCAGCACCGGGAGCCCCTCGTCCTCGATGCGCCGCTGCAGCGCTGCCCGTTCGCCGCCCTCGCCCGCCATGACCAGCAGCGGCTCGGGGTCCAGCTCCCGCCAGAGCCGGGCCGCGTCCAGCAGGAAGCCGTGTCCCTGGCCGGGCTCCAGCCGGCCCACGGTGACGATCAGGGGCCGGGCGACCGCGCCCAGTTCGGCGCGGGCCTTGAGCCGTACGCACTCGTCCTCCTCGGGCCGGGCGCGCGGCGCGGGCAGGGCCACCGGGGCCAGCCGGGCGTCGCGCGCACCGCGCCGCCGGGCCTGGTCGACCAGGTCGGACGAGACGCCGAGCAGCACCGCGGCGGCCCGGGCGGCCTGCCGCTCCATCAGCCGTACGAGGTGGGAGCGCGCGCCCTCGGCGCGGATCCGCGCGTGCCAGGTGACCACCAGCGGCGTGGCGCGGCCGCGCAGCGCCAGCGCGGCCAGGGCGCCGGACCGCAGGCCGTGCGCGTGCACCACGTCGGCGCCGGCGCTCGCCGCCCGGATCTCGGCGACGGTCACGCCCGCGCCCGTGCTCAGCGGGGTGAAGGCGGCCCCGGCGCCGGTGAACGCGTACCGCTCACCCGTCCCGCGCGGCCCGCACACCGTCACCCGCAGCCCGCGCGCCACCAGCCCGTCCGTCAGCGACCGCACATGCGCCCCGCTGCCCGCGCTGCCGCTGCCCAGGACCTGCACAGCGTGCAGGGGCGGCCGCCCGTGCGAGGGGCCGGGTGTGCTGCTCACGCGGGGGAAGCTCCTGGGTCGACGTCGGGCGGGGCGTACGGCGAGGTGCTGAGCCCAGGATGCCAGCCCCGGCCGGCATACCGGCACCACCGGTCCGGGACCGGCCCGTCCCACCTCGCCGACAGATCTCCTGATTCACCCGCTTTGGGGATTCCCGTCCCGTCCGGGCGGTCGGCGCCGTCACCCCAGCCGGGCGGCCGCCAGCAGCTCCTCCGCGTGGGCGCGGGCCAGTTCCGAGTCCTCCTGGCCGGCGAGCATCCGGGAGAGCTCCCGCACCCGCTCCTCGCCCTCCATGGCCCGCACACCGCTGCGCGTCACCGCGCCGTCGTGGGTCTTCTCCACCACCAGGTGCCGGTCGGCGAACGCCGCGACCTGCGGCAGGTGGGTGACGACCACGACCTGCGCGGTGCGCGCCAGCTTCGCCAGCCGCCGCCCGACCTCGACCGCGGCCTTGCCGCCCACACCGGCGTCGACCTCGTCGAAGAGGTACGTCGGTACGGGGTCGGACCCGGCGAAGACGACCTCCACGGCCAGCATCACGCGGGACAGCTCGCCGCCGGAGGCGCCCTTGGCCACGGGCCGCGGGTGGGCGCCGGGGTGCGGGGCGAGGAGCAGCTCGACGTCGTCGGCGCCGTGCGGGCCGTAGGAGACGGCGCGCCCGTCCACCTCGATGCCGGCGGCGGGGTCGGCCACCTCGTTCTGCCGGATGGCGAACGAGACGCGGGCGTGCGGCATGGCGAGGGAGGCCAGCTCCTCGGTGACGGCCCCGGCGAAACGCTTCGCCGCCTCGGCGCGCGCGTCGCTCAGGGTCTGTGCGAGGGCGCCGAGTTCGGCGCGCAGCGCGTCGCGCTCGTCCGTGAGCCCGGCGACACGGTCGTCGTCGCCGTCGAGCTCGCCCAGCCGGGCGGCGCTCCGCTCGGCCCAGGCGAGGACCTCGGCGATGTCCGCGCCGTACTTCCGGGTCAGCTGGGTGAGGGCGGCCCGGCGCTCCTCCACGGCGGCCAGCCGCCGGGGGTCCGCGTCGAGGTTCGAGGCGTATCCGGCGAGGTCGCCGGCCACGTCGGCGAGCAGGATGGCGATCTCGCCGATGCGGTCGGCCTGCCCGGCGAGGGCGGGGTCGTGGGACCGCACGCTCTCCAGCGCGCGGTGGGCGCCGGCGACGAGGGTGGCGGCGTCGATCCCCTCGGGGTCCTCGGGGTTCCCGGCGAGCGCGGCGTGCGCGGCGGTCGCGGCGGAGGCGAGGGCCTCGGCGTGCCCGAGGCGGGAGGCCTCGGCGGCGAGCTCGGCGTCCTCGCCGGGCAGCGGCTCGACGGCGGCGATCTCGTCGAGGCCGAAGCGCAGCAGGTCGGCCTCCTGGGCGCGTTCGCGGGCGCGCGTGGTGAGCTCCTCCAGCTCGGCGGCGACGGCCCGCAGCCGGCGGTAGGCGTCGGCGTACTTGGCCAGCGGCACGGCGACGGCGTCGCCGGCGTACCGGTCGAGGGCCTGCCGCTGCCGCGCGGGCCGCAGCAGCCCCTGCTGGTCGGTCTGGCCGTGGACGGCGACGAGATCGTCCGCCAGCTCGCCCAGCAGCCCCACGGGCACGCCCCGGCCGCCCAGGTGGGCGCGCGAGCGCCCCTCGGCGGAGAGGGTGCGGCTGACGAGCAGCGTGCCCTCGTCGAGCTCGGCGCCGGCCTCCTCGGCCCGTACGGCCACGGCCGAGCGCGCGTCGACGGCGAGGCGCCCCTCGACGACGGCGGCCTTGGCGCCCATCCGCACCAGCCCGGGGTCGGCGCGCCCGCCGAGCAGCAGCCCGAGGCTGGTGACGACCATGGTCTTGCCGGCGCCGGTCTCGCCCGTCACCGCCGTGAAACCGGGCGACAGCTCGACCACCGCGTCGTCAATGACGCCCAAGGACCGGATCCGCATCTCCTCCAACACGGATACGACCATACGAGGTTCCGGGGGTCCCTCGCGACGGCCTCCCCCGCCGACCGCCCCGGGGAGGGTGTCACCACCGTTCCGGGTGACGCCCGCGCCCGGCCGGCCGCCGGGGGCCGACCCCTTGGGGTGACAGGCCGAAACCATGATCACCACCACTGGTCGTCAGTGCGGCGCCCCGCGCCAGCCGGCGACCGGCAGCGCGAACTTCGCCACCAGCCGGTCCGTGAACGACGCGTGGTGCAGCCGGGCGAGCCGCACCGGGACGGCCCCGCGCCGCACCTCCACGCGGGCGCCGGCGGGCAGCTCCACGGTCCGCCGGCCGTCGCACCAGAGGACCCCGTTGGGGGTCTGCGGCTGGACCTCCACGGCCAGCACCGAGTCCGGCGCGGTCACCAGCGGCTTGGCGAAGAGGGCGTGGGCGCTGATGGGCACCATCAGCAGGGCCTCGACCTCGGGCCAGACCACGGGGCCGCCCGCGGAGAAGGCGTAGGCGGTGGACCCGGTGGGCGTGGCGCACACCACGCCGTCGCCGCCGAAGCGGGAGACGGGCCGGCCGTCCACCTCGGTGACGACCTCCAGCAGCCGTTCCCGGGCGGCCTTCTCGACGGAGGCCTCGTTGAGCGCCCAGTCGGTGTGCACGACGTGCCCGTCCGTGCGGACGAGGACGTCGAGGGTCATCCGCTCCTCGACCTCGTACTCCCGGGTCACCACGCGGTCGACGACCTTGTCGAGGTCGTCGCGCTCGGCCTCGGCGAGGAAGCCGACCCGGCCGAGGTTGACGCCGAGCATCGGCACGCCCGACAGCCGGGCGAACTCGGCGCCGCGCAGGAGCGTTCCGTCGCCGCCGAGGACGATGAGGAGCTCGCAGCCCTCCAGGACGTCCGGCCGGCCCGGTCCGCACTCGACGCGCTCGGCCGAGGGCGGCAGCGGCAGGTCGGCGGCCTCCTCGGCGAGGACCCGCACCCCGATGCCGCAGCGCAGGAGTCCCTGCACGACGAGTTCGGCACTGCGGATCGCCGCGGGGCGGCCCGTGTGCGCGAGCAGGAAGACGGTGCGTCCGGACGGGACGCCCGCTCCGGACGATGCTGCTGATAGTGCTTCTGAAGTGGTCAACGGGGCCCCTCCGCCACTGCACGGTCGACGTCCGCCGGGTCCAGTTCAGGCGCACCGGCGCGCAGCCACAGAAAGTACTCGACGTTGCCGGAGGGTCCCGGCAGCGGGCTGGCCGTGACACCCAGGACGCCCAGGCCGAGTTCGGCGGCGCGGGCCGCGACGGCGCGCACGGTCTCGGCGCGCAGCTGGGCGCTGCGGACGACACCGCCGGTGCCGAGGCGCTCCTTGCCGACCTCGAACTGGGGCTTGACCATCAGCACCAGGTCGGCGCCGGGCCCGGTGCAGCGCACCAGCGCGGGCAGGACGAGGCCGAGGGGGATGAAGGACAGGTCGCCGACGACGAGGTCCACCGGCTGGTCGTCGATCTGTTCCAGCGTCAGTTCGCGGACGTTGGTGCGGTCCTTGACGGTGACCCGGTCGTCGCTCTGCAGGGACCAGGCGAGCTGGCCGTAGCCGACGTCGACGGCGACGACGTGGGCGGCACCGGCACGGAGCAGGACGTCGGTGAAGCCGCCCGTGGAGGCACCGGCGTCCAGGGCGCGGCGGCCCTCGACCTTCAGACCGAGGGGCATGAAGGCGGCGAGGGCGCCGGCGAGCTTGTGGCCGCCGCGGGAGACGTAGTCGGGGTCGCTGTCGTCCTGCGTGACGACGAGGGCGGCGCTGGTCTCCACCTGGGTGGCGGCCTTGGTCGCCGTCGCACCGCCGACGGTCACCCGGCCTGCGGCGATCAGCTGGCTCGCGTGCTCGCGGGAACGGGCCAGCTTGCGGCGCACCAGCTCCGCGTCGAGTCGGCGGCGGGTCACTGCCACGGGCGGTTCAGCTCCTGTTGTCGTACGGACGCACGCCCGCCGCGGGCGGCGGCGGGCCGGGGCGCTGGTCGAGCGCGCCGAGCGCGTCGCGCAGCCCCTGGTGTACATCCTCGTACACCTGGAGGTGCCCGCTCGCGTCGAGGTGGTCGGCGTCGGCCAGCCGGGCCAGCAGCGTGTCCACGCCGGCGTCACCCGTCGGGGTTCGTTCGACACCGAGGGGCTGGGGCGGCCGGGGGGCCTGGGGCGGCTGCGTCGGGTCGGTCATGGTTCCGACGCTACCCCGTGCCGGGCGCTTCTCCTGTGTTGCGGGCCCGCGGGTGTACCGTCCATGGCGATGGCGACGATCGAGGAGTGCCGTGCGGCACTCGACCGGCTGGCGGAGAATCTCGCGGGCGCGAGCGACGGGCTCCGCGCGGCCGCCGCGCCCGACCGGTCGCTGAGCTGCCACGTCACGGATCTGGACGTCACCTTCGTGGGCCATCTGCGGGACGGCCGGCTCCGGGAGGTCCGTACGGTGAAGGGCGTCGCCGAGCCGCCGGCCGAGATCGGTCTGGAGATGACGGGCGACGACCTCGTGGCCCTGGTGGACGGGAAGCTGAACTTCGCGCGGGCCTGGGCCGGCGGCCGGGTCAGACTGAAGGCCGGGCTGCGGGACGTGCTGCGGCTGCGGTCGATCCTGTAGCCGCGGGAGCCGGGGCCGCCGCGGGAGCCCGCCGGCGCGCGGCCGGGACGACCAGGGGCGTGCCGGTCTGCGGGTCGTCGATGACCTGGCAGCGCAGCCCGAAGACCCGCTCCACGAGCTCGGCCGTGACGATGTCGCCGGGCGCCCCCTCGGCGACGACGCGCCCGTCGCGCATGGCGATCAGGTGGGTGGCGTAGCGCGCCGCGTGGTTGAGGTCGTGGAGGACGGCCACGAGGGTGCGGCCCTGGTTCTCGTGGAGTTCGGCGCAGAGGTCGAGGACCTCGATCTGGTGCTGGATGTCGAGGAAGGTCGTGGGCTCGTCCAGGAGCAGCAGCGGGGTGCGCTGGGCGAGGGCCATGGCGATCCACACCCGCTGGCGCTGGCCGCCGGAGAGCTCGTCGACATGGCGGTCGGCCAGGGCGGCGACGCCGGTCGAGGCCATCGACTCCTGGACGATCTCCTCGTCCTCGGGGGACCACTGCCGCAGCAGGCCCTGGTGGGGGTAGCGGCCGCGGGCGACGAGGTCGGCGACGGTGATGCCGTCGGGCGCCACCGACGACTGCGGCAGCAGGCCGAGCGTACGGGCGACCTTGCGCGCCGGGTACGAGCCGATGGCGGCGCCGTCGAGCAGCACGGAGCCCGCCTGCGGCTTGAGCATCCGGGACAGGGCGCGCAGCAGGGTGGACTTGCCGCAGGCGTTGGGCCCGACGATGACGGTGAAGGAGTTGTCGGGGACGGCGACGGAGAGGTTCTCCGCGATGACGCGTCCGTCGTAGGCGAGGGTGACGGACTCGGCGGACAGCCGGCTCATGGGGGTTCTCTCCGGTGTGGTGGTACGGGGGTGGTGCGTGCTCATATCCGCCCCGCGCGGCGCTCGGTGTACAGCAGCCACAGCAGGTAGCAGCCGCCGAGCATGCCGGTGAGCGCGCCGACGGGCAGCCGGTCGGCGCCGAAGAGACGCTGCGAGCCCCAGTCGGCGGTGACGAGGAGGGCGGCGCCGGTGCAGGCGGCGGCGGTGAGGTTGGGGCCGGGCGCGCGGGTGAGGCGCCGGGCGAGCTGGGGCGCGGCGAGGGCGACGAAGGCGATGGGCCCGGCGGCGGAGGTGGCGACGGAGGTCAGCAGGACGGCGCCGGCCATGGTGACCAGCCGGGTCCGTTCGACGGGCACCCCGAGGGCGTACGCGGCGTCGTCGCCCATCTCCAGCATGCGCAGGGCGCGGCCGTGGCCGAGGACGAGGGGGGCCAGCACGGCGCAGGCGGCCAGGAGCGGCCACACCTGCTCCCAGTCGCGGCCGCTGAGCGAGCCGACCATCCAGGTGGTGGCGCGGGCGGCGTCGGTGAGGTTGGCCTTGGTGAGGAGGTAGCCGATGACGGCGGTGAGGATGGCGGCCATGGCGATGCCGACGAGCACGAGCCGGTGGCCGTGGACGCCCTTCTTCCAGGCGAGCGCGTAGATGGCGGCGCCGGAGGCGATGCCGCCGGCGACGGCTCCGGCGGCCACGGCCGCGGGGTCGCCCCGGAGGAGGACGATGACGAGCAGCGCCCCGGCGGTCGCGCCCTGGCCGAGCCCGATCACGTCGGGGCTGCCCAGCGGGTTGCGGGAGACGGACTGGAAGACGGCGCCGGCCAGTCCGAGGGCGGCGCCGGCGAGCAGGCCGACCAGGACGCGGGGCAGCCGCAGGTCGTGGACGATGAACTCCTGCGCCGGGTCGCCGTCACCGGTCAGTACGCGCACGACGTCGGCGAACGACATGGGGTAGTCGCCGGTGCCGATGAGGGCGACGGAGGCGGCCAGCGCGGCGGCCGCGAGCAGCAGGACGACGAGCGCGGAGCGCGTGTTGACACGGATGGAGAGCGCGGCGCGCGCGTCGAGGCGGACGGAGAGCCCGCCGGGGGTACGCAGGGTTCTCGCGGCCTTCAGGGTCTTGGCGGCCTTCACGGTCTTCGCGGCCTTCAGGGTCTTCGCGGCCTTCAGGGTTTTCGCGGCCTTCACAGCTGGGCCATCCTCCGGCGTCGTACGAGGTGGATGAAGAGCGGTCCGCCGAGCAGCGCGGTGACGATGCCGACCTGGAGTTCGGAGGGGCGGACGACGACCCGGCCGACGATGTCGGAGCCGAGCAGCAGGACCGGGGAGAGGACGGCCGCGTAGGGCAGGATCCAGCGCAGGTCGGGGCCGGTGACGACGCGGACGACGTGCGGGACCATCAGCCCGACGAAGACGACGGGCCCGCAGGCGGCCGTCGCCCCGCCGCACAGCAGGGTGACGGAGACGAGGGCGAGGACGCGGGTGGCGGTGAGCCGGGTGCCCAGGGCGCGGGCCTGGTCGTCGCCGAGGGCCAGGGCGTTGAGCGGCCGGGCCAGGGCGAGGGCGAGGACGACGCCGACGGCGATGAAGGGCGCGACCTGGGTGACGACGCCGTCGTCGGCCGAGGCCAGCGAGCCGACGGTCCAGAAGCGCATCCGGTCCAGCGCCGCGGTGTCCAGCAACTGGACGGAGAAGACGTAGCCGTTGAGGGCCGCGGTCACGGCGGTGCCTGCGAGCGCGAGGCGTACGGGCGTGGCGCCCCGGTTGCCGCCCAGCGCGTACACGACGACGGAGACGACGGCGGCGCCGAGGAAGGCCAGCCACACGTAGCCCGTCAGTGAGGTGACGCCGAGGACGCTGATGCCGGTGACGACCGCGGCCGCGGCGCCGGCGTTGATGCCGAACAGCCCGGGGTCGGCGAGGGGGTTGCGGGTGAGGGCCTGCATGACCGTGCCGGCGAGGCCGAGCGCGGTGCCGACGAGCAGGCCGAGGAGGGTGCGGGGCAGCCGTACGTCACGGACGACCACGTCGGTCGGGTCGCCGGTGTAGTGGAAGAGCCCGTGCCAGACCTGGTCGACGGAGATCGCTTTGGCGCCCACGGCGACGGACGCGACGACGACCAGGAGCAGCGCGCCCACGGCGACGGCGAGGCCCGCGGCGAGCGGGACGGCGCGCCGGCGGGGCGGGGCGGCCGTCGCCTGCGTGGGGGGAGCGTCCGCGGAGGACGCTGCGGGAGGGGGACTGTCGACCAACACAAACAGTTAGGTTAGCCTACCCTCACATTCACCCCCCATGTGAGAGAAGCGCAACCCCATGAGCACCCCCCGCACCATAACCACCTCCCGCCGCGGATTCCTCGCCGCTGGAGGCGCCTTGGGCCTCGGCGCCCTCCTCACCGCCTGCGGGGGCGGCTCATCCGACTCGGGCAAGGACGCCGGCGGCTCCGGCGGCAAGGACGGCGCCTGGAGCTTCAAGGACGACCGCGGCACGACCGTGCGGACGCCGAGGACCCCCCGCCGGATCGTCGCCTTCACCGGAACCGCCGCCGCCCTCCACGACTTCGGCGTCGAGTGCGTCGGCGTCTTCGGCCCCACCAGGCTCGGCGACGGCAAGCCCGACCCGCAGGCCGGCGACCTCGACGTCGACAAGCTCACCGTCCTCGGCAACGCCTGGGGCGAGTTCAACATCGAGAAGTACGCGGGCCTCAGGCCGGACCTCCTCATCAGCAACATGTTCGAGCCCGAGGCCCTCTGGTACGTGCCGGAGGAGAGCAAGAAGAAGATCCTCGCCCTCGCCCCCAGCGTCGGCCTCACCTCCGCCCGGGTCTCCATGCTCGAGCCCATCAAGCGCTACGCCGCCCTCGCCGAATCCCTCGGCGCCGACCTGAGGGCCAAGAAGGTCACCGACGCCAAGGACCGCTTCGAGAAGGCCGCCGAGCGCCTGCGCAAGGCCGCCAAGGGCAACCCCGTCAAGGTCATGGCCGCCTCCGGCAGCGCCGACCTCTTCTACGTCTCCAACCCGGCCGTCAACGCCGACCTGATGTACTTCCGCGAGCTCGGCGTCGACCTCGTCGTCCCCGACAAGCTCGACAAGGGCGGCTACTTCGAGAGCCTCAGCTGGGAGAACGCCGACAAGTACCGGGCCGACCTCATCATCCTGGACAGCCGCACCTCCGCCCTCCAGCCCAAGGACCTCGCCGCCAAGCCCACCTGGGAGCAGTTGCCCGCCGTCAAGGCCGGCCAGGTCGCCCCCTGGCTCAGCGAGCCCCGCTTCTCCTACGCCGGCTGCGCCCCGCTCCTGGAGGACCTCGCCGCCGCCATCGAGAAGGCGAAGAAGGCCTCCTGACCGGGCGTCAACCAGCTGCCCCGGCCGTCCCGGCCCGACACCCCGGTCCGACACCCCGGCCCGACACCCCGCCCCGCCGACCACACCGCCGCACACCGTCGACCACACCGGAAGGACCGTCCCAGCGATGTCCGAAGCCCCGCCCCCGCCGCCCTACCGCTGGTTCGACCTCCACGTCCTGCGGACCGAGCGGATCGGCCCCTCGCTGATCCGCGTCACCTTCGGCGGCGACCACCTCGGCGAGATGGTCACCGGCGGCCGCGACCAGCGCTTCAAGCTGTTCCTGCCCCGCCCCGGACAGGACGCCCCCGTGCTGCCGGACGACCGGGGCGTGGGCTGGTACGCCGAGTGGCGGGTCCAGGACCCGGACATACGGGCCGTCATGCGCTCGTACACCGTGCGCGCCCTGCGTCACGACCCGGACGAGCTGGACGTCGACTTCGTCCAGCACGGCCACGGCGAGGGCACCGGCCACGACGGCCCCGCCTCCCTGTGGTCCCGCACCGCCCGCCCCGGCGACAAGGTCACCATTCTGGGGCCGATCGCCGAGGAGAACGGGGGCGTCGACTTCCAGCCCCCGGCCGGCACGGACTGGGTCCTGATCACCGCCGACGAGTCCGCCCTGCCCGCGGCCGCCGGCATCCTCGCCTGGCTCCCGGCCGGCACCCCCGCCAAGGTCTACATCGAGGTGGCCCACCCCGCCGACGTGGAGGACCTGCCCACCGCGGCCGACGCCGAGATCACCTGGCTCGTCCGCGACCCCGCCGGGCCCACCGTCCTCGACACGGTCCGCGCCGCCGGCCTGCCCACCGGCACGCCCTACGCCTGGATCGCCGGCGAGGCCGGCACGATCCGCTCCCTGCGCCGCCACCTCGTCGGCGAACGCGGCTTCGACCGCCGGGCCGTCACGTTCACCGGCTACTGGCGCCGGGGCGCGACGGAGGAGCAGCTCCTGGCGGAACTGGGCTGAAGAAGCCCCCCGCCGAACGACGAGGGCGGGGGGGGGGGGGGGGGGGAGGGGGGGGGGGGGGGGTTGGGGGGGGGGGGGGGGGGCGCGGGGGGGGGGGGGGGGGGGGGGGGGGGGGGGGGGGGGGGGGGGACGGGGGGGGCGTACCAACCCTGTTGGGAGGCCTGGCCCCCCCCCCCCCCCCCCCAACCCCCCCCCCCCCCCCCCCCCCCCCCCCCCCCCCCCCCCCCCCCCCCCTCACGTCATCCGGCTACCGGCTACCGGCTACCGGCTACCGGCTACCGGCTACCGGCTACCGGCTACCGGCTACTACCAGCCGCTACCAGCCCAGCCGGGCCAGCGCCTTCCCCGCGTCCAGCGCGCAGGAGCCCTCCCCCGCCGCCGTCCACGCGGCGGCGCACAGCGCCCGCAGCGCGTCGATCCGCTCCCCCTCGCCGTCCAGCACGAGCGCGTCCCCGTCGACCGACGCCGTCCAGCCCCCGCACCGCGCGTCGGAGGACACCGCCGGGTGCGGCACGAGCAGCCCCCGCAGATCCTCCGCCACGAACGTCGGCCGGTGCTCCGGCAGCGCCGCCAGCAGCTGCGCCGGCGTCGTCACACCCGTGAGCACCAGCAGCGAGTCCACACCCCCCGCGTGCGCGCCCTCGATGTCCGTGTCCAGCCGGTCGCCCACCACCAGCGGCCGCTCGGCACCCGTCCGCAGAATCGTCTCGCGGTGCATCGGCGGCTGCGGCTTCCCCGCCACCCGCGGCTCCGCACCGGTGGCTATCCGCACCACCTGCACCGCCGAACCGTTGCCCGGCGCGATCCCCCGGGCACTCGGAATCGTCAGGTCCGTGTTCGACGCGAACCACGGCAGCCCACGCGCCACCGCGTACGACGCCTCCATCAGCCGCGACCACGGCATCTCCGGACCGCCGTACCCCTGCGCCACGGCGGCCGGGTCGTCGTCCAGCGACTCCACCGGCACCAGGCCACGCTCCCGCAGCGCGACCCGCAGCCCCTCGGCGCCGATCACCAGCACCCGCGACCCGGCCGGCAGCTGATCCGAGATCAGCCGGGACACCGCCTGCGCCGAGGTGATCACATCGCCCGGCTCGGCCGGCACCCCCAGCTCGGTCAGGTGCGCCGCCACCGTCTCCGGCGTACGGGCCGCGTTGTTCGTCACGTACGCCAGGTGCATCCCGCCGTCCCGTGCCGACCCCAGGGACTCCACGGCGTACGCGATGGCCTCACCGCCCGCGTACACCACACCGTCGAGGTCCAGCAGCGCCGTGTCGTAGGCGGCGCTCAGCCGCCCCTCGCTGCCGCCGGGCCGGGTACGGACGGTCTGCTCCATGCTGTGCTCGCTCCTTGTGCTGTACGTCTCTTCCACGATCATTGCTCATCCCGCCCCGAGACATAACATTTCACAATGAGCACTCCAGGCCATGGCAACGGTGCCAACGGCAGCCCCGCGACGCAGGGGCTGCGTCTCGCCCCCTTCCGAGGGCTCCGCTACGTTCCCGAACGGGTCGGCAGCCTCGCGTCGGTCACCTCGCCACCGTACGACGTCGTCGTACGGCCCGACGGCCTGCGCCACCTGGAGACCGCCGACCCGCACAACATCGTCCGGCTCATCCTCCCCCAGGCCGCCACCGCCGCCGAACGCCACCGCCAGGCCGCCGCGACCCTCCGCCGCTGGCAGGAGGAACGCGTCCTGGCCGCCGACCCCGAGCCCGCGCTCTACGTCTACGAACAGCGCGGCGACGGCATCCTCCAGCGCGGCCTCATCGGCGCCCTGCGCCTCACCCCGCGCGAGGAAGGCGTGGTCCTCCCCCACGAGGACGTCATGCCGCACATCATCGAGGACCGCGCCGCCCTGATGCGCGACACCGGCGCCAACCTCGAACCCCTGCTCTTCTCCTACCGCGGCGGCGACGACGAGGAGGGCGCGGCCGGCGTCATCGAGCGCGTCATCGGCACCGAGCCCCTCCTCTCCACCGCCACGGACGACGGCTACGCCCACCGCCTCTGGTCGATCACCGACCCCGATGACCTCGACCGCATCGACCGGGACCTCGGCCGACGGCACGCCCTGATCGCCGACGGCCACCACCGCTGGGCCACCTACCTGCGCCTGCGCGCCGAGCAGCCGGCGCCCGGCCCGTGGGACTTCGGCCTCGTCCTGCTCGTCGACACCGCCCGCTACCCGCTGCGGGTCCGCGCCATCCACCGCCTGCTCCACCGGCTGCCGGTCGCCGAGGCCCTCGACCGGCTGGGCGGCGCCTTCCGCGTCCGCACCCTCCGCGTCCCGCTGCCGAACGCCCTGGAGGAGCTGGCCGCCGCGGCCCGGGAGCCCGGCAACGCCTTCCTGCTGGCCGGCGACGGCCACTTCCACCTGCTGGACCGCCCCGACCCGCGGCTGCTGGACCGTACGATCCCCGCCGACCGCCCGGCGGCATGGCGCGAGCTGGACGCGACGGTGCTGCACTCGCTCCTGCTGGAGCACCTCTGGCAGGTCCCGGACGACCCCGAGCACATCGCCTACATCCATGAGACCGCCGCCGCCGTCCAGCAGGCCGAGCGGCACGGCGGCACGGCCGTGCTGATGTACCCGGTCCGCGAGGACGTCGTACGGGAACTGGCCGAACAGGGCGTCACCATGCCCCGCAAGTCGACGTCGTTCGGCCCGAAGCCGGCGACGGGCCTGGTGCTGCGGAGCCTGGCGCTGAACTAGCCGAACCAGCCGGACAAACGCCGAGGGCGGTGTCCCCGATCACGAATGATCGGGGACACCGCCCTCGGTCGTCAGCGGCCGTCGGCGCGGCGCGCCCGGCTCAGTCAGCCCTGGTCGCCCTCGGCCTTGGGGGCCTCGGGAGCCTTGGGGGCCTCGGCGGGGGCCTCGGCCTCGACCTCGGTCTCCACCTCGGTCTCCGTCACGGCCTCGGCCTCGGCCTCGGCCTCGGCCTCGGCGGGAGCGTCGGTCTGGTCGTCGGCCTGGTCGGCGCTCTCGTCCAGGGCGTCCTTGAACTCGATGCCATCGAGCTCGGCGAGACGGTCGGAGGCGTTCGTGGTGCCGCCCTGGTCGGCCTCGAGGGCCTTGGCGAACCACTCACGGGCCTCGGCCTCCCGGCCGACCTCCAGCAGGGCGTCGGCGTAGGCGTACCGCAGGCGCGCGGTCCACGGCTGGACCGAGTTCGAGGCCAGCTCGGGGCTCTGCAGGGTGACCACGGCGGCCTCGGCCTGGCCCATGTCCTTACGGGCACCGGCGGCGACCAGGCGCATCTCGACCTGGCCGGCCTTGTCCAGCTTCTGCACCTCGGGCTCGCCGGCCATGGCCAGGGCGCGCTCCGGGCGGCCCATGCCGCGCTCACAGTCGGCCATGATCGGCCACAGCTCGACCGAGCCGGTCATACGACGGGCGGCGCGGAACTCGGCGAGCGCCTCGGAGTACTGGCCCGTGGCGTACGAGGCGAAGCCGGCGGCCTCACGGACGGCGGCGACGCGGGAGGCGAGCCGCAGGGCGACGCGGGAGTAGCCGTAGGCCTGCTCGGGCTCCTCGTCCAGCAGTCGGGCCACCATGACAAGGTTGCGGGCGACGTCCTCGGCGAGGGTCTTCGGCAGGCTCATCAGCTCCTGCCGCACGTCGGCGTCGATCTCCTCGCCGGTCACGTCATCCGGGATCGGAATCCGCTTCACCGGCTCCCGGTCGCCACGGTCCCGGTCACGGTCGTCACGGCGCCCGTAGCCACCGGAACGCTCGTCGCGGCCACCCCGGTAGCCACCGCCCTGACGGTCGTCACGGAACGAACGACGGGGACCACGGTCGCCACCGCGGTCGTCGCGACGGTCGTCACGGCGGTCATCGCGGCGGAAGCCGCCACGGTCGTCGTCACGGCGCGGGCCACGGTCGTCACGGCGGAAACCACCGGGACGCTCGTCACGACGGTCATCGCGGCGCTCGTCACGACGGAAGCCGCCACGGTCGTCATCGCGGCGACCGAAGCCACCACGGTCGCCACCGCGGTCATCGCGACGGAAACCGCCGCCGGGGCGCTCGTCACGACGCTCGTCGCGGCGGAAGCCGCCACGGTCGTCATCGC
>NZ_JBWKFM010000048.1:31710-32809 GCF_056434285.1 Streptomyces sp. NPDC044063
ACGACGGCCGAAGCCACCGCCGGAACGGTCGTCACGGCGGTCGTCACGGCGGAAACCACCGGGACGCTCGTCACGACGCTCATCGCGACGGAAGCCACCGCGGTCGTCATCGCGACGGCCGAAGCCACCGCCGGAACGGTCGTCACGGCGGTCGTCACGGCGGAAACCACCGGGACGCTCGTCACGACGCTCATCGCGACGGAAGCCGCCACGGTCGTCGTCGCGGCGACCGAAGCCACCGCCCGGACGGCCGCCACGGTCATCGCGACGGTCGTCGCGGCGGAAGCCACCGCGGTCGTCGTCACGGCGGCCGAAGCCACCGCCGGAACGGTCATCACGACGGTCATCGCGACGGAAACCGCCGGGACGCTCGTCACGACGCTCGTCACGACGGAAACCGCCACCGGAACGGTCGTCGCGACGGAAGCCACCGGGACGCTCGTCGCGACGGTCGTCACGACGGGGGCCACGGTCGTCATCACGACGGGGGCCACGGTCGCGGTCATCGCGGCGGAAGCCGCCACGGTCGTCGTCGCGCCGGCCGAAGCCACCGCCCGGACGGCCGCCACGGTCATCGCGACGGTCGTCGCGGCGGAAACCGCCACGGTCGTCGTCACGGCGGCCGAAGCCACCGCCGGAACGGTCATCACGACGGTCATCGCGACGGAAACCGCCGGGACGCTCGTCACGACGGTCGTCACGACGGGGACCGCCACGGTCGTCGTCACGGCGCGGGCCGCGGTCGTCACGACGGAAGCCACCGCCGGAACGGTCGTCGCGGCGGAAACCGCCACCGCGCGGGCCGCGGGGGCCTCCGCCGTAGCGCGACTCGCCGCCCGAGCGATCCTCGGGAGAGTTGGTGGACATCGACGTGACTCCTGTCTTCGGGTACCGCAGTCATTCTCGCGCACCTGGCCGACAGGCGCGCTTCGACAAAAAACAAGCAGAAAAACAAATGGACCCCTGGTCCCAGCGTGAACGCTGGGACCAGGGGTCCATGAAAGATTGTTCGGCGGCGTCCTACTCTCCCACAGGGTCCCCCCTGCAGTACCATCGGCGCTGAAAGGCTTAGCTTCCGGGTTCGGAATGTAACCGGGCG